>CAJYJW010000198.1 GCA_913775025.1 uncultured Sphingomonas sp. | reverse complement strand
GCCCGGCGGGACGGAGCCGCCGTGCCGATCGCGATCGGACGACCCGATCCCGCCGTGCCGGCCACGGCTCCGCCGGGCGTTCAGCGGGTCAGGAGGGTCGCCGCGCCGATCGCGGCGTCGGCGGCGTCGAGGACGCCGGCCACGCCTGCGACGACGCGCTCGAAGCGATCGAGATCCCGGATGTCGTCCTCGATCCCCGGGATCGCCGCCGAGACGCGGCGCGCGAGGCGGGCGATCTCGTCCGACCGTTTCACGAGGAGGAGGCGCCCGGCGGCGGTCGCCCGAGCGTTCACCTCGATGATCTGGTCCGAGATGGCGCCGATGGCGGCGGCGGTCGGCGCGTCGTCGATCGAACTCTCCAGCCGCGCCACGAGCGCCACGAGTTCGCCGTGCATCCTGGCCAGGTCGGGGTTCTCGTCGGTCGGCCCCCCTCGGACGTCATGACCGGTCATCTCTTCCCTCCTGCCGCATCCAGCGCCTTGTACGTCGCCTCGGTCCGGGCGACCCTCTCGTTCACGTCCTTGAGCATCTCGTCGAAGGGCCGAAGGGAGCCGGCGGCCGCGGCCGCGTGGGCGTCCGCGAGGCCCAGCAGCGACGCCCTCAGTGTCGCCAGACCGGCGAGCTGGGCGTCGCGCCTGTCGAGGCCGGCCAGATAGTCCGCGACGATCTGTCTCTGGCGTGCATCCGCCCTGTCGGTGGCGGCGACGGCGTAGTTCCGCTGATGGCTCGTCAGGGCCGCGGTCCAGTTTGTCGCGACGGTGCCGCGGAGGCCCTCGGCATCGCTGGATCCGACGGCGTCCGCCATCGCGGTCAGCAGCGCGCGGACGTCGGGGTCCGTGCGCCTGAGGATCTCGCGGGCGCTGGCCTGCGCCTTGAGGTCGACGAGCGCGCCCGCGAGGGCGGCGAAGCCCGAGGCGATGCCCGGATCGAGATCCGCGGCCGCGCGGCCGGTGTTGAGCTCCGCGCCCAGACGCCTGAAGGCGTCCGTCTGGATGCCGCCCCTGCGTGCGTCGGTGAGCGTCGCGAGCAGGTTGCCGTAGCGGGCGAGGTCACCGAGTGCCGATCTCCACTTCGCCGCGACCTCCGGCGGCACCGCCGGGGGGAAGCGTCGTTCGGAGAGGGCGATCGAGCCGGAGCGGACGAAGCGGTCCACCTCCACGGAACGGGCGAGCCGGTTGGCGTCGGTGAAGGATGCCCCGACGTCCGCCTGGAGGGCGCCGGCCGCCCGCCCGAAGCCGGTCAGGTCGGCGGAGGGCGCGGTCGCGCACGACGTCGTCAGCACCGCGGGAAGGACGAGGCCCCAGGCACGACCGAAGGTCGGGAACCGCTTGGTCATGCCGGGCATCCCAGTTCGGGCGACAGGTCTGCGAAGGCGCGTCTGGCGAGGCGAGGGAACATGCCGAGGCGGGACCTCAGTTCGACCTCGTCGAGCGTGACGCGGGCGGCGCAGTAGTCGAGCGTCCTCGGCGCGGCCGTGTCCATGATGAACGCCGCCAGCCGCCCGTCCGTCGTGACCAGCACCTTCCAGTAGCCCGAAGGCACCCGATGGCGCTCGTCGGCCTTCGGCAGGGGGGGCATGACGCGCTCGAAGAGCGGACCGGTCAGGACGTAGACGGCGGTGTTCCGCGTCCGCGCGAGATCATTCTCCTTCGCCTCGAGCCGCTGCCACGGCCCCTGGTTCAGGGCGGCCCCCTGGGGCGTGATGTTGGAGAGGATGTGCGTGTCGGCGGCGAACGGCGTTCCCGACTGGCCCGCTAGCGGCGCCTGATGGCCCCGGTCGATGCCGAGGGTCCTGGGTGCCTCCTCGTAATCCTCCTTCTCCAGCGTCTCCGCGGGATCGAGCCACGGATCGGCGGACCAGGCGCGCTCGCCGGACGGACCGATCGAGGCGGGCGTCACCCGATACGCGACCCAGTCCGCCATCTTCGTGAGATCGTTGGAGGCGAGCGTGTAGATCTCCCGCACGACGATGTCGTCGATGCCGGGCGCGCCGATGGGACAGCCGTGCAGGCAGTGGAAGGTGTGCAGTTCGGCGTCGTCGGCCCGCGCGACGCCGCCGGACGCCGCGAGGAGGAGCGCGAGGGCGGCGGCCGGACGCGGCGGTCGGATGGGCATGTCTCCTCTCCTCAGCGATACAGGTGCGTGAACAGGACGTGGTGCCGCAGCGCCTCCGGACGGTATGGCCCGTCGCCGCCCTGGTGCGGCACCGATTCCAGCGCGAAGCGCTCGGCGACCGACGGGTGGAGGGTCGCGTCGACCTTCGGACGTCGGTGCTCGACCTTCCAGGAGAGACGGCGCGTCAGTGCGCGGAGCGGACGCGGCGTCCGCGCGCGGACGGTGTCCGCCATGCCCGCCACCTCGTCGTGCTGGACGCCGCCGGGCGAGGGGAAGACCCTCAGGCGCGTCTGGTCGACCAGAAGGGGATCGGGAACGGAGAGCGCCTCCTCCAGCATCCACTTCAGCGCGATGTCGGAGAGTCGGGATTCCGCCTCGGGATAGCTTCCGCCGATGTCGGAGTGGTTGCCGGCGAACCAGAGCTGCAGGAAGGGCTTCGGCTGCCCGTCGATCTCGGGACGGGCCTCCACGCCCTTGCCTGGCCCCCACGGCACGCGGGGGAAGTCGGCGCGGTTCTCGTCGATGGCGATGGCGTGTCGCGCGTAGGTCACCGCGCGTCCCAGCAGCTTGTCGTAGTCCTCGCCGGCCCACTTCGCGATGTGCCAGGTGGAGCCCCGGGCGGGCGCGGCGCGACGGAAGACCTTGAGCGACGTGCGGAGGTCGGCCCAGACCGCCCCCGCCGAGACCGCGAACGCAGAGACGAGCAGCGACGCCGGCCAGCCGAACCCGAGGACCAGGTGCAGGAGCGCCGTGGCGGCACCGACGCCGAGGGCGACGAGGGCAACGAGCAGCAGACCCAGCATGATCCGGCGCGGTCCCTTCGCGCCGAGGGACGCCACCGTGTCGAAGACGCCGATGAAGTAGGGGGCGGCGTTCGCCTCGCCGTCGAGGTCGGAGCCGTGGCTCTTCCTGAAGCGGCGGGCGAGCTCCTCGCGCTCCTCCTCGTATTCCCCGCGCGGATGCCCGGCGCCGTGTTCGGCCACGCGGAACACGGCCTCGTGCGCAATGTCGCGTGCGGCGGAACGGAAGCGCGGCAGGGGACCTCGGGGCGCGCGGGTGGGGACGCCGCACAGGCGGAGGACGGTGGCGACGCTCCGCGCGGTGTAGGCGCCTCGGCTGAAGCCGAAGAGCCAGATCCGGTCGCCCGGACGGTAGTGGTTGATGATGAATTCGTAGCAGTCGACGATGTTGGTGGTGATCCCCCGTCCGGTGACCGAGGACAGGAGCTTGCCGAGCGCGCGCCGGATCGAGGTGATGCCGGTCGCGCCGGCGTCGGTCCCGAGCCCAGGGTCGTAGAAGACCACCTGCCGTTCCGGATCGACGTCGGTGTCGGGTCCGGGACGGGTGGCGCGATACATCTTGAAGATGTTGCTCATCCGCTGTTCGGGACGGACGCCGCCGTCCTGACCCGTCCCGTCGGAGAAGATGACGATGTTCTTGGACACGCGACGTTCCTTTCTTGGGTCAGCGGGAGGGATCGGAGGTGGAGAGGGAAGGCCCGCCGTCGCTGCGCATGGCGAGCATCAGGCGGAGGAGGTCCGCCTGGTAGAGGGCGTCGTGGAGTGCATCGTGGTCCCCGACGAGCCGGCTCTCCACCGCGCTGGCGATGCTACTCGACCTGGTGTCCGCCCAGCTGCATCCGGTGATGCCCATCCAGAGGGCCTTGATGTCGAGCGCGGCGAAGCCGAATGGATTCGAGCCGGTGTAGCGGTGGAAGTAGTAGTTGACGAAGGACCAGTCGAACGGGGCGTTGAAGCCCACGAAGACGGGCTCTCCGGTGCCGGCGACGCTCCCGACCCACGCCGCGAACGACGACATGGCGTCGACCGGATCGAGGCCGGTTCGCGCGAGCTCCTCGAGCGACAGGCCGGAGACGGCGAGCGCCTCGGGCACCGCGTTGCCGCTCGTCGGCTTCAGTTCGCACGCGAACGTCTGCGCGGGATCGGAGACGAGGCAGGCGCCGATCGAGAGCATGCTGTATTCGCCCGGGATCGGCCCCGACGTCTCCACGTCCACGGAGATGAGGACTTCCTTGTGGTCGGTCATGCGATGAGCTCCTCGACGCTGACGAGAGGGGGTCTGTTGCGGACGGCCTTCCAGTGGCTACGGAATTCGGCCCTGCGCGCCTCCGCCGTCCCGTCCGTCCGCCACCGGTGGCCGGCGAGCGTGGTGATGTCGAACGGGGTCGCGGAACCCTCGCGTGCGGTGACGATGGTCGGCAGTCCCCTGCCCAGCGCGTAGCCGAGCTCGAGGAAGCAGTTGGGCCGCGAGCCGGTGATGTCGGCGACCACGACGCTCGATCGATGGAGCTTGGCGAAGATCTCCTCGTCGATCCGCGCGTGCTCGTACGTCTGCCGTCCATCGATGACGGTCAGGCGGTAGCCGAGTTCGTTCTCGAGCACCGGCTGCACGACGACGTCGAAGAACGCCTGGACCGCGTCGAACTCGGCGTTCGCCGGATCGAGCAGCCGGACGGCGAAGGCGCGCGGACGCTCGAGCCGTTCGAGCAGGGCGACGATGGTGTCGACCCTTTCCGCCGCCGTGCGTCGGGCCGGGAACCTGATGCGATTGATCCAGTCGTGCGGATCCTCGCCATCGGTGAGATGGAACAGCCTGTGGCTGTGCGCGCTCGCCGTGCCGAACGAGAACAGGCGGCGGCTTCCCTGGTTCTCGGGTGTGACGGCGAGGTCCAACGGGATCACCGGCTTGCCGGCAGCGTGATAGAGGTCCGCGAGGAAGAGCACGCCCTCGGTGCCGCCGATGGTGACCAGGACGTCGCCGTATCGGGCCTGGGCCTCCATCCTCTTCACGTTCAGGTCCCAGCGGGCCGCGCTCTCGAGCTTGACCAGCGGGGACGAGCGCAGTTCGTCCCACAGCGTCTCGTGGGCGGCAGGGATCTGATCCTCGGTCTTGTGGTGCTGGACCGCGATGGCGAGCGGCGCGGGGGCGGTGGGCGGGCGGCTCGGCAGCGCATCCCGAAGCGTGGCCCAGATCAGCCAGTCGAAGCAGATCGGCATACCGTCCGGCCGGACCGGCTCGGCGTCGACGGGCACGACGAAGGTCGCTCCCTTCGCCACCAGCGTCCGGACGAGGCCGGTCACGACGTCGCGGGCCATCCGCACCTCGTCGGCGCCGGCGACGGCGGGGTCCTTCGAGATGCTGCCGGCGATGTGGATGCGACGGCCGAACAGGGGGGAGCCGGTCATCAGCGGTCCTCCATCACGCGGGAGGCGGTGGTCTCCCCGGCGGCCGCGCGCAGGTGCTCGAAGCCGAGGGGGGCGTCGGGAAACGCCTTCGCCACCGCGGTGGGATAGAAGCGGGAACGGAAGTCGGAGTAGGTCCAGCCCGGCGCGTGCGCCGTGGGACCGGTGAGGGCGACGAGCTCGTCGAGCTGCGCGGCGGTGATCCCCGCTCCTTCGAGATCCCGTTCGAGCAGCTGGCGCCGCTCCGCGTCGTCGGGCCGATCGAACCGTTCCACGACGGCGGCCCGGCGGAGCAGCGCGGGATCGAGGACGCTGAGCCGGTTGGTGCAGAGGATGACGACGACGCGGCCCTTGTGGCGGCGCAGGTCGTCGACGCCCTGGATGAGGGTGTTCACGGCGACCTTGTCCTCGTGGTGGCTGTGCTCCTGGGACCGGGAGGCCGCGATGCTGTCCCCCTCGTCGATGACGAGGACGGCGCGACGGGTCTTCCCGATGGAGGCGACGACGCGCTTCAGGGCCTCCGCGAGCAGGGTGGTCATCTCCCCGACCTTGCCGCTGCCGCGCACGCGGTTGGACAGGCGGAAGATGACGGCGTCCTCCGACCGGGCCTCGGTCAGCAGGCGGTTGGCGATGCACTCGGCGGCCACCGTCTTGCCGGTGCCCACGTCGCCGTGGAAGACGACCAGGGGATACTGGTCGGCCACGAGCCCGGCGATCGGCATCAGCGAACCGTGGTGCTTCCGGCTCCACTTCTCGAGACCGTCGGCTGCCATGAGGAGGCGCAGCTGATCGTGGACGCGGGCGTAGCGGGCGTCGAACCCGAGGAGGGTGGCGGCGCGACGCGCGAGTTCGGCGTCGGGCGCGACGATCTCGCGGTCGAAGATGTCGTTCTGGCTCATTTGCTCCAATCCTCGCGCTTCAGTCCGTAGGCGCCGCTGACGTAGTTGCGGCCCCCGCCGCCGCCGAGCGCGGCGTGGCTCGTGTCCTCGAGGTTCCTGGTCCACTGGATCCGCAGCCGGCCCGCGAGCCCCTGACGGGCGGTCGCGTCGTAGGCCGAGGTGTAGGACACGACGACCCGCAGCCTCGCCGACGGGAGGTGGGGCCATCGCGCGTCCCCCGGACGATCCGAGACGATCCCGCCGGAGGCGGTGTCGACGGTGTAGCGCGCGGCCTTCTCCTCCGCGCCGAGATGCAGGAGGGTGACGTCCACCGACTTCAGGTAGCCCTTCCTGGCGAGCAGCTCGACGTCGTGGACGTAGTCGCCGACCTTGTCCTGGGACATGGCGCCGCTGCTGTCGGCGAACATCCGCAGGTCGGCCTGGAAGCGGCGGACGACGTTCTGGACGTCGGTGGTGGTGTAGCTCTCGGTGACGGTGACGGTGGCCATCATTCGAACTCCGTCTCGAAGGTGGGCCCGAACAGCTCCCTCCACAGGGCGGGATCGTCCTCGACCGAGGCGAAGTAGGCCGTCTCCCAGGCCTGGTGGGCGGCCGCCGCGATCTCCGCCCGCTCGGTCTCCGAGATGCGGCTGGCGACGTTGTTCGTGTCGCAGACCGGATCGACGATCACGACCGGGTCGCCGAACGTCGGCACCGACCCGCCGTTCTCGGGGAACGTGATGACGTCCCTCAGGTCGCTCTGGGCGAGATAGAGGAGGAAGTCGCGGAACCGCTGCTCGATGCCGGTGGATCGCCCATGGACGTCCTGCAGATGCGCCATGATCAGCTCGATCGCGAACGACTTCAGCGGCCTGACCTCCGCACGGTTGCGCCACCTCTTGGCGAGGCGGACGAGGGTGCGGAAGTCGGGGTCCGCGTCCTTCCGGTCGCGGACGAACTTGATCTGGCATGGCGCGCAGGTTCGCGTCTTGCTGCCGTTCCGGATGTCGTATTGCCAGCCGTAGCCGCTGGTCGAGGAGTCCTCGATGACGGGCACGATGTCGACCGACAGCCCCGACCCGACGAAGGCGACGGTGGCGGCCTTCGACTGGATCGTGAAGTCCTCGACGCTCTTGTTGGGGTATTTGGTCCGGAGAAGTTCGGCGATCCTCGCCGTCAGCGTCTCGATCGTCTCTACGCTCGCGTCCTCGCCGGCGATGTAGAAGACGACGTCGACGTCGACGGGATCCTCGCTGGTCCGGCGCAGGATGGTGTGCTTCGCGAAGGACCCCGCCTTGACGACCCTGGTGATGCGGATCTCGGTCTCGCCCCTCACGGTGTCCTGGAGGTTGGCGATCAGCCGGTCCACCTGCGCGTTGTATTCGGTCCGCTTGTCCCGAGGCAGGCGGAGCACGTTGTGATCGTATCGGCGCATCTGCGCATTGCTGAGCGGCATCGCCGTTCCCCTTTTCTCCTTGGCGTCGGTGCGCGCGTTCCCTTGGCCCGACGCGCTGACCGCGCGGCGTGCGAGGAAGCGGTTGACCCGATTCGCTGATGGGGATACTTAATATGCGGTAATCAAAAGTATGTCCATATACTTTGTATTCGTATTGGAGCGGTCTATTGGTCGATGATGAGGGCAGGACGAACTGGGGCGTGGAGCGGCGCCTGGAGTTCATCGAGTTCCGCCTGTCGTGGGAGGGCGGCGTCCGGAGGCACGACATAAGGAAGGCGTTCAACGTGTCGGAGCCGCAGGCGTCGAAGGACCTGTCGCTCTATCAGGCGCGCGCCCCCGGCAACGCCGTCTACGACAAGGTTTCGAAGCGCTACGTGGCGAGCGACGCCTTTCGGCCGGTATGTCTGAAGGGTGGGCCGGAGGAGTATCTTCTCCGCCTCCGTTCCCTCGGCGAGGGACTGACCGATCCGGACGAATCGTGGATCGGGGCCCGTCCGGACGTCGACGTGGTCCTGACTCCGGCGCGCGAGGTCAGCGACGACTGCCTTCGATCGGTGCTGGAAGCGCATCGTTCCCGGCAGTCGATCGAGATCCGGTATCAGTCGATGAGCCCGGAGAACCCGGACCCGGTGTGGCGTCGCGTGACGCCGCACGCCTTCGGTTTCGACGGCTTCCGCTGGCACGCGCGCGCGTTCTGCCACCGCACCGGGAGCTTCCGCGACTTCCTGCTGCCGCGCATACTGGCGACGCGGGGCCTAGGGGAGCCGGGAAGGCCGGGGAGCGAGGACGGGCTCTGGCAGGAGCGGTTCGGCGTGCGCATCGCGCCGCATCCCAAACTGGGCGATCAGCAGCGCGCGATCGTGGCGAAGGACTACGGAATGGTCGATGGAACGACCGTCCTCGAGGTCCGCTACGCGATGCTCTTCTACTTCCTCAAGCGGCTGAACCTGCTGGACAGGCCCGAGGACCTGCCCGTGCGCAGCCAGCACATCGTCGTGGCGAACCGCGAGGAGACGGACGAGGCTCTGAGGAGGGCGGACTACGCCCTCTGACGAACCTCGTCGTCCGATCAGTCCTGCTTCCTGACGGCCCGGCGCTTCCGGACGGGGGCGTCGTCCGGGCCGCCGTCGGAGCCCAGCCTACCGACGGCGTCCGGCGAGTTCACCCAACGGGGGCCATCGGAGATGACCGGGAGGGGCGGCAGCATGATCCCGCTCTGCTGCGTCAGCGTCGCGAACAGGGCGCGGAAGTAGGGGTAGGCGGAGAAGCGTCCGACCCGCGCGAGGAAGTTTCTGCCGGCCTCCTCGTCGCAGAGATCGGAGAGCCTGTAGGTGGACAGGTAGCGCCCCGTAACCGTGATCAGCTTCCGCCTGCCTTCGACGCACGACGCCTTGTAGGTGTAGAGGCCGCTCAGCGTCCCCTTCGCGTTGTCGCAGGTCCAGTCCTCGAGCTGATCCGAGAGGCTGTAGTTCCACGCCCGGTCGGTCGACTCGGCGGCCTCCGGCTTGAGCGTGAATTCGGAACCCACGAGCCGGATGTCGCGGATCGTGGCGTGCGAGACGACGCGGTTGTAGTTGGCCGCGTCCTTCTCGGACATGGCGGTGGTCTTCTGTTTGGTATCCGTCATCTTCGCGTCAGGCCGCCAGGGCCACTTCGATCTCGCGCATCGGTGGATCGTATGACGCGTACGCGCGGGCGTCCGCATCGGCGGCGCGCGCGCTCTTCCTGCGGGGAGGCAGGGTGACGACCTCGCCCCAGACCTGGGAAGGCTGGGCATCGACGACCGGGTGCGCGGGTTCGGCGTCCGCCGTCCGGGCGGACGTCCGGGCGGCGAGGTGATCGTCCAGGGCGATGGTCGCCGAGACGCCGAGCGCCTTCATCACGCGAGCGATCGTGCGCAGCGTGAGGTTGCGCGGCGACAGTCCGAGCATCTGGCTGACGTAGGAGTCGCCCACGCCGAGACGCCTGGCGAGCTCCTTCTGGCTCACGTCCTGCTCCTTGAGGAGGCGCTGAATCAGCATCTGGGCATGGAGGATGAGCTCCTCCTCGGCCAGCAGCAGCTCGTAGGCCTCGCGGGCGGCGCTCTCGTCGATGCGGTTCTTCGTCATTTTCATGTATCCGTGGCTTATCCGTGGATCAGTTTGAAAGCAGTCTTGCCGGCCGCCTTGAGCAGCTCCCGGTCGGCCGCATCCGTCTTCTTGGACATGTCCCGACCGGTCACCAGGAACATCGGCTTGCCGTCCACCTCGACGGTGGTGCCGTAGAGGCGGACGTGCCGTCCCTTGAAGGCGTCGACCCGGACGCCCCTGCCACCGCTCTCGTATCGGGTCTCGAACTTGAACCTCTTGTCGGGGATGTTCGCGGGACCGAAGCGGCACCATGCGCGCATGGCGGCCTCGATCTGGGCCCGTCCCTCCATGCCGACTTCCTTCTGGAACACCTTCCAGTCCTTGTCCTTCATCGCGACCGAACCATGGTCGCCCGGGGCCCCATCCTCTTCGGGAAAGCGGATGGTGTATGTCTCGGGCTTCTTCATAACTCGGACCGGTGATTCGAGTTCATATATAAGTAAAGTATTCCATGCGTCGAGTGGCGTTTACGATCGCCTAACGCGGCGGTCCACCGGTCCACGTCGAATTCGTGCCGCGCGCACCGTGGGTGAGGGGGGCGTTCCATCAGTTGGTCATGTTGTTGTCGAGGTGGGAAGGCATGTGGCCGATCACGACGACCCCTTCGTCGTCGTCCCAGTGCAGGTAGATGCGGAACATGGACCGGGGATCGGTCCCCCCTCCGCGACGAAGGTGAAGGTCGCACCACCGCTTCTGACCCCGATATTGGACCGAGTATTCGGGAAACCGCTGGATGTCGCCCGCCCTGGTGAAGCAGGGCGTCAGTGTCATTCCGAGTTCGGTCAACCTCTGCTGCCACGCCCGGTGCCGAGCGTCGTCGGGATCCCGGCGCATCGGCGCGTAGAGTTCGTCCAGCGCGTAGAGCGCCTCGCCGAACTCGACCGGATCGCGGTAGCGGGCGTGCCGCTCAGTCTCCTTGATCGCCTTCGGGGAGAGCCAGACGTTCGGGCTCAGGTTGGCTTCTGCCCAAGCCTCCACCAGCGAGAAGTCCTCCAACGGCTGTCGAGCCGCGGTGGGAGCTCCGCCGGTTCTGACGACCGAACGAAGCGTGTCGTTCTGCGCACGGGCGCGGCGTACTTCGGCTTGCAGCTCGGCGATCTGCTGCTCCGCCCTGGCTCGCTCCCTCTCTGCGTCGGCCAGCCACTGGTTCTGCTCGTCGCGGAGGCTCGCCAGCTGCTCGCGCAAGGACCGATTCTGGGTTTCGTAGAGGGCGGCGATCTCGTCCGAACTTGCGTCGGACCGGTGTTCGGCGATGGATCGTTCGGCGGCGCCCTGCCGGACCGCCTCGAAGCGAGGGTAGTCCGTCGTTCCCTTCGACGTGCCGGACGCCAGCACCCTGGCGACCACCGGACCGCCGTCCGTGGACGGCCGGCCGGGATGTGCGAGCCACAGCGGATGCGAGAACGGATCGGCGTCCTCGACGCTGAAGCCCGGCCGGTAGATGCGCACCGCCCCGTCGAACACTGACAGGCTCCGTCCCAGCTTGCCCTTCAGCAGCCATGAGCAGCGATCGGACACACCGAAGACGTGTGCGGCACCCGCCAGTTTGCGCGTCAGCGATTCCAGCGTCGCGAAAGGTTGCCTCGTGACGCCCTCGGCGAGCACGACGACGGGCAGCCGTCGGTCCGGATGCTCCAGAAGGGAGACGAGCTCGTCCACCTCCTCCGTCGTCTCGACGATCTTCTCGTCGTCACGCAGCAGCAGTCCGTCTGCGAAGCACGGCAGTTCGCCGATCACGTCCCGCACCAGCCGGGGAATGCTGGGTGCGAACGGCTCGTCGACGCCTCTGGTGAAGTTGAGCAGCCGAATGCCGAAGTGGACGTCCCCGCCGGCCTCGGCGACGGTGATCTCCGTGATCCAGATCCGCCCGACATGGCTCGAATCGGGATCGTCGATGGCCGCGGACCAGATCCTGCCGCCGTCGATCGGAAGGAAGACCGCTCTCCCCACCGGCGCACCGCCGCCGCCGACGTCGAAGGGGCGGAACTCCTCGGCGTCGGTCGGCACCGCGGCGTTGCGCGCCCTCATCCACGAGACGGCCGCCCGGACCGCCCTCTCGAACGGGTCCGCTCCGCCCACGCCGAACGTCACGCTGGAAACCGATCGAATGATCGCGTCGGTCTCGGACCGCGTCCTTCCGATGCTGGTCACGCCTCTGCCCCCTCCCGAACCCTCGCGTTGCCCGTCGCACGACGCCGTTTCCGGAAGTTCGCCCGTCGAATCCGTGATACGTCCGCCGGAGGCGGGTCCCGAGGGGGGGCCGCCGACGACGCCGTATCGCTGTACTGCACCCCCCAGGCATCGCAAGCGTCGATCGCGGGCGCAAGACGCTTCGTTCGACCCGATCGCATGAAACTTCCGGGCAGGTGGCGATCGTCCCGTGTCGGCCGATGGCGGAAAGCGGATTGCCACCCCGCGCAAGTGATGGGCATCCTGCATCCGCACGAGGAGAGTTCACGATGCGGCTGTCGAAGGTGTTCGCGCGGTTCTACAAGTCATTCAACTTCGATCGCATCCGCAAGGCCCGGCCCGGAGGAGGGCCGCGAGGCGATTGGGAGATTTTCAGAGGGCAGTGGTTCCCGTACGTCGAGGTGCGTATCGATCAGCGTCTGACGACGGTCGTAGGCGCGAACGAGTCCGGAAAGAGCCATCTGCTCAGCGCGATCGAGAAGGCGGTGTCCGGGAAGGGGTTTCTGCGTCGCGATCTCTGCCGCTACAGCGACTTCTTCGGCGTCACCGAGGAGGATGCCTGCTTTCCGCATCTCGGCGTCGCTTGGTCGGACGTCACGCCCGAGGAATGGGCGCAGATCCGCGACGTCCTCGGACGGACCGATCTGATCGCCACGGAATTCATGATGTTTCGCGAGGGCCCCGATCTCCTGACGGTGTGGACGCCGCAGGGTGAGGACTGGCAGGCGCACGAACTCGAACCCGAGACCGCCGCCAGGTTCACGAAGCTGCTCCCCGCCACCTTCAGGATCCACTCGGACGTCGCGCTGCCGGACAGCGTCCCGTTCAGCTGGATCGTCTCGGGCAGATCGGCGGGGGGAAGGCGCATGCGACCCTCGATGCTCGATAGGGTCTCGTCCCTCGTCGACATGGTCGGCAGCGATCCCTCCACGATCAGCGCGAACGCCGCGGGAATCTTCGGCGTGCTGCGGCCCCTGATCGACGAGATCGGGCAGATCGAGGAATCGGATGATCGTCGCGCGCTGGACCTCGCGCGGAACCTGCTCGTGGACCTCGCCGGCATCGATCCGGCATCCGTGAACGAATTGGCGGACGCGATCGCCGACGGGGCGGAGGGCTATGCGAACGCCCTGGTGGAGCGGATCAACGCTCAGATCGAGCAGGCGCTGAACTTCCGGCGCTGGTGGGTGCAGGATCGCGACTTCTCGCTCCGCGTCGACACCCGGGAGCACGACCTGATATTCACGATCCGTGACCGGACCGGCACGGAATACACGTTCGCGGAGCGCAGCAGCGGACTGAAGTACTTCCTGTCGTATCTGATTCAGTCGCAGGCGCATCGTCCCACCACCCGGGAGCGGATCCTGCTCATGGACGAGCCCGACACCTATCTGTCGGCGGAGGCCCAGCAGGACCTGATGCGCATCCTGCGCGACCTCGCCGAGGACCAGCCCAGCCGCCCGGCGGTGCAGGTCGTCTACGTGACCCACTCCCCCTTCCTGATCGACAAGAACCATGCGGAGCGCATCCGCGTGCTCGAGAAGGGGCGTGGGCGCGACGGGACCCTGGTCGTCGACAACGCGGCCCAGAACCACTACGAGCCGCTGCGATCCGCCTTCGGGGCGTTCGTCGGGGAGACGGCCTTCGTCGGCTCCGCCAACCTGCTCGTCGAAGGCATCACCGAGCAGGTGCTTCTTGCGGGCGCCTCCCGCGCGATCCGTAAGACGGGGCGGCCCGAGAACGAGACCCTGGATCTGAACGCCATGGTCATCGTGCCGTGCGGGTCGGCGAGCCATGTGCCGTACATGGTCCATCTCGTGCGCGGGCGCGACGCCGAGAAGCCCCCCGTCATCGTCCTGCTCGACTCCGACGCCGCCGGAAACGAGGCGGTCAAGCTGCTGAAGCGCAAGCCGCTGAGCGGGCTGCTGTCCTCAGACCTCGTGCTGCAGCTAGGAGGCGTGGACCAGGACGTCGAGGGCATCGCGGAGATCGAGGACATGCTGCCCGTCGAACTGGCGGCGGCGGCCGCGGATACCTGCGTCCGGGAGTTGGCCCTCTATCGTGGCGGGGCCGGGACGGCAGTGACCGTGGCGGACCTGAACTCGAGAGCTCCGGGCGTCGGCCTGTTCGCGAGGATCGAGGAGCTGCTCGGGGCGCGGGGCGCGCGTATCGAGAAGCTGCCCTTCGCGCGAGCGGTCGTGAGGTTGTGCGAGGACCCCTCCGGGGATCTCGCACCGCATGTGGCGCACTACCTGGACCGCATGGGCAGGCTGTTCGCGCAGCTGAACCGGATGCGGCGTCGTGCCGAAGCCGCCGCCGGACGCGAGCGGCTGGGGCATCTGGTGGATCGCGAGCAGCAGCTCTTCGCGCAGGATCACCGGCGCTCTGCGACGCGGGAGGAGGTGGCCAACCTGCTCGAGAAGATCGAGGGCATGCTGGACAGTTCGGTCGAGGCCGAGGCGATACAGCGGGCGATCCAACGCATCCGTCGCGAGCACGCCGTCGAGGCGGGCGCGCGGGAGGAGATCGGGGATCTGGCGGGTCTCACGTCGTCGTTGTCGGCGCTCAAGGACGCGTTGAGGATCGAGAGGGTTCGCGAGGACGCCCGGCGGCCGGTCGCCGCTCCCGCTCCCGTCGCGGACCGCGCCCTGGCCGACGCCGGGGTCGAGCCCGAAGACGGTGCCGCGAACGGGGAAGTCGTTCAGGAGGCGTAGCGTCCGCCCGCCACCCCGCGCCCTCGTCGCGGCGGCGACGTGGCGGTGATGCCAAGGGGGACCAGGACCTCAACCTTCATTCCGCGTCGCGCGAGAGCCAGAAGCCGGGCGTGGCCCGCTGAAAGCGTCTTCGCTGTTCGGGCGTTGCGCCGAGGGTCAGGAGCATCAGGGAGAACGGCGTGGCCTGGGCCCTGCCGTCGAGATCGAGGAAGCGGACGCGTCCCTGAAGCAGGAAGATGTCCGCGTCCGCGGCGAGGGTCTCGTGGAACCACGTGGAGTCCGTTCGGACGGGGATGAGGCACACGACGGTGCGGACGTTTCCGACGCTCCACTGCTCGTGGGCGCGTCGCAGCCAGGTGAGCAGGGCGGAGAACGGCGGATTGACGAAGGCGAGCTCCCCCGACCAGTCGTCCCTCAGCCCGTCTCCCCCTTCGCCGAGGAGGATGCGGCGGCGTGCGACGACGGAACTGGCCTCGTTGCCGCAGGGGTCGAGGTCGACCTCCCCGAACGCCGCGTAGATCGTCTCCATGAAGTCCGGCGGGGTCAGCCGGACGTCGCGATCCCGCTTGTCGCGCTGTCCCCAATACGACCGTTCCGGCGCTCTTCGCCGCACTCCCGGAGCGAGCACCGCGAGGACGCTCAGCAGGCTGGCGACCGATCCGTCGCCGCGTTCGAGCCCCGCGACGGTGCCCCGCGCCAGCCCGCATCTGGTCGCCAGCTTCGCAAGCGTCAGGGACCGCTTCAGGCGCCGGTGGCGCAGCTGCTCGCCCAGCGTTTCGCCAGGGCCCAGACCCGTCAGCCGGAAGTCGAGCGCTTCGCAGACCGCCATCAGGGTCCTCATCGATCCCACCCCTCCCTCCAGGCGCTTGATCGCCTGCGCGTCCGATCCGATCCGGACGCCGAGAGCCTTCTGGGTCAGGCCGGCGGACAGGCGGGCGGTCTTCAGGTCGTCGATCAGCATGTGATCCCTTCTGGTATCTGATGGCGGACACATAGCCCGTGCCGCGACGAGACCAATCCACATCGAGCGATCAGGAGGAACCGATCGCTTCCTTGCCCGCGCGTCCGCATCATCGGGGCCGCTTCGGATGTGCATGCCGACCACCGCTCTGCGGATCCATGGAACGGCGTCGGTCGATTTCGATCGCGGGTTCGATCTCAGGATTGATCGTCTCGACACTTCCGTTCTACACCTGATCCGTTCGCCGGCAGGCGGACCGAGGCGTGGAAACCTCGTGATGGGTAGCCGTATGCCCGGTCGAACGAGTTTCGGCCGGGAGGCGGACGCGTATGTCCAGGGCCTTCGGGCCTAAAGGCGTTCGCGCCTGTCTCATCACAGGTTTCCAACTTCCGGCTCTCGGGCCGGCACCGCCTCGCATCATGGGAGGCGGTGCCGCCGGCTGGGAGCCGTCCGGCGCCGACGCGAACGGGGGGGCGGTCGTTGGGTGTCCTGAAACGGAAGCGCGGAACTCGCGCGCTGATGGCGAAAATGTCGGCGATTTCGGCAGGGCTGCTGCTGACCGCCTGTGGCGGCGGTGGCGGCGTGAACTCGGGGGGCTCGACCGCACCGCCGATCTCGTCGCCCACCCCCGCGCCCGCTCCCGCGCCGAGCCCCGCACCTTCCCCGACATCATCCGCTGAGGGCGCGGAATACAGAGCGTCGGGTGCGGTGGTGATCGCCAGGGCTGCCTACGCCTATGACCGTGGCATCACCGGCAAGGGCGTTACCATCGCGGTGCTCGACACCGGCATCAATCGTTCAACGCCAGAGTTCGCCGGTCGCATCTCGGCCGACAGCACCGGCTTCGAGCAACGCATCGCGCGGTGCGGCACCTGCCCGGCGGAGACGCTCGCACCCTATGCGATCGACGACCGGCAGGGCCACGGCACGACCGTCGCCTCGGTCGCGCTCGCAGCCCGCAACGGATCGGGGCCGCAGGGGCTTGCGCCAGAAGCGACGCTGCTCGCGCTCAAGATCGTCGGACCCGACCTGTCGGGGCAGACCGCGGGCAGCACCGGGCCTATCCCGGAGAGCGAGAGCGCGAACGCGATGCTCATCGCACCCGCGATCCGCTATGCGGTCGAGAAGGGCGCGTTCGTCAGCGTGCTGTCGCTCAACGGCTTCGGCACGGGTCAGATCGCGCAGGACCAGCGCGCCGCGATGGATCAGGTACGGCTCGCCGACCGGCTGCTGGTCAACTCGGTCGACAACGCCACGGGCCAGGACAGCTTCACCGGGCAGTTCGCGGAGAACTTCGTCGGCACCGACCGCGCCAACAAGGACTGGTTCCTGTTCGCGATCGGGGTCGACCAGAACGGCAATCCGCGCAGCGCGAACGGCAACGCCGGTCCGCTCGCCGACCGGATGCTCGCGGCCGGCGGCAACGACGTCCAGGTGGTCGACAAGGACGGCAACGTCGTAAGCGTCACCGGCAACAGCTTCGCCGCACCCGCGGTCGCGGGAGCCGCTGCGCTGCTCAAGCAGTACTGGCCGCAGCTCGGCGGCAAGGCGATCAGCCGCATCCTGCTCGACACCGCAACCGACGCCGGCGCGCCGGGCGTCGACGCGGTGTTCGGCGCGGGCATCCTGAACGTCGAGAAGGCGATGCAGGCGCAGGCGCCCGCCTCGTCCTTCGCGGTGGCCGACGCGGTGCTGACGCGCTTCTCCTCGCTGACGACCTCCGCGCCGTTCGGAGGATCGGCCGCAGCGGCAACGCTGACCCGGCAGGTCGGCGGCATGACGGTGTTCGACCGCTATGGCCGCGATTACGGGATGACCGGGTCGACGGGCGTGCACGCTCGTGGGTCGGGCCTGGTTGCCGGCGCGGTGTTCGGTCAGACGGATGTGCCATGGCGCGCGGCGCAGGCCGAGGCCGCGCGCTTCGGGTTCGCGAGCAACGTCGGCGCCTATTCAGGGCTTCGTCCCGCCGTGCCGGCCGTCGTCTCCTTCGCGCCTGCAGCCGGGCAGCGGGTGACGCTCGGCACCAACGTGGCCATCGGCGGCGGCACCGGGTTGGCGGGTTCGCCGCTGCGCGGCGTCGCGTCGATGCCGGTCGGCAGCATGTCGGCATAGTCCGGCGGAGGATGGTCCGCCTCCTTCTCGAGCGGCACGTCTCGGGACGGTCGCCTCCGACAACGGGGCATCGGCTTCGCCATGCCGCTGGGCCTCGGGCTCGAACTGTCCGACCTTTTCGAACGCGGTCAGGTGCTCGGCATGCGCGGCGACGCGACGCTCGGTCTGACCGGCGCGCGGACCACGCTCGCCACGCTGACCTACCGGCAGAGGCTGGCAGGCGTCGACCTGACCGCTCGCGCCACCGTGTCCTCGACCCGGGCGTCGGGAGGCTCGGATCTGCTGCGCTTCAGCGGACCGCTGATCGGAAGCGCCTTCGCAGTCGAAGGCGCGCGCGGCCTGTTCGGCGGCCGGGCTTCGCTCGCTCTGTCCTCGCCGCTGCGGGTCGAGCGCGCCCCGGCGATGCTCCTGGCGCCGGTGTCGTTCGATCTCGTCAGCGGTGCGCTCGCGACCCGGACCGTCAAGGTCGATCTCGCCCCGGATGCACGCGAGCTCGACCTTGAACTGAGCTGGTCGACGCTACTGACGTCCACGTCATCGCTGCGGTTCGGCGTCGCCCGCGCCTTTGACGCCGGCCACGTCGTGGGCGCGTCCGACACCGCCGGCTTCGTCACCATCGCCATCCGCTGAACGAAACGAGGAGCAGGAACCATGAAGAACAAGATCGCCGCTGCGGCCATCGTGATCGCCGCCGCCACCGCCGCTGGGACGCCGGCTGCGGCGACACCTCAGGCCGTCAATGGCGTGGAGACGCCGGCATTTCCGCTCGACGTTGCCAGGGTTAGGCTCGGCATGTCGGCGAGCGAAGCACGCGCCGCGCTGGTGAAAGCGGGCTACGCAATGCCCGCGATCAACGGCGTGAGTTACGGCCCGAGCTTCGCCGCCCGTGTCCGTGCGGAGGCGGCGCGGCGTCGCACCGGTGCCGCCACGTCGCCGGCGATGACCGATCGGGTGATGACGCAACTTCAAGGCGTCGGCCCGAACCGCGAGTCGATCACCGTCGGCCTGGCCGCAGCGCCCGCCGGCGGGTCGACCGTCACCAGCGTCTATCTGACGATGCCGCAGGACGTGATGAAGGGTGACGCCTTCCTGCGCCAGGTCGTCGCCAAATACGGCAAGCCCGACGGCAGCCGGGACCAAGGCATGACGCTCGCCTGGTGCAGCGCG
>CAJYJW010000197.1 GCA_913775025.1 uncultured Sphingomonas sp. | reverse complement strand
TGGGTGGATGGGGCGGACCGCATGACCACCATCTCCAACCTCCCCCCGATCCGTCCGACTAAACTCACCGAACCCGCCTTCACCCCGGCCCAGACCTCGGCCGGCCCGGCACCCGGTTTCACCCCCGGACCCAATCCCGGCATCGATAGCGTCGCCTCTGACGCGATCCTCGCCATGGTCACCCGCGCCATCGCCAGCCTGCCGCCCGGCACCGCGCTGTCGAGCTTTCTCCACACCGTCGCCCACGTGACGGCGGAGGTCGAGGCGCAACTTGCCGCAGCACCCACGCCGGCGCGCGACGGCGGCACCCTGTCGCCCGAAGCGCGCACGACCACTGCCCAGGCCGAGGCGATCGCCCAGCGCCTCGCCGCCGCCTTCGCCCCCGATCCGGTCACCGCCCGCGCCGCGATCGCCGATGCGTTTCGGCCCGATGTTCACACCGCCCCGGAGGTCAGCGCCCGCGATCTCGCGCTTGCCGCCGCGGCGATGCTCGGCACCCGCGCCGACTTCACGCCACAGCCGCCCGCCTCCTCCCCGACCGCGGTCGATCCCGACACCGACCCCATGCCCCCGGAACAGCCCATGCGCGACCGCCTCTACCTGCTCGACCCGCAATTCGACGACCCGGCCTATCCCGGCCGCAGCTTCTATTGCCGCGACTGTGTCACCATCGACGGCCTGCTGGCCCGTTTCCCCGACAAGGCGTCGGAGCTCGAGGTCATCCGCATCCCCTATCCGCGCCCGCGCGACGCGGTGATCGCGGTGGTGGGGGAGGCGCACCAGAACCTGCCGCTGCTGGTACTCGCGCCCCATGCCGATGCGTCGCTGGCGGACGGCCGTCACGGCGACACCCGCTTCGTCAGCGACTTCAAGGGGCTGCTCCACGCGCTCCATATCCGCCACGGCTTTCCGGAGGCGCATCCATGACGCTTTCCTACACGTTTCCTCCGACCTATCCTGTCCCGCCCGCCGGGCGCATCGCCGCGCACGCTTGCGAAACGCATGTACGTGGCACCTTCGCCAACTTCAGAGGCGCCCGGTGATCGAATCGCTCCTGATCGCGAATCGCGGCGAAATCGCCCGCCGCATCCTGCGCACCGCCCGCCGCCTCGGCATCCGCACCATCGCCGTCCATAGCGACGTCGACGCCAACCTGCCCTTCGTCACCGAAGCCGACGAGTCCATCTGCATCGGCCCGGCCCCGGCCCGGGAAAGCTATCTCGACGGCGCCAAAATCCTCGCGGCCGCCCGCCAAACCGGCGCAGCGGCGATCCATCCCGGCTATGGCTTCCTGTCCGAAAATGCCGAGTTTGCCGAAGCCGTTACCGCCGCCGGCCTGATCTGGGTCGGCGCCCCTGCCTCCGCCATCCGGGCAATGGGCCTAAAGGACGCGGCCAAGTCGCGGATGATCGCCGCCGGCGTCCCCGTCACCCCCGGCTATCTCGGCGAGGACCAGTCGCCCGACCGGTTGCGGGCGGAGGCCGACGCGATCGGCTATCCCGTGCTCATCAAGGCGGTAGCCGGCGGCGGCGGCAAGGGCATGCGCCGCGTCGACGCCCCCGCCGCCTTCCTCGAAGCGCTCGACAGTTGCCGCCGCGAAGCCGCCGCCGCCTTCGGCGACGACCGGGTGCTGATCGAGAAATACATTCTTTCTCCGCGGCATATCGAGGTGCAGGTCTTCGGCGACACGCATGGCAACGCCGTCCACCTGTTCGAACGCGACTGCTCGCTGCAACGCCGCCACCAGAAGGTGATCGAGGAAGCCCCCGCGCCCGGCATGGACGCGGCGACCCGTGCCGCCGTCTGCGACGCCGCCGTCCGCGCCGCCCGCGCGGTCGACTATGTCGGGGCGGGGACGATCGAATTCATCGCCGACGGATCGCAGGGACTTAGCGCCGACCGCATCTGGTTCATGGAAATGAACACCCGGCTGCAGGTCGAACACCCGGTGACCGAGGCGATCACCGGCACCGACCTCGTCGAATGGCAGCTCCGCGTCGCATCGGGCGAACCACTGCCGCTGCGGCAGGACCAACTGTCGATCAATGGCTGCGCGATGGAGGCGCGCCTCTATGCCGAAAACCCGACGACTGGCTTCCTGCCCTCTACGGGCACGCTGACGCACCTGAAACTCCCCGACGATATCCGCGTCGATGCGGGCGTGCGGCAGGGCGATGTGGTGACGCCGCATTACGACCCGATGATCGCCAAGCTGATCGTCCACCGCCCGACCCGCACCGCCGCCGCCGCAGCGCTGGCCAGGGCCGCCGCGTCGGTACAGGTCTGGCCGGTCCGCACCAACGCCGCCTTCCTCGCGCGATGTGCCGGCAACGCCGATTTCGTCGCCGCGCGGATCGATACCGGCTTCATCGAACGCCATCTGGACGCGCTGGTCCCGACCGGCACCCCGCCCGAGCCGGTGATCGGCGGCGCAGCGGCGGCGCTGGTCACGACCGATCGTGGCGACCCGTGGCAGGCGCTGGCCGGCTTCCGCCTCAACGCCGCCGCCGACCGGAATGTCGCGGTGGCGATCGGCGGCACGACCCACCTCGCCCGCCGGACTGGCTTCGGCGAGATGGGTCGTGCCGCCGCTCGCCACCGCGACATTCCGGTCGGCGGCGGCGTTGAGGCGGAAGCCGGCCAGCGCCTGCCACGGGTCGCCAC
>CAJYJW010000196.1 GCA_913775025.1 uncultured Sphingomonas sp. | reverse complement strand
TGCATGAGTGCCGGCAGGACGGTGCGCGTTATGACGTGGCGAACCCGGCGGACTATCGCTTCGGGCCGACCATCGCGGGCATCGAGAGTGCTTCGGCGATCCTGCTCGTCGGCACCAATCCGCGCTGGGAGGCGCCGCTCGTCAACACACGTATCCGCAAGGCGGTGAAGGCGGGCGCGCGCGTCTATGCGATCGGGCCGCAGGTTGACCTGACCTATCCCGTCGAATGGCTGGGCGACGATCTTTCCGTCTTGTCAGCCCTGCCCGAGGCAGCAGCCAAGGCCTTGTCCGATGCCGCGCATGCGGTGGTGATCGCGGGCATGGGTGCGCTGGCGCATGAAGGTGCCTATGGTGCGGCGCGGGCGGCTGCGGCCGGCTTTGGCGCCTCGTTCGGGATGTTGCATACGGCCGCCGGTCGGGTCGGGGCGCTCGATCTCGGCTTCGTCACCGACGGCGGGATCGACGCGATCCGCGCCCGCGCGAGGTCGCTCAAGGCCCTCTTTCTGCTGGGCACGGACGAGGCTGATCTTTCCGCGTTTGATAGCACCTTTACCATCTATATCGGTACGCATGGCGATCGTGGCGTCCGCGGCGCGGACGTGATCCTGCCGGGCGCGACCTATGCCGAGAAGCCGGGCACGTGGGTGAACATGGAAGGTCGCGTTCAGCGTGCCGACCGCGCCGTGTTTCCCCCGGGCGATGCGCGGGAGGACTGGACCATCCTGCGCGCCCTATCCGAAACGATCGGGCGGGCACTGCCATTCGATACGCTTGATGGGCTTCGCGCGGCGATCGCGACGCAGCATCCTCATCTCGCCGAGCAGGGGTTGCATGATGTGCCGGCCTCCGCCGCCGGCGCGGCTGCCGGGGTTGCCGTATCGGGTGCGATCACCTATCCGATCGACGATTTCTACCTGACCAACCCGATCGCGCGTGCCAGCGAAACGATGCAACGCTGCTCGGCCGAACTGCTGCACGGGCAGGATTATGCGGAGGCCGCCGAGTGACCGACTTCTTCGCCGGCTATCTCGGCTATAACGGCGGCTGGTTCATCGCCACGATCATCGGCATCCTGCTGATCGCCTTGCCGCTGATGCTGGCGGTGGCAATGATCATCTATGCCGACCGGAAGATCTGGGCGGCGATGGCGCTGCGGCGCGGACCGAACGTCGTCGGTCCATTCGGGCTGCTGCAGAGTTTCGCCGACGGGCTGAAGGTGTTTCTCAAGGAAACCATCATTCCGTCCTCCGCGAACCGCGGGCTGTTCCTGATCGCGCCGATCATAACCTTCACGGTCGCGCTGCTGGCGTGGGCGGTAATTCCGTTCGGGCCGGAGATGGTGCTGGCCAACGTCAACGTCGGCTTGCTCTACATTTTGGCTATATCCTCGCTTGGAGTGTACGGCATCATCCTTTCGGGCTGGGCGTCGAACTCAAAATATCCCTTCTATTCGGCGATCCGCGCCGCCGCGCAGATGGTGAGCTACGAGGTATCGATCGGCTTTGTACTCGTTACCGTGGTGCTGTGGGCGGGGACGTTCAACCTCGGCGACATCATTCAGATGCAGCGCGGACATATCTTCGGCTTCATCAATGGCTTCGCGTTCAATCCTCTGCTTTTCCCGATGGCCGTCGTCTTCCTCATCTCCTCGATGGCGGAGACGGGACGGGCGCCGTTCGACCTGACCGAAGCCGAGAGTGAGCTCGTCGCGGGCTACCAGACCGAATATTCGTCGATGAGCTTCGCGCTCTTCTGGCTTGGCGAATATGGCAACGTGCTGCTGATGTGCGCGCTCAACGCCACATTGTTCTGGGGCGGATGGTTGCCGCCGGTCGACTGGGCACCGCTGTATATCGTACCCGGGATTTTCTGGCTGTTCGCCAAGATCCTGTTCTTCTTTTTCGTCTTCTCCTGGGTGAAGGCGACCGTGCCGCGCTACCGTTACGACCAGCTGATGCGGCTGGGTTGGAAGATATTCCTCCCGCTGTCGCTCTTCTGGGTGTTCCTGGTATCCGGCTATCTCATGCTGACGAGGTATGGCGCATGAGCATCGCGCACATCATAAAGTCGTTCACGCTCTGGGAATTCGTGAAGGCGCACGCCCTTACGCTGAAATATTTCTTCAAGCCCAAGGCGACGATCAATTATCCCTACGAGAAGAACCCGCTGAGCCCGCGCTTCCGCGGCGAACATGCCCTGCGGCGCTATCCGAACGGTGAAGAACGGTGCATCGCCTGCAAGCTATGCGAGGCGGTATGCCCGGCGCAGGCGATCACGATCGAGGCGGAACCGCGGGACGACGGCAGCCGTCGCACGACCCGCTACGATATCGACATGACGAAGTGCATCTTCTGCGGCTTCTGCCAGGAGGCATGCCCGGTCGATGCGATCGTGGAAGGGCCGAATTTCGAATATTCCACGGAAACCCGCGAAGAACTCATCTACGACAAGGGCAAATTGCTCGCCAACGGCGACCGTTGGGAGCGTTCGCTCGCGGCCAACCTTGCCGCCGACGCGCCCTACCGTTAAGCCGCGCATCGAATCCGCTGGGGGCCAATTGATACCGTGATCCAAACGATCGCTTTCTATCTGTTCGCCACGATCGTGATCGCGTCCGCCGCGCTCACGATCCTCGCGCGCAACCCTGTGCACAGCGTGCTGTGGCTCATCCTCGCCTTTTTCAACGCGGCGGGGCTAATGGTCCTCGTCGGCGCCGAATTCATCGCGATGCTGCTGGTGATCGTCTACGTCGGCGCGGTCGCGGTGCTGTTCCTGTTCGTCGTGATGATGCTCGATGTGGATTTCGCCGCTCTGCGTGCGGGCTTCGCCCGCTATCTGCCGATCGGCGTGCTCCTCGTACTCGTGCTCGCGGCCGAAATGATCTTCGCGGTATCGGCTTGGAGCGCAGGCGCGATCGCCTTGTCCGCTACCGTGGCGCCAATCCCGGCGGAGGTGCCGAACATCGTCGCGATCGGTACGCTGATCTATACGCGCTACCTCTTCATCTTCGAGGGAGCGGGGCTGGTTCTGCTGGTGGCGATGATCGGCGCGATCGTGCTGACACACCGCACGCGCAGCGGCGTTCGCCCGCAGAAGGTGTCGGATCAGGTGAAGCGCCGGCCGCAGGATGCCGTTCGCAAGACGGACCCGCTGGTCGGGCAGGGGGTAGAGCTGTGATCGGTCTCCAGCATTTCCTCGCCGTATCGGCGGTGCTGTTCGTGATGGGCGTGTTCGGCATCTTCCTTAATCGGAAGAACGTCATCATCATTCTCATGGCGATCGAACTGATCCTGCTGGCGGTCAACATCAACCTCGTCGCCTTCTCGGCTTATCTGGGCGATCTGGTGGGACAGGTATTCGCCATGTTCGTGCTGACGGTGGCGGCAGGCGAGTCCGCGATCGGGCTGGCCATTCTCGTCATCTATTTCCGTGGCCGCGGCACGATCGCCGTCGATGACATCAATCGGATGAAGGGCTGATAACTCGGTGATCAAGCTCATCGTCTTCCTGCCGCTGCTGGCGGCGATCATCGGTGGCCTCGGCAACCGAATGCTTGGCAATGTCGTCGTCAAAACGCTGACGACCGGACTGCTGCTCGTCTCTTGCGCGCTGGCATGGCCGATCTTCCTCGGTTTCCTGTCGGGATCGACGGTCGCCTATGTCGATCCGGTGCTGACCTTCATCCGCTCCGGCGACATGAGCGTGGACTGGGCGCTCCGCGTCGATACGCTGACGGCGGTGATGCTGGTGGTGGTGACGAGCGTCTCGGCGCTCGTGCACATCTACAGCTGGGGCTATATGGCGGAAGATCCGGATCAGCCGCGCTTCTTCAGCTACCTGTCACTCTTTACATTTGCGATGCTGATGCTTGTGACGAGCGACAACCTCGTCCAGATGTTCTTCGGTTGGGAGGGCGTCGGGCTTGCCTCCTATCTGCTGATCGGTTTCTGGTATCATAAGCCGTCCGCCAACGCGGCGGCGATCAAGGCGTTCGTCGTCAACCGCGTCGGCGATTTCGGCTTTTCGCTAGGTATCTTCGGCACCTTCCTCGTGTTCGGCACAATTTCGATACCGGCGATCCTGGCGGCGGCGCCGGGGATGGCGGGATCGACGATCGGCTTCCTAGGCGGTCGCGTCGATACGATGACGTTGCTGTGCCTGCTGCTGTTCGTCGGCGCGATGGGCAAATCCGCGCAACTCGGCCTGCATACTTGGCTGCCCGACGCGATGGAGGGGCCGACGCCCGTCTCGGCGTTGATCCACGCCGCGACGATGGTCACGGCCGGCGTCTTCATGGTCTGCCGCCTGTCGCCGATGTTCGAGACGAGCCAGACGGCGCTGAACGTCGTCACCTACGTCGGCGCGGCGACCGCCTTATTCGCCGCGACCGTGGGTACTGTCCAGACCGACATCAAGCGGGTGATCGCGTATTCCACCTGCTCGCAACTGGGTTACATGTTTTTCGCGGCGGGCGTTGGAGCCTATGGTGCGGCGATGTTTCATCTTTTCACGCACGCGTTTTTCAAAGCGTTGCTGTTTCTGGGGGCCGGCTCGGTCATCCATGCGATGCACCACGAACAGGACATGCGGTTCTACGGCGCATTGCGGAAGCATATCCCGCTGACGTTCGCGGCCATGATGGCTGGCACTCTGGCGATCACCGGTGTGGGTATCGCCGACGTCTTCGGTTTCGCGGGCTTCTATTCCAAGGATGCAATCATCGAGGCTGCCTATGCCGCAGGCACAACGGCGGGGGGCGTCGCCTTCTTCGTCGCGGTCCTGGCGGCGTTGCTGACGAGCTTCTATTCCTGGCGGCTGATCTTCCTGACGTTCTTCGGCGAAGCGCGTTGGGCAGGGTCCGAGCATATACAGCATGCCGTGCATGACGCCCATGATCACGATCATGGGACAGCGGCGCATGACGCTCATACGCCTCATGCCGAGCTGGATCCGTCCGACGAGGATTCCGGCCACGCTCCGAGTGCGCACGCGCCCGGTGCCGATGAAGAGCCTCGTGGTACGGCGGGCTACCACCCGCACGAGAGCCCGATCCCGATGATGATCCCGCTGGCCGTGCTGTCCCTCGGTGCCATTTTCGCGGGTATGCTGTTTCATGCTCCGTTTATCGACGCTGAGCACGGTATCGCCTTCTGGAAGGGCTCGATCGCATTCGACAGCCACCTGATGCACGCGATGCACGGCGTTCCTGCGTGGGTGAAGCTGTCGGCCACCGTGGTGATGATCACGGGGTTCTTGGTCGCGCTATGGGCATACATCCTCGATACGACGGTGCCGTCACGATTTACGGGGGTGTTCGGTGGCGTCTATGCGTTTCTGCTGCACAAATGGTATTTCGATGAGCTCTACACGATCCTGTTCGTACGGCCTGCCTTCGCCATCGGGCGCCTGCTCTGGAAAAAGGGCGATCAAGGCACGATCGATCGTTTCGGCCCGAACGGCATTGCCCATCTCGTCGTAGGCGGCGGGGCCGCCGCCAGACGCTTGCAGTCCGGCTATCTCTACACCTACGCGCTGGTGATGCTTCTCGGCCTTGCCGCAGCCGCGACCTGGGCGATGACGCGCTGACATGAATGGATTTCCCATCCTCACGATCATGATCGCGGTGCCGATTGCCGCTGCTTTCTGGTGCCTTTTCGCGCCCGGTTCGGAAGCCGGCCGGGCAGCGAATGCGCGATGGACCGCGCTGGCCGCGACATTGGTCGATCTCGTGCTCGGCGTGGTGCTTTGGCTCGGCTATGATGCGGCGGGGGCGCAATGGCAGTTCGTCGAGCATGTCGACCTTTTTGGACGCTTTGCCTGGGCGCTGGGTGTGGACGGCATCGCGTTGCTCCTGATCATGCTCTCCGTTTTTCTGATGCCGGTATGCATTGGCGCATCGTGGGAGGCGATCACCAAGCGCGTGCCTGAATATATGGCCGCGTTCCTGCTGATGGAATCCTTGATGATCGGCGTCTTCGCGGCGCAGGATCTCTTCCTCTTCTACATTTTTTTCGAAGCCGGCCTGATCCCGATGTATCTGATCATCGGCATCTGGGGCGGTGCGGAGCGCATCTACGCGAGCTACAAATTCTTCCTCTACACCTTGCTGGGATCGGTTCTGATGCTGATCGCCATGCTCTGGATGGTGCGGGAAGCAGGCACGACGGACATACCGACGCTGATGACGCATGATTTTCCGGTCCGGGCGCAAACCTGGCTCTGGCTGGCGTTCTTCGCATCGTTCGCGGTCAAGATGCCGATGTGGCCCGTCCATACCTGGCTGCCGGATGCACACGTCCAGGCGCCGACAGCGGGATCGGTCATTCTGGCGGGCGTTTTGCTGAAGATGGGCGGTTACGGCTTCATCCGCTTCCTGCTGCCCATGTTCCCCGAGGCCTCTGCCCAGCTTTTCTGGCTGGTCATGGGGCTGTCGATGGTGGCGATCGTCTACGCGTCGCTTGTCGCGCTGGTTCAGAGCGACATGAAGAAGCTCATCGCTTATTCCTCCGTTGCCCACATGGCGTTCGTCACCATTGGCCTGTTCACGTTCAACCGGCAGGGCATCGAAGGCGCGATGCTGGTCATGTTGAGCCACGGGCTGGTCTCCGGCGCGCTCTTCCTCTGCGTCGGCATCATCTATGACCGGCTGCACACCCGTGAAATCGCGCGCTACGGCGGCCTTGCTGACAATATGCCGCGTTATGCTTTGTTGTTCCTGCTGTTCACGATGGCCTCGGTCGGCCTGCCTGGCACCAGTGGTTTCGTCGGGGAGTTCCTCAGCCTGATGGGCTCCTACCGCGCCAACAGCTGGGTGGCACTGGTCGCGACGACGGGGATCATTCTGGGCGCGGCCTATATGCTGTTCCTGTACCGTCGTGTCGTTTATGGCCGGCTCGACAAGCCCGATGTCGCCGCGATGACGGATCTTAACGCGCGGGAGATCATGTTGATGGTCCCGCTCGCGCTGGTCGTTCTATGGATGGGCGTATACCCGGAAAGCTTCATTCATCCGATGCGCCGGGATGTGGGCGTCGTGCTCGCTCGCGTCGACCGGGCATGGCCGGGGGGAGATGGCCGGCCCACGCCTGGAAAGCCGATGGCGGACCATGCCGGTGCCGGGCATGACGCCGCAGCCCCCGAAGCCCATGAAGGGGCGCATTGATGTCCAATACTGCTTCTTTGCTCCTGACGCTGCCCGAGCTGATCCTTTCCGTAGGGTCTATCGCGTTGCTGATGGTTGCGGCCTTCGTTGGCGATAAAGCGACGCGTGGCATCAGCATTGCCGCGGTTGCCGTGCTTATGGCGGCGACGATATCTGCGGCTTTGCCGATGAACGGCGGAGGCGTGGCCTTCGATGGTCTGTATCGGGCGGATGCGTTCTCGGGCTTCGCCAAGGTTCTGATCTATGTCGCGGCAGCGATTTCCGTGATGATCGCGCCGCGCTTCTTCGCCCGTGGGGGCGCGCTACGCGCGGAATATCCGATCCTGTTGCTTCTGTCCTCCATCGGCATGGGCATGATGGTCTCGTCGGGAGATATGCTGACGCTATATGTCGGCCTCGAACTGCAGAGCCTGGCGGCTTATGTTCTGGCGAGCTTCATGCGTCGCGATGCGCGGTCGGCGGAGGCAGGTCTCAAATATTTCGTTCTCGGCGCGCTTGCCAGCGGCATATTGCTGTACGGTATCTCGCTGGTCTACGGCTTTACCGGGACCACGCTGTTCGACGGTGTCGCGGTCGCCTTTTCCAACGGCTTGAGCACGGGTGAGATGTTCGGCCTTGTCTTCGTGATGGCGGGGTTGGCGTTCAAGATCGCCGCCGTCCCGTTCCACATGTGGACGCCAGACGTTTATGAGGGCGCGCCGACGCCGGTCACCGCCTTCTTCGCCTCCGCGCCCAAGGTGGCGGCAATGGGGTTGTTCGTTCGTGTCGCGGTAGAGGCAATGGGGCCGGCGGCGTCCTCCTGGCAGCAGATCGTGATCTTTTCCGCGTTGGCATCGACGGTCCTCGGGGGCGTCGCGGCGATTGGTCAGACGAATATCAAGCGGCTGCTCGCTTATTCGTCGATCAACAACGTCGGCTTCGCGCTGTTCGGTTTGGTTGCGGGGACGGAAGAGGGCGTCGCGGCCGTCATGACCTATATGGCGGTGTACATCGTCATGACGCTCGGCAGCTTCCTTTGTGTTCTCCAAATGCGTGATGCGCGTGGCGAGCCGATCGAGACGATCCAGAGCCTGTCCGGTCTTTCCCGTACCCGGCCAGCGTTGGCGGCGGCCTTCGCCATGTTCATGTTCAGCCTGGCCGGCATACCGCCCCTCTTCGGCTTTTGGCCGAAATTCCTGGTGTTCGATGCAGTGGTCGGCGTGGGCCTGTGGCCGCTGGCGATGGTCGGCATCGCCACCTCGGTGATCGGCGCCTTCTACTATCTGAAGATTGTCAAGACGATGTACTTCGATGAGCCAGCAGCAAGCTATGCGCCGGTGACGAGCTACACCGAAGGTACGCTGATCGCCGTCTCCGCGATCATCGTGTCGCCGGCAGGATATCTCGCGATCCCGGCGCTCGGCGCGGCAAGCCTCGCGGCGGCGAAGGCGCTTTTCTGATCCGAGCCAGGCGATAGGCATGGTCGATATTCGCTATGTCGCCGCGACCACCTCCACCAACGACGATGTAGCGACGGCGGCGGCCGCCGGGGCGTCCGAGGGGTACTGGCTGTACGCTGGCGTTCAGGAGAGCGGTAGGGGCCGACGCGGTCGTGTCTGGGGATCGTTCGAAGGTAATCTCCACGCCAGCACCTTCGTGCAGATTGCAGAGGGAGATCCGTTGCCGGCCAGTCTCGCGCTGGTCGCGGCGGTCGCTTTGCATGAAGCTATCGTGCGGCAGGGCGCGCGCGACGCACGGCTGAAATGGCCGAATGACCTTTTGATCGGAAAAGCGAAGCTGTCCGGTATCTTGTTGGAACGACACGAGTCCGCGATCGTGATCGGTTTCGGCGTCAATCTGCTTCGCCATCCGGAAGGGCTGGATCGGCCGGTGATGAGCCTGCCGGCGATCGGCGTTCCGGCGCCATCCCCGGATCTTTTCATCACGACGCTGGCCGCATGTTTCGCCAACTGGCTGAACCGGTGGCGGACGCAGGGCCTCGCGCCTATCCGGGCGGAATGGCTGGAGCGGGCGCACCCTATCGGCACCCCGCTGATGGTGCAGGGGGGCGAGGGGACTTCGATCGAAGGCGCCTTCGATGGCCTGGAGCCAGATGGTGCGTTGCGGCTGCGCTTGGCGGATGGTTCGCGCCATGTCATGCACGCCGGAGAGGTTTTCCTGTTCTGAGGCTAGCGGATGCTGCTCGCGATTGACGCCGGCAATACCAACATCGTCTTCGCGTTGGTCGATGCGGATGGCAGCATCCGCGCCCGCTGGCGGATCGCGACCGACCCGCGCCGAACGGCCGACGAATATGCCGTATGGTTGCACCAGCTGCTTCAGCTCGAAGGATATGCGCTGGCGGATGTAGCGGCGGTGATCATCGGCACCGTGGTGCCCCGGGCGCTGCACAACCTCAGTGTCCTCGCCGCCAAATACTTCAAGGTCACGCCGTTGATCGCCGGGCAGGCGCCGGCGACCTACGGGATCGAGCTCGATGTGGTGGAGCCGGCGACGGTGGGCGCGGATCGCGTCTTGAACGCGCTCGCGGCGCATCGTGCCCATGCAGGCGATCTCATCGTGATCGATTTCGGCACGGCGACGACCTATGACGTCGTCGACTATCAGGGGACGTACAAGGGCGGTATCATCGCCCCCGGCATCAACCTTTCACTGGATGCGCTCGTCTCGGCCGCCGCGAAGCTGCCGCGTCTCGCGATCGAGCCGCCTCGCGATGCGCGGGTGATCGGCAGGACGACCGAAGACCAAATGCATGTCGGCATATTCTGGGGCTATATCGCGATGATGGAAGGTCTCGTTGCCCGATTGAAGGCGGAAATCGGCCGACCGGCAAAAGTGATCGCCACCGGCGGCCTCGCCACCTTGTTCGATCACCGAACGGACATATTTGACGTAATCGAACCAGACCTCACTATTCAGGGTTTGGCCCTGCTGCACCAGCGCGCCACGGCCTGAGCGCCTGCGAGAATGAATCGGATCATCAGTGACGAAACCCGGTAACGAACTCCTCTTCCTCGCGCTTGGCGGATCGGGGGAGATCGGCATGAACGTCAATCTCTACGGCTGTCAGGGCAAATGGGTGATGGTCGATCTTGGCCTCACCTTCGCCGACCCGGCCTATCCCGGTATCGATCTGATCCTGCCGGACCTCGACTTTATCGAACGCAATGCCAAGGATCTGCTCGGCATCGTGCTCACCCACGGGCATGAGGATCACATCGGCGCGATCCCCTATCTCGCCGCCGATCTGGGCGTGCCCCTCTATGCGACGCCGTTCACTGCCGGCCTCATCCGTGGCAAGCTCCAGGAGGAAGGCATCGCGGACAAGGTGAAGCTGCACGTTATCCCGAATGAAGGCAGTTTCGCGCTTGGCCCGTTCGGCTTTACCTACGTGCCGCTGGCGCATTCGATCCCGGAGGGAAACGCCCTGCTGATCGAGACGCCCTATGGTCGCGTGATGCACACCGGTGACTGGAAGCTGGACGAGGATCCGCTACTCGGCACCCCTTCGACCGCGGCCGAGCTTGAGGCGATCGGCGACAAGGGCGTTCTGGCTCTTGTCTGTGACTCGACCAACGTCTTCAACGAGAAAGCCTCCGGTTCGGAAGCGGCCGTGCGGGAGGGGCTGGACGCGGTGATCGGCGCGGCGACGGGGCGGGTGCTCGTCACCACCTTCGCCTCCAACGCAGCGCGGGTGCAGACACTGGGCGAAGTGGCGCGGGATACGAACCGCAAGCTGTGCGTCGCCGGGCGTTCGTTGGACCGGATCATCAAGGTCGCCCGGGCGACCGGCTATCTCAAGGATTTTCCGGAGACGGTCAGCTTCGATGAGGCGATGCGGCTGCCGCCCCGCGATGTCATGATCATCGCGACCGGCGGACAGGGTGAATCGCGGGCGGCACTTGCCCGGATCGCCTTCAACAGCCACCAACTGAAGCTGTCCGAAGGGGATACGGTCGTCTTCTCGTCCAAGCAGATCCCCGGCAACGAGATGGCGATCGGTCGTATCCAGAATGCGCTGGCGGCCAAGAATATCAACATGATCACCGACCGGCAGGCCCATGTCCATGTCTCGGGCCATCCTGGCCGGCCGGAACTGGCGTTGATGTACAAGTGGATCCGGCCGGAGATCCTTCTGCCGGTGCATGGCGAAATGCGCCACATGGCGGAACAGGCCCGCTTCGGTCTGGCCGAAGGCGTGCCCAACGCGATCATCCAGCAGAACGGCACGATGATCCGCCTCGCGCCTTGCGCGCCGTCGCTGGTGGGGCATGAGCGGGTCGGCCGATTGATCCTCGATGGCGACGTGATCCTGCCGGCGGATGGTTCGACGATGAACGAACGACGCAAGATAAGCATCAACGGCCTGATCGCCGTCACCGTCGCGCTGGATGCGAAGAATGGTCTGCGCGGGGCGCCCGCGGTGTCGATCCAGGGTATTCCCGTGGAAGAGGACCGTGCGGACTTCCTGGCCGAAGCAAGCGATGCCGCATCCCAGGCCGTGGCGGACGGTGCCCGGGACGAGGCCCGGTTGCGCGAGGCGATCCGGCTGAGCGTACGGCGGCGGGCGACGCAATGGACGGGTAAGAAGCCGGTGGTCGACGTTTCGATCATCCGCGTTTGATCCGGCACCGCGATGAAATTCTCCTCGATCATCGCGATTTATGCGCTGTTCTGGTCGTTCAGCCTGTTTTTCGTTCTGCCGTTCCGCCTCCGCACCAGCAAGGAGGCGGACTATTGGGTGGCGGGTCAGATGAACGGCGCGCCGCCCCGCTTCAGCCTGAAGCGTACGGCGATCTGGACGACATGGGTCTCGCTGGTCCTGTTCGGCTTATACTATCTCAATTACGTCAATGACTGGATCAGGCCAGAAATGTTTGACTTCTTCACCGCGTCCCGTCCGGTCGCAAAGCCCACGTGACCTGACGTTACTTGACGATACGATCAGGAACCGGGTCTGCGATGGGCTGGCGGGCGGTATTCTCTACGGCGGTCACACCATCTGCCGGCTTTTGTGAGGTCGTACCTTGCTGCCGATCGGTTACTCCCGACAGGCTATCGACGATCTCGGAGGCCATGAAGCAAATGCCTACCGCCCACAGCAGCGCGACCCATCTGTTGCGAAAGATCGCGCTGGCGCGGAACGGAAAGAGCATTGTCTGTCCCTAACCCGAACCGGATTAGCGACTGGTAAACGCCGTCAGCCGGTGACAGGATCGGACGGTGCGGCGGGAATGGGATCGGCGGGCGAGGGGATCGGCACGTCGACCGGCCCTTCGTTCGGGGTCTCTGGGACTGGGGGCTGGCTCGCCATGGCTGTACTCCTTTTGCGATAGGAGAGATAAAACGGACGAGCAGCACGGAGGGTCCCAAAAGGCGAAACGCCTGGACTACCCCTCGGCAGTCCAGGCGTCCCGCGTGACGAAAGCTCGTCAACCCCCCGGTTTAGGTCTCGGCGCCCGCGCGCGGTGCTCATCCCCCCGAATGGACCACGGGGCGCCGAAACCTCTCCCCGAACCATGGCCTTGCGCCTGTGTTCGTAAGTATCTTGTTACGCATATTTCCGTTTCGTGTCACCGCGCTTTGCAACAACTGGTTACGAAAGCCCCATGCTGTGATGATTTGGTCACACAGGTTAAGACGACTGGCTTAAGGGGCGCCCCATCTTCATTCCCGACAGTGCTTTCCCGCCGGCGCTTCCCGTTCTAGAGCGCATGGCGACCATTCAAGATCGAGCCTTGCCATGCGCCTAAGTCGTTACTTTCTGCCTGTGATGAAGGAGTCGCCCGCCGACGCGCAGATCGTCAGCCACAAGCTGATGCTGCGCGCCGGGTTGATCCGCCAGACCGCCGCCGGCATTTATGCATGGCTGCCGCTCGGCCATCGCGTACTGCGCAAGATCGAGCAGATCGTGCGGGAGGAGCAGGATCGCGCCGGGGCCGTCGAGTTGCTCATGCCGACGCTGCAATCCGCCGATTTGTGGCGTCAGTCGGGCCGCTATGATGCCTATGGCCCGGAAATGTTGCGCATCAAGGATCGGCACGAGCGTGAGATGCTGTTCGGCCCGACGAACGAGGAGATGATCACCGCCCTGTTTCGCGACGGCGCGCGCAGCTATCGCGATCTCCCCCGCACCCTTTATCACATCCAGTGGAAATTCCGGGACGAGGTGCGCCCCCGCTTCGGCGTCATGCGCGGACGCGAATTCCTGATGAAGGACGCCTATTCCTTCGATCTGGATGAGGCAGGCGCCCGGCATAGCTACAACCGCATGTTCGTCGCCTATTTGCGCACCTATGCCCGCCTTGGGCTGCGGGCGATCCCTATGCAGGCGGATACCGGCCCGATCGGGGGCGACCTCTCCCACGAGTTCATCGTGCTCGCTCCCACCGGCGAAAGCGAGGTCTTCTACCACAGCAACTGGGAGCAGGACCGCGCGCTGGAGGTGGATGCGGATGATGCAGCGGCGCTCCAGTCGTTCGTCTCGAGCCTTACCGCCGATTATGCCGCGACCGATGAGAAGCGGGACGAGGCGCGCGAGGTGGTGGCCGGCGATGCGCTGAAGCAGTCGCGCGGGATCGAGGTCGGCCACATCTTTTACTTCGGCACCAAATATTCGGCCGCGATGGGCCTGAAGGTGCAGGGGCCGGACGGCGCTGAGGTGACGCCGCAGATGGGCAGCTACGGCATCGGCGTATCCCGCCTGATGGGGGCGATCATCGAGGCGAGCCATGACGATCGCGGCATCATCTGGCCGGAGGCGGTTGCCCCCTACAAGGTCGGGCTTATCAACATGCGCGTGGACGATGCCGCCTGCACCGCCGCCTGCGACGAGCTGTATATGAAGCTCACCACGGCGGGCGTCGAAACGCTCTACGACGATCGTGACGAGCGGGGGGGCGCGAAGTTCGCCACGATGGATCTGGTCGGCCTGCCGTGGCAAATCGTGATCGGCCCGAAGGGTCTGGCCAACGGTGTGATCGAGTTGAAAAACCGGGCCACGGGTGAGAAAACCGAGATCGGCGCGGACGAGGCGCTGGCTAGGATGCGCGCTTGATCCTCTCCTCCTACGAACGGATGATCGCCCGGCGCTATCTGCTGCCGGGCAAGGGGGAGGGGTTCATCTTCCTCGTCGCCTCGATAAGCTTGGTCGCGGTGATGCTGGGGGTGGCGGCGCTCATCATCGTCATGTCGGTGATGAACGGCTTTCGTGCCGAACTGTTCGACAAGA
>CAJYJW010000195.1 GCA_913775025.1 uncultured Sphingomonas sp. | reverse complement strand
GGCCTGCCGCCGCGCGTGCGGGTAAACGTGAAACAGGAAACCCTGCCTCTAAACTTGGCGATCGGCGCGCGGGTCGCGGTTCGGGCGCGGCTGATGCCGCCCGCCCCGCCCGCCGTGCCGGGGGCGTATGATTTCGCGCGGGTCGCATGGTTCAAGAGGCTTGGCGCGACGGGGCGGGCGCTCGATCCGCCGGTGCTGCTCGATCGCGGGCCGCGCGACGACGGCTTCTGGGGATGGCTCGGCGGGCTGCGCAACCGGCTGACGGCGCATATCCTGGCCGCCACGGGGGGCGCGGAAGGGGCCATCGCCGCTGCGTTCGTGACGGGCGATCAGGGCGCCATCCCGGAACCGGATGCCGAGGCCATGCGCCGTTCCGGTCTCGCCCATCTGCTCTCGGTCAGCGGCCTGCATATCACGGCCGTAGTAGGGGGCGCGATGCTGCTGGCGCTGCGACTGCTGGCGCTCAGCCCGTGGCTGGCGCTACGCGCGCCGCTGCTGCCGATCGCGGCGGGCATCGGCGCGCTGGCCGGCATCGCCTATACCTTCATCGCGGGCGCCGAGGTGCCGACCGTGCGATCCTGCGTGGCGGCGCTGCTGGTAGTCGCCGGCATCGTAATCGGGCGCGAGGCGATGACGCTGCGGCTGGTGGCGACCGGCGCGCTGGTGGTGATGCTGTTCCGGCCGGAGGCGATCGCCGGCCCCAGCTTCCAGCTCAGCTTCGCCGCCGTGACGGCCATCGTGGCGCTGCACGAGCACCCCTGGATGCGGGCGCGCTTCGGCCCTGCGGACGTGGGGCGGGCCATGCGGATCGCCCGTGCGCTTGGCTCGCTGCTGCTGACCGGGCTCGTCGTGGAGCTTGCGCTGATGCCGATCGGCATCTTTCATTTCCATCGCGCGGGGCTGTACGGCGCGATCGCCAATATCGCGGCGATTCCACTCACCACCTTCGTCGTCATGCCGCTGGAAGCGCTGGCGTTGGCGCTGGACACGATCGGCCTCGGAGCCCCTATATGGTGGCTGGCGGGGCGCGCGCTGGCGTTGCTGCTGGGCATTGCGCATCATGTGGCGGATCTGCCCGGCGCCGTCACGGCCCTGCCCTCCATGCCGCGAGGAGCCTTCGCGCTGATCGTCGGCGGTGGGCTGTGGCTCGCGCTCTGGCAGACGCGGGCGCGGCGGCTGGGGCTGGCGCCGCTCGCCGTCGGGCTGTGCTGGGCGCTCGCCACCCCCGCGCCCGACCTGCTGATCACAGGCGACGGGCGTCATGTCGCGGTCCGCACGACCGGCGGGGAACTGGCGCTATTGCGTCCCCGCGCCGGTGATTATGTCCGCGACATGTTCGGCGAGACGGCCGGCACGCTCGGGGAGGCGGACGCGATCGAGACCCTGCCCGGCGCGCGCTGCGGCGCGGACCTTTGCGGCTTCGACATCGTGCGCGGCGGCAGGCGCTGGCGCGTGCTCGCCACCCGATCCGCATATCTCATCGATAGCCGGACCATGGCCGCCGCCTGTGCCCAGGCGGACATCGTGATCAGCGACCGCCGCCTACCGGACCGTTGCCGCCCCCGCTGGCTGAAGGCCGACCGCGCGCTGCTGGCCGAGACCGGCGGCCTCGCCATCGCCTTCGCGAACGGCCGCGTGGAGACGGTCGCGGACAGTGCGCGCGGCCACGCCTGGTCGTCCTTCGCGCCGCTAACGCCCCGTAAACCGTATCCGGCAGACCAGTTCAGACCGGGCAGGCAGGATCATGGGAGCCAAGCCGTTAAGCCCGCCCGAATCCCCCAATCGCATTCCGCAGGCTGACGCCGTACCGGGCCAGCAGATCCGGTTCAGTAGCGGCGGAGCAGCCCGGCAAGGCGCCCCTGTACCCGTACCTGATCCGGCGCGTAGCGTTGCGGATCATAAGCGCGATTGGCGGGATCGAGGCGGATCATGCTGCCCTCCCGCCGGAAATATTTCAGCGTCGCCTCGGTCTCGTCGACGAGCGCGACGACGATCTGCCCGTCGCGCGCAAGCTCGGTCCGCAGGATAAGCGCATAATCGCCGTCGAGAATGCCGGCCTCGACCATCGAATCCCCCGCGACCTCAAGCGCATAATGCTCGCCCGGGCCGAGGAGGGCGGCGGGGACGGACAGCGCGCTCTGCCCCTCCAATGCCTCGATCGGTGCACCCGCAGCAATACGGCCATGCAGCGGTATCTCGATCACGTCGTTGGCGGCGACCGGAACCACGGCGGGTGCGCTGACCAACGGCTTGGGTTTGGCAGGCGCGCCCTTCGTCCCCTCGGGCATCTTCAGGATTTCAAGCGCCCGCGCCCGATTGGGCAGGCGGCGGATGAAGCTGCGTTCCTCCAGCGCGCTGATCAGGCGATGCACGCCGGATTTCGACCGCAGATCCAACGCCTCCTTCATCTCCTCGAACGAGGGCGACACGCCGCTCGCCGCGAGACGGTCGTGAATGAAGCATAGCAGCTCATGTTGCTTGGCGGTCAGCATGATGACCCTCGATCAGGGAACGAACACGGAACAGGTAGGGACCACGACTCGCCGTGTCAAGCAAGCCGACACCGCCCTAGCCGATCGGAACGAACGCCACCGTTTCCCCCGCGTCGGCGCGCGCCGCGTAAGCCGCGCGAACGATCAGCAAGGTCGCCTCGGACAGTGCGCGCAATGCCGCGCTGTCCTGCGTGGAAAGCGGCATGATCTGCCCGTCCGCAAGCATCCCCCGGACATATTCGGCGCGCCGCCCGGTCGGCGGCAGCGGGGCAGCGAGCTTTCCGCGCATCATCGGCGGCAAGGGATCCGCAGCCCCCGCCATCGCCCGCACAAGCGGCGCCAAAAATAGGGTTGCGGTGACGAACGCCGAAACGGGGTTGCCCGGCAAGCCCACGACCGCCGCCCGCCCCAGCGTACCCGCCAACAATGGCTTGCCGGGCTTCATCGCAATCCGCCAGAAATCGAGTTCGGCCCCTGCCGCGGCAAGGGCCGGCCGCACCAGATCGCGATCGCCGACAGACGCGCCCCCGGTCGTGACGATCACGTCGGCGATATCGGCCGCCCGGCGAAAGGCATCGGTCAGCGTCGCCAATTCGTCGGGCACGATCCCCATGTCGATCAGATCGACCGGCAGCGGCGCCAGGAGCGCCGCCAGCATCGGCGCGTTGGAGGATGGCAGCATCACCCCCGGCGTGGGCGCGCCCGCCGGCACCAGCTCGTCCCCGGTGGAGATCAACGCTACCCGCACCCGTGCCCGCACCGGCAGCGCGCCATGCCCGCCAACCGCCGCGAGGGCGATCCGCGCGGGGGTAAGTTGCGCGCCCGCCGCGATCAACGCCTGACCAGCGGTGAAGTCGTTCCCCGCCGGCCGCACATGTGCGCCGAGGCGGGGCGGCCCCTCCCCGCTCTCGCGCAGCGTGTCGCCATCGCGCGATGCCTCTTCTTGGATCAGGATGGTGTCCGCGCCGGCAGGAACAGGCGCGCCGGTGAAGATGCGCGCCGCCTCCCCCGGGGCCAGCGAATTGGCAAGGCCGCCGCCCGCCGCGCTTTCACCCACTACGGTCCACGGGCCGGGCCGTTCGGCGAAGCGGATGGCGTAGCCATCCATCGCCGAAAGATCGGCCGCGGGCTGGGTTCGTGTCGCCACCACGTCGGCGGCGGCATAGCGGCCCGCGGCCTGCGCCAACGGCACCATCGCCGTCGGCATCGGGCGGCCGAGCGCAAGGATGCGGGCCTGCGCCTCGGCGACGCTCAGCAGGCTCATTCCGCCCGCCAGTCGCCCGAACGGCCGCCCGACTTGGCGAGCAGCCGCACCCCCTCGATCCGCATGCCACGATCAAGCGCCTTGGCCATGTCATAGATGGTCAGCAGCGCGATCGACACGGCGGTCATCGCCTCCATCTCGATGCCCGTGGAGTAGCTGGTGGAGACTTCGGCGGTGGCGCGGATGGCGTTCGCCTCCAGCGTCAGATCCAATGTCACGGCGCTGATCGGCAGCGGGTGACACAGCGGTATCAGGTCGGCCGTCTTCTTGGCCGCCATGATGCCCGCGACACGCGCGACCGCCAGCACGTCGCCTTTCTTCACGCTGCCCGCGCGGATCGCCTCCAGCGCGGCCGCCGAAAGGGTGATGCGCCCTTCCGCCACGGCAACCCGCGCCGTCTGCGGCTTGGCCGAGACATCGACCATGCGCGCCGATCCTTCGGCGTCGATATGGGTCAGGCCGGTCATGCGCCCGCCAGCAAGTTACGGGTCGCCGCCGTCACATCCGCCTGCCGCATCAGCGATTCGCCGACGAGGAAACAGGAGACGCCCCGCGCCGCCATCGCCTGCAGATCGGCATGGGTCGTAAGGCCGCTTTCGGCGACGAAGGTGCAGCCGGGCGGCGCGCGATCGGCCAGATCGTATGTTCGCGCGAAATCGACGGAGAAATCGCGCAGGTCGCGGTTGTTCACCCCGATCAGCCGCGATCGCAGTCGCAGCGCGCGATCGAACTCGGCGGCGTCATGCACCTCGACCAGCACGTCCATGCCGTGATCCATCGCCGCCGCCTCGATTTCGGCCATCGCGCCGTCGTCCAGCGCGGCCACGATGATGAGGATGGCGTCCGCGCCGATCGCGCGCGCCTCCGTCACCTGCCAGGGATCGACCATGAAATCCTTGCGCAGCACCGGCAGATCGCAGGCGGCGCGGGCGGCGATCAGATATTCCTCCGATCCCTGGAAATAGCGCGCGTCCGTCAGGACGGACAGGCAGGCGGCGCCGCCTGCCTGATAGGCGCGGGCATGCGCCGGGGGATCGAAATCCGCGCGGATCAGACCCTTGGAGGGGCTGGCCTTCTTGATTTCGGCGATCAGGCCGAAACCGCCCGCCGCGACCTTGGCATCCAGCGCGGCGCGGAAGCCGCGCGGGCGCGATGCCGCCCGAGCCTGTGCCGAGAGATCAGCGTAAGGGATGGCGGCGCGGCGGCCGGCCACCTCCTCATGCTTGGTGGCGAGGATTTCGGTGAGCTTGTTGGTCATCGCCGGCGGTCTTGGCGCGCGCGGCCCCACTTGCCAAGCGCCGAACGTCATTCCACGGCTGCGCGATGCGCCTTAGAGGGGGCGGATGGATGCCGCCGTCGCCCAGCCCTTTACCCGCATTGCCGCCGACGGCGTGCGCACGCCCCTCGTCCGGCCGCTGGCGGTGGAGATGCCTGTCGCGATCGAGATCAATGGCCTTGGCTATGCGGTGATGATGGCGACGCCGGTCGACCTCGACGATTTCGCCCGCGGCTTCGCGCTTGCCGAGCGACTGGTCGAGACCGCGGACGAGATCGTCGGCATCGATGCCCATGCCGCCGGCGGGGGGATGATCCTGCGCCTCACGCTCGTCGCCGAACGCGCCGGGCGGGTGGTGGAGCGGGTGCGCCATCGGGTCGCCGAATCATCATGCGGATTGTGCGGGCTCGAAAATCTGGAGCAGGCCCTCCGGCCGCTCCCCCCGGTCCACGCTGTCTCGACCGCGCCCGACGCGGCGATCTTCAGGGCGCTCGCGGCGTTGCGCGATCATCAGCCGCTCAATCGACAGACAGGGGCGGCGCATGCGGCGGCCCTGTGCGCGGCGGACGGCGCGATCCGCCTGACGCGCGAGGATGTCGGCCGGCACAACGCTTTCGACAAGCTGATCGGCGCGATGGCGGCGGGCGGCCTCGGGTGGGACGGCGGCTTCGCCCTCCTGTCCGCCCGCTGCTCGTTCGAACTGGTGGAGAAGGCGGTGCTGGCCGGTTGCCCGATGCTCGTCACCGTATCCGCGCCGACGAGCCTGGCGGCGGAGCGGGCGGCGGCGGCGGGGCTGCGGCTGGTGGCGCTGGCACGGGCGGACGCGGCGCTGGAGGCGGCCACCGCCGCCCCGGCCTGAGGGCAACGGCTTGACGCCTGCGCCATTTGGCGCGAACGATCCCGCCCGAACACCGTGCCGCACCCCGGCCGCCTGAGCGATGCGAACCGATGCGGATCCTGCTGATCGAGGATGACGAGGCGCTGGGCCAGGCGCTGCTGGAGGCGCTGGGCGATGCCGGCTACGTCGCCGAATGGGTGCGGCGCGGCGACGACGCGGCGGAAATGGCGCTGGATGCCGCTTATGATCTCGCACTGCTCGACCTTGGGCTGCCGCGCATGGACGGGATCGAGGTATTGCGCCACATCCGCCAGCGGCGGGACGCCTACCTCCCCGTCATCATCATCACCGCGCGCGACCGGCCCGCCCATCGCATCGCCGGGTTGGATGCGGGGGCAGACGATTATGTGGTGAAACCGTTCGACCCGGACGAGCTGATCGCGCGCATCCGATCCCAGCTCCGCCGGCGCGACGGGCGCGGATCGAACATCATCAGTGTGCGCGCGGTCGATCTCGATCTGGCGGGCGCCACCGTGCGGCTGAACGGTGAGCCCGTCGCCATGTCCGCGCGCGAGCTGAAGGTGCTGACGCTGCTGATGCGCCGCGCCGGCCGTTTCGTCAGCAAGGAGGATGTGAACGCCGCCATCTACGACGACAGCGCCGATATCGAAAGCAATACGGTGGAGGTCGCCGTATCGGTGATCCGCCGCAAGCTGGGGCGGGACTTCATCGTCACGGCGCGCGGGCTCGGCTACACCGTGCCCAAATGAGGCGCCGGCGCTCGGGCTCGCTGGCGGGCGCGCTCTATTTGCGTATCGTTACTGCCGTCGGCGCGATCGGCGTGGCGATGGCAGCGCTGGCGCTGGTGATCGCGGCGCGGGCGATCGACCGCGATTCGGATGCCGATCTGGTCACCGCCGCCAACGTGCTGTTCGCGCTGATGAGTGATGAATCGAATATCGCCCACACCGGCCTGCCGTTCATCGCCCGCCCGGTCGAGGTGGACGACAATCTGTTGAGCGAGAAGGACGCGCAGGCTTTTCACGCTTCCGCCGATGCACGCATGTTCGCGGTGTTCCGCGATGGGCGCACGCTGATGCGCTCGGACACCGCCCCGGCCCCGGACGTGATCCCCCGCCGGATCGGCTTTGCCGACTTCTCGGCGGCCAACGGCCGGTGGCGCAGCTATGGCCTGGCGATCCCCAGCCGACGCCTGCTGCTGGTGGTGGGAGAGCGGCTGCACGCGCGCCATACCGTGATCCGGGATATCGTGGCACGACTGGCGCTGCCCCTGCTAGCGCTGCTGCCGATCACCGCGCTGCTGCTGCATCTGTCCCTCAGAAGCGGGCTCGCATCGCTGCATCGCCTCAGCCGGGTGGTGGCCGAACGATCGCCGAAGGATCTCTCCGGCCTCGATCCGGTGGTTTGGCCGCGTGATCTGTCGGTCCTCGTCGTCGCGCTCAATCGCCTGTTCGAGCGGGTGTCGGAGGCGATCGGTCGCGAGCAGGGTTTCACGGACGATGCCGCGCATCAGTTGCGCACGCCGCTCGCCGCGATCCGCATTCAGGCGCAGGGTGTTGTCGCCCTGTTGCCGCCGGCCGAGCAGGAGCGCGGCCGGGCGCTGATGGCCGGGGTGGATCGCGCCTCCGCTCTGGTCGATCAGATGCTGGAGCTTGCCCGACTGGAGGCGCGCGCGATCGACCCTGCCCGCTTCGACGTGCGCGAAACGGCCGCCGCCGTCATCGCCGATCACGCGCTGCTGGCCGCACGGCGCGGCATCGAGTTCGATTTCGAGGACGGCGGGCCGACGCCGATCGTATCCGATCCCGGCATTCTTGAAATAGCGATGGCCGCGATCACGGAGAACGCCATCAAGCATTCGCCGACCGATGCCACGATTCATGTCGCGGTACGGCCCTGGGGATCGGGCGCGCTCATCACCATCACCGATCAGGGGCGCGGCGTGCCCCTGGCCGATCGCGAACGGCTGTTCGACCGATTCGCCCGCCGTTCGGGATTGGAGGCGGGCGCAGGCCTCGGCCTCGCCATCGCGCGCCGCGCCATGACGCTGCTGGACGGCGGCATCGAGTTCGCCGACCCGGAAAACGGCATGCCGGGTGCCGCCGTTATTCTGACCTTGCCGGATCTTCCGTTCGCCTGACGGCGCATCAGCTTCGCATCAGCTTGGCGTTTTACTTGCTCTCCATCCCGACTGGAGAGTCCCATGCATATCTTTTGCGATTTCGACGGCACGATCAGCCGCGACGACACGAGCGACGCCGTGCTGAGCGCGCTGGCGGACCCCGCATGGGAACGGATCGAGGCACGCTGGCAGGCCGGCGAGATCGACTCCGCCACCTGCATGCGCGAGCAGATCGCGATGATCCGCGGCGGCACCTTCGCGATCGATGCGGTGCTGGACCGGATCGAACTCACCCCCGGCTTCATCGACTTCGTGACATGGGCGCGGGCCGAGGGTCTGCCCGTCACGATCGTCAGCGACGGGGTGGACTATTTCATCAACGGCATTCTGGCACGACACGGCCTGCGCCTGCCGGTGATCGCAAACCGCCTCGCCATCGGTGAGACCGGGGACTTCATGCTGCAACAGCCGCATGCGCGCGCCGGCTGTGGATCGGGCGTGTGCAAGTGCGCCGTGCTGAACGCGGCGGTGGCGCGTCGTCCGATCGTGTTCGTAGGCGACGGCCGGTCGGACTTCTGCGCCTCCACGGTGCCCGACATCCTGTTCGCCAAGAGCAGCCTTGCCCGCCACTGCACGGCGCAAGGCACCGATTTCATCCCCTATGACGACTTCAACGATGTCCACGCCGCGCTGGAGGCCATCCGCCAGCCTGTCGTCCGCATCGCAGCCTGAGGAACCCATCATGGCCACCGCACCCGACCTCCGCCTCGTCTCCTCCGACCTGTCGGACGATCTCCCCCGCCTGCGCGCGCTGGAGGACCGCTACTGCTCGCATGGCGATACCGTGCATTATGTCGCCGAACCGAAATTCTTCGAGGATTGCGACGGCTCCTATCTCTTCGACGAGACGGGCACGCCGTTCCTCGATCTCCAGATGTGGTATTCGGCGGTCAATTTCGGCTACAAGAACAAGCGGATCGCCGACGCGCTCCACCGCCAGATTGACCGGCTGCCGCAGATCGCCTCGCAATATGTCCACCGCGAGAAGGTGGAGCTGGCGACGATGATCGCGCAGGATGCGGAGGAGAAGTTCGGGCTCAAGGGCCGCGTCCACTTCAACGTCGGCGGGGCGCAGGCGATCGAGGATTCGCTGAAACTCGTGCGCAACTATACCGGCGGCAAGAGCCTGATGTTCGCCTTCGAGGGCGGCTATCACGGACGCACCCTGGGCGCATCCTCGATCACCTCCTCCTACCGCTATCGCCGCCGCTACGGCCACTTCGGCGAGCGCGCGCAGTTCATCGAGTTCCCGTACCACTTCCGCGGCCCCAAGGGGATGAGCAAGGAGGAATATGGCGAGCAGTGCGTCGCCAAGTTCCGCCGCCTGTTCGAGAGCGAGTATAACGGCGTCTGGGATCCGAAAGCCAAGCAGTCGGAATATGCCGCTTTTTACGTCGAGCCGATTCAGGGCACCGGCGGCTACGTGATCCCGCCGATGAACTTCTTCACCGGCATCAAGCAGATCCTCGACGAGCACGGCATCCTGATGGTGTCGGACGAGATCCAGATGGGTTTCTTCCGCACCGGCAAGCTCTGGGCGATCGAGCATTTCAACGTCACGCCCGACGTGGTGGTCTTCGGCAAGGCGCTGACCAACGGCCTCAACCCCCTCTCCGGCCTGTGGGCGCGCGAGGAGATGATCAATCCGGTGATGTTCCCAGCCGGATCGACCCACTCCACCTTCAACGCCAATCCGCTGGGGACCGCGACCGGCCTTGAGGTGATGAAGCTCTGCGCCGAACAGGATTACGCCACCACCGTGCCGCGCAAGGGCGCCTACTTCCTCGAAGGATTGCGCGAACTGCAGCGCCGCTGGCCGGAGATCGGCGACGTGGACGGCCTTGGCCTGGCGCTCCGCTGTGAGATCACCCAGGCGGACGGCTATACGCCGAACAAGCCGCTGCTCGACCGGATGGAGGAGGAGGCGCTGAAGGGCGATCTCGTCGTCGACGGGCGCAAGATGGGCCTCGTCCTCGATGTCGGCGGCTATCACAAGAACGTCATCACGCTCGCCCCCTCGCTGGAAATCACCGAGGGCGAGATCGACCTCGCGCTGCGGCTGCTCGACCAGCTTCTCCACCGCTGCGTCGAACGCTGAAGAAGGGTGCTTCCGTGCGGCCGTTCTTCCTCCATCTGGACGACGCCCTCGTCCGTCAGCCGGCGCTGCTGGCGGACGGACAGGGCGACGGCGTGGAGTTGGACGGACGGCTGCTCGGGCCGGGTCTCAGGCTGTGGGCGCGCGATGCGGAGTTGACGACGCTCTCCGGCCTGCTCGATGCGGGCACGCCCGCCGGAGACGCGCCGCTGCTGACCTTCTACGGCTCCGGCGATTTCCACCATGTCGCCGCCGTGCTGATCGCGCGGGCGGCGGCGCGGGCGGGCGAGCCGCTGACCGTGGTGCATGTCGACAATCACCCGGATTGGGTGCGCTTTCGTGGCGGCATGCATTGCGGGTCCTGGGTCGGCCGCGCCGCGCGCTGCCCAGGCGTCGCCCGTGTGTTGACGATCGGGCCATGCAGCAGCGACATCCGCCAGGGCTGGCGCAAGGGCGCGGATCTGGCGATCGTCCGGTCGGGCGCGGTGGAGCTTTATCCCTTCGGGCGCGATGGCGCGGCGCGCCACGTCGCGGGCGGTATCTCGCGTCCCACGATCAGCGCGCTGGGCGAGGCGGCGTTCCTCGATCTGCTGTGCGGCCGCATCTCGACGGAGGCGGTCTACGTCACGATCGACAAGGATGCGCTGCGGGCGGAGGATGCCGCCTCCAACTGGGATCAGGGCGATCTCTCGCTCGATTTCCTCGGCCGTCTGATCGGGCGGCTGGGCGAGGAACGGCGGATCGTCGGCGCGGACATCTGCGGGGACTGGTCGCCCGCCGTCTATGGCGGCACCACGGCCACCCGCGCGCGCAAGCGGATCGAGGCGTGGCTCGATCAACCCCGCGCAGCCCCCTCGCCTGCCGCGCTGGCGGTGAACGAGGCGGCGAACCGCATGCTGCTGGCAGCCTTCCGGGCGGCGGCATGAGCACCGGCGCGCTCCTCGTGATGATCTGCGTCGCGGGTGAGACGGCGCGCGAGTTGTGTTTCAAGCGCACCGCCATCGTCGCGCGGGAAAGCGTGCTGTCGATCGCGCGCAGCCCGTTCCTCTGGGCGGGTCTCGCCTTCTGGGCGGCGGAGGCGCTGCTCTGGATCGTTACGCTGCGCCACGTCTCTTTGGCGTTCGCGGTGCCGCTGATGGCGCTCAGCTTCGCCACCGTCCCCCTCGCCGCACAGGTGGCGCTGCGCGAGCGGCTGCGCGGCCGCCAAATCCTCGGCATCGCCCTCATCGGCCTGGGCGCGCTCTGCGTCGACCTTTCGGGATCATTGTCATGACACGAGACGCCCAACCCTCCGATGGTTTCCGCCTGCCGCCACGTTCGGCCGGCGTGTGGCGCTACACCGCTCTGGATCTGGCGCCGGTGCTGGCGGCGGTGGCGCATCTGGCCTTCGTGGTCTGGATCGTCCTGGGCTTTTCGACCCGGCCCTGGTGGGGCAATCTCGCCTGCGGGCTCGTCTATGCCTGGGCGATCGCGTGGAACATCAACGGCGTCAGCCACAACTTCCTGCACACGCCCTACTTCCGCCACGGCTGGGCGAACCGCGCGTTCAGCCTGCTGGAATCGCTCGCGATCGGCTTTTCGCAGACGATCTACCGGGCGATCCACCTCGCACATCATTCCGGCAACAGCGATTTGCCCGACGCGCAGGGGCGCACGCGCGATCCGCTGTCCATCTACAAGCATGGCCACGGCGGCGCGCCGGAACCGCTCTGGCGCTATGTGGTGCTCGGCACCTTCCGCGACGATATGCCGGAGGTCTTTTCCGAGATGCGCCGCAAGCAGCCCGCCGATGCCCTGTTCGCTCGGATCGAGATTGCGGCCTTCGCCATCCTCGTCCTCGGGGCCTTGTTGATCGACTGGCGGGCGGTGCTGTTCCTGCTGCCCTTCTACTTTATCGGCCAGGGATTGAGCCAGCTTTCCGGCTATTATGAACATCTCCACGGTAACCCGGCCAGGCCGATCGCCTGGGGCGTCTCAAGCTACCAGCGGCTCTACAACATCGTCTGGTTCGGCAATGGCTATCATGGCGAGCATCATTACCGCCCCCAGATCCACTGGACGCGGCTGCGCCGCTTTCACGAGAGCATCGCGGACGAGCAGGCGGCGGCGGGCGCGCATGTGATCGCCACCTCGCACCTGCTCGGCTGGCTCGATCGCGGCAACCGCCGGCTGGGGACCGGCCTGTGAGCGCCGCGCCGATCCTGCTGCCCGGCACGCGCGACGATGCGGTGATGCTGATCCACGGCCTCACCGGCGCGCCGGCCGAGATGAAGCCGCTCGCCCGCGCGCTTAACCGGCAGGGCTTCACCGTTTATGTGCCGCTGCTGCCCGGCCACGGGGCGGACAAGAAGACCCTGTTGCGCACCGGCTGGCGCGACTGGCTGGCCGGATGCGAGGCAGCGTTCGACCGGGTTGCCGCCGATCATGCGACGGTGCATGTCGGCGGCGTCTGCGCGGGCGCGTCGCTGGCGGTGCTGCTGGCGGCGCGGCGGCGGGTGGCGAGCCTCGTCACCTATTCGATGACGTTCCGCTATGACGGCTGGGCGATGCCGCTCATCACGCGCGGCGCGCCCTTGCTCTATCTGATCGGCTCGCTGCCGCTGATCCGCAGCATCGGCTTTGCCGAACGCCATCCGTTCGGCATCAAGGACGATCGGCTGCGGCGGATGATCCAGCGTCAGCTCGGCGAACCATCGAACGGGATGCTCGACGAGTTTCCGATCGGCGCATGCAGCGAACTGTTCCGCATGGGCGCGCGGGTGCGGCGGGAGGCGGCGCGCGTGACGGCGCCCGCCCTGCTCTTCCACGCCACCCGCGATGACATGGCCGATGCCGGCAACAGCCGCCTGTTGCAGGCGCGGCTGGGCGGGCCGACCCAGCTTGAGATGCTGGACGACAGCTTTCACCTCGTCCACCTCGACCGGCAGGCGGGGCGGGTCGCCAGCCTCACCGCCAGCCATTGCGACGCCGCCTCGCGCCTGAGCGCGCCGGCCCATGCCTGAGATCGAGATCGTCCCGTCGATCGATGCCGTCCCCGCCGAGATCTGGGATGCGCTGAGCTTCGACGGGATCGAACGACATGCCTATCTGCGGGCGGTCGAGCAGGCGGGCCTCGCCGGCTTCGCCTTCGCCTACATATTGGTGCGCGACGGCGAAACGCTGCTGGCGGCGGCCCCCGCCTTCGTCACTGATTATGCCATCGACACCACGATCGGCCCAGATCATGCACGGCTCGCCGCGATCCTGCGTCGCCTGCTACCGCGCCTGATGCGGCCGCGCATGGCGGCGCTGGGATCGCCCTGCACCGAGACGTTGCCGCTCGGCTTCGCGATGAACGCGGACGTGGCGGCCCGCCGCCAGGCCGCCACGCTGATCGTGGACGGGCTCGACCGTCTTGCCGTACGGGAGGGCGCGGTGCTGGTCGGAGTGAAGGATGTCGCCGCGGCGGACGCGTTGCTGATGGCATCCGTGATGGGAATGCGCGGATATTCCCGGATGCCCAGCCTGCCGATCGCCTCGCTGCCGATCGCCTTCGACACGATCGACGCCTATCTCGCCGGCCTTTCGCCCGGCACGCGGCGCGACATGCGGCGCAAGCTGCGGTCGCGAGGCGACGTGCGTGTCGAGCGGGTGCGCGACATCGCCCCCGTCCTCGATCGCGTCATGACGCTCTACCGCGACACGCTGGCTCGCGCCGAATTGCGGTTCGAGGAGCTGACCGGCGCTTTCTTCACCGGCGTGCTGCGAGAAATGCCCGATCATGCCGTCATGACCTTATACTGGCACGGCGCTGAGTTGATCGCCGCCAACCTGCTGCTGGAGGAGGACGGTCTACTGCTCGACAAGTTCTTCTGCATGGATGCGGCGCGCGGCCGGGCGCTGAACCTCTATTACCTCAGCTGGTTCGATAATCTCGACTATTGCATCGAGCGCCACCTTGTCCGCTACCAGGCAGGCCAGGCCGCCTATCGCGAAAAGCGCCGGCTGGGTTGCCAGATGGCGCCGACCGCGATCTGGTTCCGCCATCGCAACGGCTTGATGAACCGCATTCTGGCAATGGCGGCGCCGCATCTCGCCCCCGCCGGCCCGTGCGAGGATGCGGCGTGACGGCGCACCCCGCCCGGCGGCGTATCGTCGCCCTGCTTGCGGCGGGGGCATGCCTGCCGGTTCTATCGGCGACCTATCAATATTCGGCGGTCCGCTTGGCGCATGCGGCGCCCGGCGGCGCATCGTGGGGCGAATGGGTAAGCCATCTGCTGCATTCGCCCTGGGGCATCCTGCTGCTGGCGGCGGAGGCGATGAGTTTCGTCCTGTGGATGGTCGCGCTCGGTGAACTGCCGCTGGCCGTCGCCTTCCCGCTGACCGCGATGGGCACCGTGCTCAGTCTGCTGATGAGCGGCGGGCTGCTGGGCGAGGCCGTTCCGCCGCTCGCCTGGGCCGGCGTGGCGGCGATCCTCGGCGGCGCATGGCTGATCGTGCAGCCTGCGCGATGAGGGCGCTCCTTCCGGCGTTGCTGGCGGCAAGTCTCCTTGCGTCGCCGGCGATGGCGCTGCCGGTCACCGTACCGATCGCCCCCGCCCCCGGCACATGGTCGATCGATATCGGCGCGGCCGCGCTGCACGCGCCTTACTATATGGGATCGCACCGCACCGGGACGAACATCTTCCCGCAGGCGGGCTTCACCTATGGATCCCGGCTGAAGGGTAGCCTGAACGACGGTGCGCGGTGGAGCGCGATCAAGACCGGGCAGGTGCAGATCGGGCCGGTGCTCGAATATCGCCAGTCCGACCGGTTTCAGAAGGCGCTGCCCGCGCGCGGCACCCGCAACGCGATCGAGGCGGGCGGCTTCATTCAGATCGACACGCCCATCGCGGAGCTTGAGGGCCGCATCCGCAAGGCGGTGACGGGCTATGGCGGCTGGTCGGGCGATCTGACCGCAGACACCGGCATCAATCTCGGCCGCCTGTCACTGGGGGCCGAGACGCGGCTGGCGTGGGCGGATCGCAGCTTCGTCTACAACCTCTATGGCCCGGATACGCTGGGCAGGCGCGAGGGGCGGGAGATCGAGGCGCCGTCCTACCTCACCGCCGGGATCGAGGGGGATGTCGGCTATCACATCACGCCGCGGCTGACGGCCGGCGTGCTGGTCTCCTACGATCGCTTTCTTCAGAATTTCGAGAGCAACGCCCGCAAGCGGCGCGGCGCCACCCAGTTCGGCACCGCGCTGACTTATCATTTCGGCAATGCGGGGATGCGGTAAGGCCGTATAAACGGCGGGCGGCCACGGGCGACGATCGCCGCTGGCCACCCCTCGCCGCCGCCCGCCTTACTCCCCCGGCGGGGGGAGCGGTACGGAGCCGATCGCCTGATACAGCAGCACGCTGTCCGACAGGCGCGCGGTGCGGGCCTGCACCCGCACGATCGAGGCCTGCGCCGCCGTGATCGAGGCGTTCAGCAGTTGCAGCGTGCCGAGCGATCCCAGCTCGATCTGCCGGCGGGTGTAACCGAGCGTACGGCGGGCGGCATCGTCGCTGCGGGCCGCTGCGTCCAAGGTCTCGGCGTCTGTCCGCAGGCCGTTCAGCGCGTCATCCACCTCCAGGAAGGCTTGCAGCGCCGTGGCGCGATATTGCGCGCCCGCCGCATCCAGCGCCGCCTGCGCGGCACGCTTCTGATGGAGCAATTGGTCGGAGTGGAAGATCGGGGCGGTAATGGCCCCGATCAGCGCCCAGAAGGGATTGCCGCCGGCGAACATGTCGGTGAAGCGCGTGGCCGAGCCGCCGACCGTCCCCGACAGGGAGATCGAGGGCAGCCGTTCGGCGATGGCGACATTCAAGTCGGCGGCCGCGCCGCGCAACTGCGCCTCCGCTGCGCGCACATCCGGTCGATCCGCCACGATCCGGGCCGGGAGCGATAACGGCAACGTCGCCGGGAGTGCCAGCTGGTCGAGCGTCGGCAGGCCGATGGGGGCCGATCCGGCGGGCTGGCCGATCAACGTCGCCACCATCGCCTGCTGATGGGCGACCTGACGCTCCAGCCCCGGCAGCACCGCTTCCGCCGCCGCCAGCGCCGCCTGTTGCGCCGATACGTCCGCATCGCCGATATCGCCGAGCAGGCGGCGGCGTTGCAGCAGCGCCACAAGCTGCCGGCTGCTGTCCACC
>CAJYJW010000194.1 GCA_913775025.1 uncultured Sphingomonas sp. | reverse complement strand
GCCCAGCGCATCGAAGGCGGGCTTGCCGGTTGTCTCGCCCGCCAGCGCCGCCTCGGTCAGCGCATGCATTTCCGCGAGGCGGGCGGGGGCGTCGTCCACACGGGTGAGGGCATGGCCATGCTCCTGCCCGTCGGCGATATCGTCGCAGGCGCGGCACCAGAAATAGAGCAGCCATGCCCGCTCGCGCGTTTCACGGTCGAACAGCTTGCTTGCCATCGCGAAGCTTTTCGATCCCCTGGCGATGCTGTCCCGCGCGGCCGCCACCAGCTCCGCGCGGTTCACCCCCGCAGATCCGCCAGCATCAGCGCTGCGGTCGCCTTGGCGCTGCCGACGACGCCGGGGATGCCCGCGCCCGGATGCGTGCCCGCGCCGACGAAATAGAGGTTGGGAATGATGTCGTCGCGATTGTGCACGCGGAACCAGGCCGATTGCGTCAGCACCGGCTCAAGGCTGAACGCAGAGCCGAGATGGGCGGAAAGATCGCGGCCGAAATCAGCGGGGGTGTAGTGGAACTGGGTCATGATGCGCCCGCGCAGATCGGGGATCAGGCGGCGCTCGATCTCGGCGAGGATCCGGTCGGCATAGATCGGGCCGGTTTCCTCCCAGTCGATCGGCAGCTTGCCCATGTGCGGCACGGGCGCGAGTGCATAGAAAGTCGAGCAACCCTCAGGCGCAAGCGATGGATCGGTGACGGTCGGGTGGTGGAGATAGAGCGAGAAATCCTCGGACAGCACACCGTGGTTATAGATGTCCTTGAGCAGGCCATCGTAGCGCGGACCGAACAGGATCATATGATGCGGGATGCCCGGCCAAGTGCCCTGAATGCCGAAATGGACGACAAACAGCGACGGCGAAAATTTCTTGGCGGCGAGTTGCTGCGCCGCTTTCTTGCCCCGCGGGGTATGCCCCAGCAGGTCGCGATAAGTGTGGACGATATCGCCGTTGGAGGCGATCGCGTCGAACTGGCCGGTCCAGCCGCTGGCGGTGGTGACGCCCGTTACGCGGTCGCCCAGCGTTTCCATCTGGGTCACCGCATCGTCCAGCCGGATGGTGCCGCCTAGCCGCTCGAACTGGGTGACCATGCCGGAGACGAGGCGATTGGTGCCGCCTTGCGCGAACCAGACGCCGCCGTCCTTCTCCAGCTTGTGGATGAGCGCGTAGATCGCGCTGGTCGTCATCGGGTTGCCGCCGACGAGCAGGGTGTGGAACGAGAGCGCCTGCCGCAGATGCTCGTCCTTCACGTAGCTGGACACGATCGAATAGACCGAGCGCCACGCCTGATATTTCGCCAGCGCCGGAGCCGCCTTTATCATCGAGGCGAAATCGAGGAAGGCGACGTGGCCGAGCTTCTCATACCCCTCGCGGTAGACGCCGGCGGAGTAATCGAGGAATTTGGCATAGCCCGCCACGTCGTCCGGCCGCAGCTTGGCGATCTCGCGGGTCAGCGCCGCCTCGTCGTTCGAATAATCGAAGTTGACGCCATCGGGCCAGTTGAGCCGGTAGAAGGGGCTGACCGGCAGCAGCGTCACATCCTCCTCCAGCTTGCGACCGGAAAGCGCCCATAGCTCCTTCAGGCAGTTGGGGTCGGTGATGACGGTAGGGCCGGCATCGAAGGTGAAGCCGTCCCGCTCCCACACATAGGCGCGGCCGCCGGGGCGGTCTCGCGCCTCGATCAGGGTGGTGGCGATGCCGGCCGATTGCAGGCGGATCGCCAGCGCAAGGCCGCCGAACCCGGCGCCGATCACTGCTGCGGTCTTCAACGTCAGGTCTCCTTGAGCACGCGCAGCGCGCGGCCGATCGGTACGGGCGGCTTGCCCGAGAGGATGCGAAGCTTGTCCAACAGGGTCGATCGCGCGGCATAGAAGCGCCCGACCAGTCCCGCGTTCAGCCCGTAGAAGCGTTCGAGCACCTTGTAGCGTTCCGCCGGGTCCGCCGCGCGGAACAACATGCGATCGAGCAGGCGATAGAAGCCGCGATCCGCCCACGCTCCCTGCGCATGGGTGTGAGTGAGGGTGGCGAGATCCGCCCCCGCCGGATCGGGCAGGGCGGCGATGCGCGCGGCGACGCGCACCGCATCGGGCAGCGAATAGCCGGTCGTCGGGTGAAACATCCCCGCGCGCACGCCGGCCTTGGCGGCCGCACCGCCCGATGCCCAATAAGCGTCGAAATCGCCCCCGAGCGCCACCGGCAGCACGCCCGCCTCGCGATGCTCCACCTCGGCGATCGTCCAGCCGTTCGCGGCGGCGTAATCGTGGATGCGCTTCGTGATCGCCTGCCCGTCAAGATCGGGCGCGTCGCTGTAATAGGTGTCCTCGATCAGCAGCAGGTCCTCGGCGAAGGGGAGGACGTAGACGAAGCGGTAGCCGTCGATCTGCTCGACCGTCGCATCCATCACCACCGGGTGGGTGCGGCCATGCGGGACGGTCGTCCGCACGACGAGGCCGACGAACTTCTGCCAGCCGAGATCGAGCGTCGAGAGATCACCCGCCCCGCGCGCGTCGATCGTCTGGCGGGCGGTTATGCGCCGCCCATCGGCCAGCGTCGCCCCGGTCGTGGTCACCGCCGTCGCGCGCGTCCCCGTGAGCAGGCGATCGGGCGGCAGCGCGGCGCGCACGGCGGCGTCCAGCCGGTCGGACCGGATCGAATGATAGGGCTCGTCCAGCCGCCGCGATCGTGCGGGGAAGGCGATGTCGTAGCCCGGCCAGCGATGGCCGACGAGGGGATCGACCAGCCAGCGATCCGCCGCCGCCACGTCCGCGCCGAAGAAGGACCAGATGTGATTGCCGCCGACCTGATCGTCCGCCTCGATCAGCACGACGTTCACCGCCGGATGCTTCGCCGACAGGGCAAGCGCGATCAGCCCGCCGGCGAGCCCGCCGCCGATGATGGCGATGTCGCATTGTATCCGGTCGCTCAATCCGTCCGTCCTGCCGCCGGCACCGATCGGCCGGTAATCAACCCCGCCATAGCCGTCTGCCGGCCGCGGCGATAGCGGCGGCTCGCACATTGCGCGCGGCGGGGCTATGGCGGCTGGGTGGATGTGATCCTTCCCCTGAGTCTGGCGGCGCTGGCGATGACGGCGATCGTCGGCGTGCGCTATCTTTTGGTCAGCGGCGGATTTGCCCTGGCGACGGGCCGGCGACATCCCGGCCTCTATGCCGGGCGGCGAAAGCAGATCCTTCGCGAGATCGGCTGGTCGCTTGCCTCCGCCGCCATCTACGGCGTGCCGGCGGGCGTGGTGGCGTGGGGCTGGCGGGCGCGCGGCTGGACGCTAATCTACGCCGACGTACACGCCCGGCCCCTGTGGTGGCTGCCCCTGTCGGTGCTGATCTACCTGCTGGCGCACGATACGTGGTTCTACTGGACGCACCGCTGGATGCACCGCCCCGCCGTATTCGCCCGCGTCCATGCGGTCCACCACGCCAGCCGCCCGCCCACCGCCTGGGCGGCGATGAGCTTCGCGCCGATCGAGGCGCTGTCCGGCGCGCTGGTGGTGCCGGCGCTCGTCTTTCTCGTGCCGATCCATGTCGCGGGCCTGAGCGCGGTGCTCGCGATCATGACGCTGATGGGCGTCACCAATCACATGGGGTGGGAGATGTTTCCCCGCTCCCTCGTTCATGGCCCCGTCGGCCGCTGGGTGATAACCGCCAGCCATCACGAGCGGCATCATCGCGATTACAGGTGTAACTATGGCCTCTATTTCCGCCACTGGGACCGGCTCTGCGGTACGGATACGGGGCTTGGCCGCTTCGCGCACGAACCGCGCGGGCAGGGTGGCGACGGCAGGCGCGCTGGCGCTGGCGCTGCTGCCGGGGGCGGCCCCGGCGGGGCGGGTGGACCTCTCGATCGAAGGGCTTAGGTCGCGACGCGGCGCGATCATCATCTGCCTGACGCGCGATCCCGCCCACTTCCCCGATTGCGACGGCGATCCCGCCGGCCGCCACCTCACCGTCGCCGCG
>CAJYJW010000193.1 GCA_913775025.1 uncultured Sphingomonas sp. | reverse complement strand
GTGCCGTTATAGGATACGGTCCATCCCGCCTGCACGTCCCGCACGGCGATGCCTACCACGCCATCGAACCCCCGCCCCAGCCGCTCGATCTCGCGCAGCAGCATGGCGGATGGCCGCGGGGTCGCCCCCGGCGGCACCGCGCGTGGCTGCACCACGCGAACCGGTGGGGCGACATGGGGCGGCGAGATTGGTGGCGCCACGCAGGCACCAAGCAATAGCGGGAGGAGGGATATTGCCGTCCCCGCAATCGACCTCGGTTTCATGCCCATGCGTACAGTCCCCCCACCCGATGTACGTTACAGCATGGGATGCTGAATCCGGCCTGTACACGCAACTGACGCCACCCGGTCAGAGCACCGCCTCGACCAGACCGAGCGATCGGGCTTCCTCCGCCTCGATATACCAGTTGCCGGGCGCGCGCCGCAGCACCTCCTCCAGCGTGACGTTCGATCCGAGGACGAGGCTGGCGAACCCTTCGTTTTGGATCTCGATCGAGCATTGGATCTCATGCAGCAACGCGGTGACGCCCGCCACGCATGTCGTGAGCGGTCCCTCGACATGCAGATCCTTCTGCAGCTTACGCTCGTGGATCATCAGCCGGGTGCCGCGCGTGAGGTAACGGTTCACCCGCGCGAAGAAGCTCATGAAGGTCGTGCCCGCCGAGTAGATCGCCGCCTTGCCCAGGAAGACGAAGCGACGGGTATCCGGTGATCGCTCGCTGTAAAAGCGAATGTCCTCGCCCATCATCCGGGCGACCTCCGGATCGCCGCCCAATGTGGTCAGCTCGACGGTCACCAGCCCCTCCTGCGGCGCGGCGTCAAGCTGCTGGCGGAAATTCCCGTACATGCCGTAGTCGACGGGGCCGGATAGCAGGATCGCCGGATTGGCGAAGTCGTTCGGCACCAAAGTGTTGATTTCCATGAGCTTGCCCCTTTTGCTTCACGTGCGCCGCTAACGCAATGCGATGGGGTTCGATCCGCCGGCAGGTCAGATTGGCAAGGCGGTCGTCAGCTTCACCGATTCGAGCACGGCATATGTCCGCGTCTCCCGGACGCCGGGCATCGCCACCAGATTGCCGCCAAGGAAGGTGCGATACGCCGCCATGTCGGAAACGCGAACCTTCAGGAGATAGTCGAACCCGCCGGCCACCATATGGCATTCCAGCACCTCAGGCACGGCGCGCACATGACCGGCGAAGGCGGTGAAAACGTCGTCTGTCGTCCGGTCGAGCAGCACCTCGATAAAGACGAGCAGCGACAGGCCGAGCCGATCGGGGGCGATCAGGGCTGCGAACCGCTCGATCACCCCGGCGGCACGCAGCCGTTTCACCCGTTCGAAGCAGGCGGCGGGGGAGAGGCCGGCCGCCGCCGAAAGCGCCTGATTCGTGATCCGTCCATCCTCCTGCAAAATCCGCAAGATTCGGAGATCGGCGGCGTCGAGCGAAGATCGTTCGGACAACTCGGTCATGGGAAGATTATAGTCGGCGAGTAGCCGCAAGTCTCGAAGCACCTTCTCTCCGTTCTCGATTATCTTCCTACCTCGATCACGGAGAGGCGACGCATGACCCCCATACTCGACCGTTGGGATGCGCTGGACGACATCAAGTATCGCGACGAGGATGAGGCGGTCGCCGAGTTGCTCCGCCGTCAGCCGTTGTCGCGCGAGGCCCGCTACGAAACGGTGCAGGAGGCAACACTGCTGGTGGAGGCGGCGCGCGCCTCGGCCAAGCGGCAGGGTGTGGTGGAGAGCTTCCTTCAGGAATTCTCGCTCGGCACGCGCGAGGGGCTGGCGCTGATGTGTCTGGCCGAAGCGCTGCTTCGCACGCCGGATGCAGAGACACGCGACCGGCTGATCGCCGAAAAGATCGGTTCTGCGGACTGGGCGAGCCACCTCGGCGCCTCCGACAGCCTGTTCGTCAACGCCTCCACCTGGGGCCTGATGCTGACCGGGCGGCTGGTGGACGTGGAGGAGGAGGCGAAACGTGACACCGGCGGCTGGCTCAAGCGCCTCGCCAATCGCATGGGCGAGCCGGTGATCCGGCGCGCGGTGGGGGCCGCGGTGAAGATCATGGGCGAGCAGTTCGTCCTTGGCCGCACCATCGGCGAGGCGATCGCGCGGGCGAAGCGGGAAAAGACGCTCTGCTCGTTCGACATGCTGGGCGAAGGCGCGCGCACCGTTCGGGATGCCGAACGCTACGAGCGCATCTACGCCGATGCGATCCACGCGGTGGGCGCCGCCAGCAAGGGCGCGGGGCCGGAGGCCGGGCACGGAATATCGGTGAAGCTCTCTGCCCTCTCCCCCCGCTACGAAGCGGTGCAGGAAGCGCGTGTCGCCGAGGAACTGTACCCTCGAATCCTGCGGCTGGCACGGATCGCCGCCGAGCACGACCTGAACCTCGCCATCGACGCGGAGGAGGCCGACCGGCTCGTCATCTCGTTGCGTCTGTTCGAACGGCTGGCGCGCGAACCGTCGCTGGGGGGCTGGCAGGGCCTCGGCATCGTCGTGCAGGCCTATCAGAAGCGTGGGCTCGCCGTGATCGAGGCGATCGGCCGGCTGGCGCGCGAGACGAACCGCCGCATCATGGTGCGGCTGGTGAAGGGCGCCTATTGGGACAGCGAGATCAAGCGCGCCCAGATCGCCGGCCGGCCCGACTATCCGGTGTTCACCACCAAGGCGGCGACCGATCTCTCCTATCTCGTCTGCGCCAAGGCGCTGATCGATGCGGCCCCTGCGCTCTACCCCCAGTTCGCCACGCATAACGCCCATACGCTGGCCGCCGTGCGCCATATGGCGGCGGACGCCGGGGTGACGATCGAACATCAGCGGCTCCACGGCATGGGCGAGGCGCTCTATCGCGCGGGCGATACGCGCTACGGCAAGGCGCGGTTGCGCGCCTATGCGCCGGTGGGCGGGCATGAGGAGCTTCTCCCCTACCTCGTCCGACGCCTGCTGGAAAATGGCGCGAACACCAGCTTCGTCCATGCCCTGCTGGACGAGCGCGTGCCCGCCGATCAGGTCGTGCGCGATCCGATCGCGTCGGTGGAGGCCAATCCGGGGCGGCACGGCAAGATCCCCGCCCCCGGCGATCTCTACGGCTCGGCCCGTCGTAACCCGCCCGGCCGCGACTATGCGATCGCGACGACACGAATCGCAGCGGCACGCGCGGTGGCGCTGGCGGCGGGGGATCGAATCGTCGCGGGGCCGCTTATCGGCGGCACGTTGCGCGGAGGAGACTCGGCCCGCACGCCCATCACCAGCCCCTCCGACCGGAGCCTCACGCTGGGGGAAGTCTCGAACGCGACCACCGCCGACATAGAGGCGGCGGTGGCGGCCGCCCGCGCCGCCCAGCCCCGCTGGGACCGTGCTGGCGGGGCGGCCCGCGCCGTCGTCTTGCGCGCGAGGGGCGATGCGCTTGAGGCGGAGACCGACGCGCTCGTTGCCCTTTTGGCGCTCGAGGCAGGCAAGACGCTGAACGATGGCGTGGCGGAGGTGCGGGAGGCGATCGATTTCTGCCGTTATTATGCGCATCTCGCGGAACGGCAGTTCGCCGGGCCGATAACGCTCACCGGGCCGGTGGGCGAGGTCAATCAGCTCGAGCTACGCGGGCGTGGCCTATTTGCCTGCATCAGCCCGTGGAATTTCCCGCTGGCGATCTTCACCGGGCAGATCGCCGCCGCATTGGCGGCCGGCAACGCGGTGCTCGCCAAACCCGCCGAGCAGACCCCGCTGATCGCCACGCGCGCCGTACGGCTGTTCCATCGCGCCGGGCTAGACGCGAACCTGCTGGCGCTGCTGCCGGGGGACGGTGCGGTCGTCGGCCCGCTGCTGACGGGGCACCACCACGTGAACGGCGTCGCCTTCACGGGCGGCACGGAGACGGCGGCGGCGATCAATCGGGCACTCGCCGTCCGCCCCGGCCCCATCGTGCCGCTGATCGCCGAGACGGGCGGGCTAAACGGCATGTTCGTCGATACCACCGCTCTGCCCGAACAGGTGGTGGACGACGTGATCCTCTCGGCGATCGGCTCGGCCGGGCAGCGATGCTCCGCGCTGCGGCTTCTCTATCTCCCGGAGGATTCGGCGGATGCGCTGATCGCCACACTCTGCGGGGCGCTCGATACGCTGGTGGTGGGTGATCCGGCGGATCCCCGCACCGATGTCGGCCCGGTGATCGACGAGGCGGCGCGCGCCGATCTCGACGCCCACGTCGCCCGGCTGGGGGCGGAGGCACGAATCCTCTATCAGAAAGGCGTCGCGGATGTGGCCGACAGGGGTGCATTCTTCGGCCCGGTGATCGCCGAGGTGCCACGCCCCGACTTTCTCGAACGGGAGGTGTTCGGCCCCATCCTGCATATCTACCGCTACGATCCGGCGAAGCTTGCCGAGACGGCGGGCGCGCTCGCATCGCGGGGCTATGGCCTGACGCTCGG
>CAJYJW010000192.1 GCA_913775025.1 uncultured Sphingomonas sp. | reverse complement strand
GGCCGCCTCGCCCAAGTCGATCGCGGCGCCGTCATAGCCGATCGTATCGCAATCGTCCGCGTCCAGCTCCGTCTCCTCCTGAGCCGTCGTCTGCTCCTCAGGCACGAAGCGCAGCGCAAGCGGCGTCTCGATCGTCTGCGGCAGAGAGACGCCTGTCGCGACGCACGCCTGGGTGACGGAAGCACGGACCATCCCGCTCGCGTGCACGATCTCGCCCGCGCGACGGATCGATATGTCCGCTTCCAGCCGGTCGAGCGACAGCAGATCGAAGCGCGCGGCAAGCGCGGCCCTTTCCGATGCGTCCGCCGCGATGCTGACGGTATGACTTTCCTCGCCTATCGTATCGATGCGGGCGGGCCGGGCGAATTCGTTGGCAACCTGGCTCATGGCAGGCGGCCCGCGAGGATCGTGACGGCGGGCGTTTCGGCCAGGGCCGCATGGAATGCGCGCAGCCGTTCCTCCGTCAGGGCCAGCGCGCCGGCTGCGGGGGCTTCGCCGCGATACAGGTTTCGGGTGAGCGCCCCCGTCAGATCACCCCCCGGCGCAAGGCCATCGCGATAGGCGGTGATCCTGCCGCCGAGGGCACTCATCATGCGGCCGATATGCTTGCCGACAACGACATCGCCCACGCCTTCCTGACGTAGCTGCCCATCCATGTCGTCGACGAAAAGCTCGGTCACCAGCGTCGAGGGGGCGCGGCCGGATGCGCCCTCTGCCTCCAGACGGATGAGGACGAAGGCAAGGACGGCGGCGATCATGTCGAACCGGCCGTCCAGCGTATCGGGCACCGCGCCTTCGCGATACCAGACGGGCTCCCGCCCCCGCGCGACGATGGCGGCATAGAGCGGACGCAACGGCGCGCGATCGTCGCCACGCTGGAAGAAACGGCGCAGGATCGACACGCGGGGCAGGCTCCATCGATGGTCGGCGCGCTTGCGCCGGTGGGGTCGCTCGGCATATTGAGGCGGTGGCCGCGTGATGCAATGGATTTGCAGCATGGCCCTGTGCCCGGCCCCCACCGGCGCGTAAATGGAGAATGCCCGGATGTCCGTTGCCGCTTGCCGCCCGCGCGGCCTGCCCGTGATCCTGCTGGCGGGGACGGCCTTGCTGATGAGCACCGGCTGCTCACGCATTCGTGATCACAAGGGCTATGTCGTCGATCAGACGTTGATCGATACGGTGCAACCGGGGATCGACAACCGGGACTCGGTTGCGAAGACGCTGGGCCGGCCAAGCTTCACCGGCGAGTTCGACGGCGATCGCAGCTGGTATTATGTGTCGCGCGATACGCGGCAACTCGCTTTCGGCACCCCCCGGCCCGTCGCGCAGACGGTGCTGCTTGTGCGGTTCGATCCGGCAGGCAACGTCGCCAGTGTCGAGAAGAGCGGTCTCGAAAAGGTTGTGAAGATCCATCCGGACGGCGACAAGACGCCGACGCTCGGACGAAATCGCGGCTTCTTCGCGGAACTGTTCGGCAATATCGGCCGGGTCGGCGGCACTGGCGGGGCAGGGCAGGCAGGCGGCACCGCGGACAATCCCAAATAGGGCTGATTGAGCGGCTAGGCTCCGATCAGGTGCAGCGCGATTTCGCGGCGGGTCGGGCGACGGCGATGTTCGAACAGATAGATCCCCTGCCACATGCCAAGCGCGAGGCGGCCGCCTGACACCGGGATGGACAGGTGAGTCTGCGTAAGCGCGGCGCGAAGATGCGCGGGCATATCGTCCGGCCCCTCATCGTCATGCGCGTAGCGAGCGTCCTCCGGCGCGATGCGGGCAAAATAGGCTTCCAGATCCCGCGCTGCCGCCGGCGCGGCATTCTCCTGTATCAAAAGAGAGGCGGAGGTATGGCGGCAGAATAACGTCAGTAGCCCTTCTTCCATATGCTGCGCGGCCACCCATCGCGCCATGTCGGCGGTGATGGCGTGCAGGCCTGGGCGCGGCGCGGTGACGGTGAGATGTCCGCTTGCCTGTCGCATCATCGCTCAGCCCCTCTTCTTTTCGCATCGCTCAGGGTGATCCAGACGGGGGCGTGATCGCTCGTCTTCTCCCACCCCCGCACATGCCGGTCCACGCCCGAACCGGTCAGGCGGGCGGCGGCGGCCGGATTGAGCAGGATATGGTCGATTCGCAGGCCCGCGTTCCGGGCATAGGCGTCGCGAAAATAATCCCAGAAGGTGTAGACCGTATCGCCGCCATGGATCGCCCTGATCGCATCCGTCCAGCCCTGATCCAGCAGGCGCGCATAAGCGGCGCGCGCCTCGGGCGCGAATAGGGCATCCTTCAGCCAGCGTTCCGGCTTATATACGTCCGCGTCGGTCGGAATGATGTTGAAATCGCCGGCCAGGATCACCGGCGCATCTAAAGCGACGAGGGTTGCCGCGCGATCGATCAACCGCTCGATCCAGCCTAGCTTATAGTCGAACTTCGGCCCCGGCTTGGGGTTGCCGTTGGGCAGATAGAGCCCGCCGATCAGGATACCGCGGACCGCCGCCTCGATATAGCGGCTCTGTACATCCTCCGGGTCACCGGGGAGGCTGCGCTGGGTTTCCTCCGGCCGATGGCCGCGTGCCAGGATCGCCACGCCGTTCCAACGCGCCTGCCCCTGCCAGACCGCGTAATATCCGAGGTCGGCGAGCGCCGTCTTCGGGAATTTGTCTTGCGGCGCCTTCAATTCCTGCAGGCACAGGACATCTGGGCGGGCCTCCTCAAGCCACCGCAGCAGGACGGGCAGGCGACCGTTGACGCCGTTCGCATTGTATGTCGCGATCTTCACGTCCGCTCAATCCCGTTGGGCGGGGAGCGTTCCTCCGGCTCGGGGGTTTGCTCGGGACAAGGAGATCGGAATGCTGGAACATGTCCCCGCCTGGCTCGGATCAAGCTTACGCGGCATGCGCGCCGGTCATGCCAAGCTGGTGATCGCGCACCCCGATCTTGCGTTGGGTGACCGATCGATCGATCTGTCGAGCCCCGCCTTCGCGCCCGGCGAACGCTTGCCGGAACGGTTCACCGCGGATGGCGCGGGCGTATCGCCGCCGCTGCTGTGGGGGGAGGTGTCGGTCGAGACACGCATGCTGGCGTTGATCGTCGAGGATCCCGACGCGCCGTTTCCGAACCCCTTGGTCCATGCCATCGTCTGGGGCCTGTCACCCGACGAGCGCGCGCTGGCCGAGGGGGAGATCGCTCCCGACGGGAAGGGGACGCATGACGGACGCGACGTGGGGCGTAACAGCTATCTCGCCGAAGGGTGGTTACCGCCCGATCCGCCGTCCGGCCACGGTACGCACGATTATGTATTCCAGCTCTTCGCCCTCAATGAGGCGGTGAAGCTTGCAGGCAATCCTGGTCGGTCGGCGTTCGTCGAGGCATTGGCTGGGCGGGTGATCGCGTCCGGCATGCTGGTCGGCACCTATGCGCGGAGCGAGCCGGCAAGCGTGGAGCCGACGGGTATCGCAGCCCCGGCGGGATGATGGCCGGACCGATCAGGGCAGGTTGAGCGGCACCGCCGGATCCTGACCACGCGAACGCGCTTCCTCGCGCGCTTGTCGAACGATCTTGTTGAAGCATCCGGTCGTTCCGCCCGCCCCTACTGGCGAGCAGCTCTGCGTGCCGCTGGCGCCGGTATATTCAATGCTGCGCGCTCGATCACCCCACCTTTCCGCCAGGGCGAGGCCCTGATCGCCCCGCAGTTCCTTGGGGATGCGATAGCGTTCATTCTCCGGCGCGCGCACGCAGATGGTGTCGCGCGGGCATGCATCCTCGCCGAATACGGTGATCGTGGGAAAGGTATTGGCCTGCGCCACGACCGGCAACGGATTGACCGCAAGGACAGCGGGGATCAGGGCGAGCAGCGCGGCCATGCCGGGGATGCGGATCATCGAAAGGCTCCTTTTCGCGATGAACGTCTCTGGCGGCATATCCGGCCCCTAGATCCGCTTCGATAAGGCGATGGCGGCACGGCAGCCGAGGCGGATGACGCCGGCGAGCAGAGGATAGCCTGGCGTTTCTTCCGCGCCCGCCGCGATCGCGGTCTCGCGATGCTCGATCTCCTCGGCCTGGAATTCGGTGATGGCATCGGCCAGCGCCGGGTCGCTGGCCCCGATCGCTGCCCGCTGCTCGGCGTAATGGCGATCGATCTCGGTCTCGACCGCCGCGGTGCAGGCCATCGCCGCTTTTGGCCCGATCAGCGCCGTTGCCGCCCCCAGCGCGAAGCCCGCCACGTTCCACAGCGGTTGCAGCAGCGTCGGCCGCACCCGCCGTTCCACCAGCATCGCATCAAGGAAGGTGCGGTGGCGCTCCTCCTGCAACAACATGCCGGCGATCGATCGCGCGGCGGGCGTATGATCGCCCATCACGGCAAGTTG
>CAJYJW010000191.1 GCA_913775025.1 uncultured Sphingomonas sp. | reverse complement strand
GGCGCGCGGCATCGTATCGCGCGTGGACGGCATGGCCGACATCGACGAGGTGACGCAGGCCATCGCCGCCATCCTCGACGACGCGGATGCCCCGGTCGGCTGATCGCGAAATACGGAGGGCCATCGCGCGGTTTCGTGGCGCATGACGGCAAAGTAAACTTTGCTTGATGCGGGACTATGCTACCAAGTCGCCACGACCGCACCTCGACTCAATGAAGGGCGGCGAGGCGGGTCCGTTTCTTCAGGGAAGGGGCATTGGATGGCTGTTACCGATCACGTAGATCTGCCGACGTTCATCGAGGGCGTGAAGAAGCGCAATCCGGGCCAGCCGGAGTTTGTGCAGGCGGTTCAGGAAGTCGCCGAGGATATCTACGACTTCATCGAGGACAAGGAGCAATATCACTCCGAGCAGATCCTCCGCCGCATCGCCGAGCCGGACCGGATCATCAGCTTTCGCGTCTGCTGGGAGGACGACAAGGGCAATGTCCGCGTCCAGCGCGGCTACCGCGTACAGAACAACAATGCGATCGGGCCCTATAAGGGCGGCATCCGCTTCCACCCGAGCGTCACCGAGAGCGTGCTCAAGTTTCTCGCGTTCGAGCAGACGTTCAAGAACGCGCTGACCGGCCTGCCGATGGGCGGCGGCAAGGGCGGCGCCAACTTCAACCCAAAGGGCAAGAGCGACCGCGAGGTCATGCGCTTCTGCCAGAGCTTCATGACCGAGCTGTACCGGCACGTCGGGGCGGACGTGGACGTACCGGCCGGCGACATCGGCGTCGGCGGGCGCGAGATCGGCTACATGTTCGGCCAGTACAAGCGGATTACCAACCAGTTCACCGGCGTGCTGACCGGCAAGGGGCTGGAATATGGCGGCTCGCTGATCCGCCCGGAGGCGACCGGCTATGGCGCGGTTTATTTCCTCCGCAACATGCTCAAGACGCAGCATGAGGATATCGAGGGCAAGACGGCGGTCATCTCCGGCTCCGGCAACGTCGCGACCCATGCGGCGGAGAAGATCGTGCAGTTGGGCGGAAAAGTGGTGACGCTTTCCGACAGCGGTGGCTTCATCCACGATCCCGAGGGCATCACGCAGGAGAAGATCGACTGGGTGAAGGCGCATAAGACGAGGCGCCGTGGCCGCATTCAGGATTATTGCGACGAATATAAGTCGGCGACGTTCCATGCCGGCAAGACGCCTTGGGGCGTGCCCTGCGATCTGGCGCTCCCTTGCGCGACGCAGAACGAGCTGCTGGGCGAGGATGCGCGTACCTTGGTGGCGAACGGCTGCCGTGCCGTATCCGAGGGCGCGAACATGCCAACCGATCTGGAGGGCGTGCACGTGTTCAAGGATGCCCGCATCCTTTATGCGCCGGGCAAGGCGGCGAACGCCGGCGGCGTCGCGGTATCGGGGCTGGAGATGAGCCAGAATTCCGAGCGGCGCAGCTGGAAGGAGAGCGAACTGCAGCAGCTGCTGCTCGACATCATGGAGGGTATCCATTCCTCCTGCCTTACCTACGGCGGGATCGCCGGAGAGAAGGGCTATACCGACTATGTGCGGGGCGCGAACATCGCAGGCTTCAAGAAGGTGGCCGATGCGATGCTGGCCTACGGCGTCGTCTGATGGAATTGGGTCGGGGCGGCTTTTCCCGCCGTCCCGGCCACGCTAGGTTCGACCGATGATCGATCTCAACACCGCCACCGCCGCCGAACTCGATGCCCTGCCCGAACTTAAGGGGCACGGCCCCGAGATCGTCCGATACCGGGAGGAACGGGGGCGCTTCGACAGCCTCCGCCAGCTGGACGAGGTGCCGGGCCTTGCCGGCAAGACGGACGGGGTGGAGGGGTTGCGAATCGGCTGACGACGATCAGGCACGTCCCGTCACCGCGATCAGCGGATCTCCCGCGCGGCCATCGGCCAACACATGCGGCTTGATATCAGTGAAGCCGCAGTGGCTTAGGTAAAGCGAGACAAGCTCGGCCTGCCCGCGCAGCCCGACCGCCTGCCAGATCGCCACCGCTTTCGTCGGAAAACATCGGTTGGAGAAGCTGACGATCAGCTGACCGCCAGGGCGAAGCACGCGGTGCACCTCTCCGATCACGGCTAGCGGTTGCTGAAGATATTGAACGCCGACGCAGATGAGTACGGCATCGAAATGCCCATCCGGTTCGGGCAATGTGGGGGCCGTATTGAGATCGCGCACGAAGGCGCGATCCAGCCGGGGATTGGCGGCAAGCTCCTCCGCGTTCATGCCGTGGCCGACGACTTCGGCAAAGGCGCGATCATCGGGCAGATGGCTCACCCAGCTGGACATCAGGTCGAGGATCCGCCCACCTTCCGGCAGGCGCGTGCGGTAGAATGCCGTCAGCGCGGAGATCGCCGCCGCATCGATATGGCTGACCAGGCGGGCGGGGCCATAGAAGGTGAGGTCGCTCGACATATCCTGCTTGGCGAAGGCGCCAGCGGGCAACCCCAATTGGTCGGCCTCGGTCATGCCGACACCCCGAGCGTCTCATACCAAGCGCAATAGGGAGTGTTGCGCGCCATATGGCGGTTGAGGTCCGGCGCGCCGTCCGTCCACCACGGTGGCCCGCGCTCGCCGAGCGCCACCTTGGCGGCATCCACTGCCTTGCGTGCGTCGGCGGTGCCGGCAACGTCCTTCGCCCGCAGCCCACGGCCTACGGCGCGGCGGGCATTCATCAAGGCGTTCACCAAGGCCTGCCGCCGATCGGGCGGGAGGGACGGATCGGCGCGTCGCCAGAGTCGCCCACGCACGACGATATAGCGACCGTCCGGCGTTACGGGCGGCGACCTCATCGCCTGCGCCGCAGCCACCACAGGCCCGCCATGCCGATGCCGGCGGCCGCCGCGACGCCGCCCGCCGCGATCTTGGCCTTACGGCGCTGGTCCGGCCGCCGCCGGCCGCCGTCCGTACCGCTCGCCTCCGTCGGAGGGGCATGCAGCGCACCGCTGCCATCCTGTCCCGCCTCGGCCCGCTTGGTCCATATGTCGAGGAAGCCGTTCATCATCGCGGCGCCAAGATTGGGCGTCCAGAATTCGCTGAGCTTCAACGCGATCGCGGGTGCGCCGATCACGGTCGTGTTGCGGGGATGGCGAGTGAGGCGAACGACCGCCTTCGCCACCGTCTGCGGCGCAAGCGCGCCCGGCGGCAGGGACAGACGCGCGCCCGTATAATTGCCGGCGTGATCGATGCCGGGCGTATCGACGAAGGTGGGATAGACATCGCACACGTGGATATGCGGCTGCTTCGAAAGCTCGCCCCGCAGTGCCTGCGAAAAGCCGCGCAGGCCGAACTTGCTGGCGGCATAGGCGGCGGCATAGGGCGTGGCGAGGAAGCCGCCGACCGAGATCATGTTCACCCAGGTGCCGCGTCCCTGCGCCAGGAAGATTGGCAGCACGGCATGGGCATCGTTCATATGGCCGATCAGGTTCGCCTCGATCACGCGGGCATGATCCGCGATCGGCACCGCCTGATATTTACCCAGCACGCCGATGCCGACGTTGCTGAACCAGAGGTCGATACCGCCCATGCCGTCGCGCGCCTCGGCGGCGAAGGCAGCGACGGCGGCGGCGTCCGTCACGTCGACGACGCGGGTTTCGGCGGTGCCGCCAGCGGCGTTGCAGCGCGCGGCGATGTCAGCCAGCCCCGCCTCGCCGCGCGCGCACAGGAACAGCCGCGCGCCGCGCGCGGCGAAGGCGAGGGCGGTGGCGGCGCCGATGCCGCTTGAGGCGCCGGTGATGACGATGCGTTCGCGTGCGTCCCTCGCGGGCTGGCCGCTGCCGTTATCGTCGTCCGCCATGATCGCTCCGCCTTTTGTGCGCCTATCTCCCCAGACGTTCGCGGGCGGCGGCTGTTCCGTCAGCGTTCCAGCGCGCGGATCTCGTTGTTCGCGAGGTGCAGCCGCTCGGCCAGATCGCGGGTGATGTTGCCGATGATGCGGAGAAGGATGTGCGGGCGGCGCGCGCCAAGTGCCTGCAACGCGGCGATATCGAAACCATAGGCGCGCACCGGCTCGTCCGCGACGATATCGGCGGAGCGGCGCCCATCCTCGATCAGCGCCATCTCGCCACAGCTCATGCCGGGGCCGACCGAGCCGAGCCTGATCGTGCGCGCCTTCTCCGCCCCCACGCGCATCGTCACGCTGGCCGATCCTTCCGTGATGGCGAAGAACAAGGTCGCCTCCTCCCCCTCGCGCGCCATGGCCTCGCCCACCCCGAAGGCGAGGGGCAGGGCGATCGCCTCCACCTCGGCGATGTCCTGCGGTGAAAGGCCTTCGACGAGATCGAGATCGGCGAAGCCGACGCCGCAATCCGCCGGGCTTTGGCCGTGCGCCGCGATCAGGCGGTTCTCGCAAAGCTCCAGCGCGGCGTCCCGGCTGGCGACGATCGTCTGCGCCCCGCCGGCATCCGTCACCGCCGCATGCAAGGGCGCGAGGGGGCCGACTGCATCCAGATGCGCGAAGATCAGCGTTCGCCCGCGCGCCGCCATCGTTTCGGCCAGGCGGCCCAGCAGACGGCACGCGGCGATATCGGCGGAGAGGACGCGGCGCATGTCGAGGATTAGCCAGTCCGCCTGCACCGCCAGTTCGGTGGCGCGGCGGATCAGCCGTTCGGTCGAGCCGAAATACAGCGCGCCCTGCGCCTCGATCAGCCGGATGCGCGCGCCCTCGCGGCCCAGCAACGCAAG
>CAJYJW010000190.1 GCA_913775025.1 uncultured Sphingomonas sp. | reverse complement strand
CCCACGCAGTCGATCGATCGGGTGGTGCGCTATGCCCGCACGCGTGGGATCGACCGGTTCGCCGGGCTGATGCCGAGCGGGACCTATGGCCGCACCGCCTCCACCATGCTGCTGCGTACGACCGAGTCGGCCGGCGGCAGCGTGGTGACGATGCAGACGTTCGATCGTTCGCCCGCATCGATGGCCGCCGCCATCGCCAGGATCGGCGCTACGCGCGCATCGGGCCAGCCGTATCAGGCGGTGCTGGTGGCGGATGGCGGGCGCATCGCGGCGCAGGCGGCCCCGCTGCTGAAGCGGCAGGGATCACCGCAATTGCTCGGCACCGAATTGTGGAACGCGGACGGCACGCTGGCCGCCAACCCCGCGATGCAGGGCGCCTGGTATGCGAGCGTTCCCGATGCGATGTACCGGCAGCTCGGCACAAAGTATCGCGCGCGCTTCGGCAAGGCGCCATATCGTCTGGCAAGCCTGGGATATGATGCCGTGCTGCTGACGGTGCGAATCGCGGCGGACTGGAAACCGGGCACGGCCTTCCCGATGCGCGCCCTGACCGACAAGGACGGCTTTTCCGGCGTGGACGGCGCCTTCCGCTTCCGCAAGGAAGGGATCGCCGAGCGGGCGCTGGCCGTCCATCAGATCGGGCCGGGCGGGGTGACGGTGATCTCGCCTGCGCCGCGTGGTTTCAGCGAATAAGCGCCGCCGGAAGGCGGGCGAACGGACGGGAGAGACGGAATGAGCGGCGCGATCTATCCGGTGCGGCCAGACGATGCGGCGCGTGCGCATGTGAATGCGGAGGGGTACGCCCGCCTCTATGCCGAGGCGGAGCGCGATCCCGACGCTTTCTGGGCACGCCAGGCCAAGCGGCTGGACTGGATGACTACGCCGACCCGCATCGCCGACTGGTCCTTCGACGAGGCGGACTTCCATATCCGCTGGTTCGAGGATGGAGTGCTGAACGTCAGCGCCAATTGTCTCGACCGGCACCTTGCCGAACGCGGAGACCATACCGCGATCATCTGGGAAGGGGATGACCCCGCCGACAGCCGCCATATCAGCTATGCCGAACTGCACGCCGAGGTGTGCCGCATGGCGAATGTGCTGAAGGCCAATCGCGTGGCCAGGGGCGATCGTGTCACCATCTATCTGCCGATGATTCCGCAGGCGGCAGTGGCGATGCTTGCCTGCACGCGGATCGGCGCGATCCATTCGATCGTGTTCGGTGGCTTCTCCCCCGATGCGTTGGCCAACCGGATTCAGGATTGCGACAGTCGCCTCGTCATCACGGCGGACGAGGGGCGGCGCGGCGGCAAGCGCGTGACGCTGAAGGCAAACGTGGATGCGGCGCTGGCGCACTGTCCGTCGGTCGAAACGGTGCTGGTCATCCGTCACACCGGCGGCGAGATCGCGATGCAGGATGGCCGCGATGTCGATCTTGGGAAGGCGATGGCGGATGCCTCCGCCGATTGCGCGCCCGAGCCGATGGGCGCGGAGGATCCGCTGTTCATTCTCTATACCAGCGGCTCCACCGGCAAGCCCAAGGGGGTGCTGCACACGACCGGCGGTTACCTGCTCTGGGCGGCCTATACGCACGAAACGGTGTTCGATTACCGCCCCGGCGAGGTGTTCTGGTGCACCGCAGACGTGGGCTGGGTGACGGGGCACAGCTACACCGTCTACGGGCCGCTCGCCAACGGGGGCACCACGCTGATGTTCGAAGGCGTGCCCAACTGGCCCGATCATGGACGCTTCTGGGAGGTCATCGACAAGCATAAGGTCGATGTCTTCTATACCGCACCGACCGCGCTGCGCGCCCTGATGCGCGAGGGCGATGCGTGGGTCGCGAAGTCCTCGCGCCAGTCGCTCCGCCTGCTGGGGACGGTGGGCGAACCGATCAATCCGGAGGCGTGGGAATGGTATCACCGCGTGGTGGGCGAGGGGCGGTTGCCGATCGTCGATACCTGGTGGCAGACGGAGACAGGCGGTATCATGATCGCGCCGCTGCCCGGTGCCATCGATCTGAAACCCGGTTCGGCGACCAAGCCCTTTTTCGGTGTATTGCCGCAAGTGGTGGATGCCGAGGGCAAGGTGCTGGAGGGGGCGACCGAGGGTAATCTCGTGATCCGTGCGTCCTGGCCGGGTCAGATGCGGACGGTGTGGAACGATCACGCGCGCTTCTTCCAGACCTATTTCACAACTTACCCCGGTAAATACACCACCGGCGATGGCGTACGTCGCGACGCGGACGGTTATTACTGGATCACCGGGCGGGTGGATGACGTAATCAACGTCTCGGGCCATCGCATGGGCACCGCCGAGGTGGAGAGCGCGCTGGTCGCTCACGCCAAGGTAGCGGAGGCCGCTGTCGTGGGCATGCCGCACGACGTGAAGGGGCAGGGCATCTACGCCTATGTCACGCTCAACGCCGGCGAGGAGGGGGATGAATCACTCCGCCGGGAACTGGTGCAATGGGTACGGCGGGAGATCGGCCCGATCGCCAGCCCCGATGCCATTCAATTCGCCCCCGGCCTGCCCAAGACGCGTAGCGGCAAGATCATGCGTCGCATCCTTCGCAAGATCGCCGAGGGCGAGGTCGGGGCGCTTGGCGATACATCCACGCTCGCGGATCCGGCGGTGGTCGATAATCTCGTCGCCAATCGCGTGGGATGATCGCGCGCCGTATCACGGTGCGGGGGCGCGTGCAGGGCGTCGGCTTTCGTGCCTGGACGATCGCCACCGCCCGCGCCGCCGGCCTCTCCGGCTGGGCGCGCAACTGCCCGGACGGCACGGTCGAGATCCATGCCGAGGGCGATCCCGCCGCGATAGAGGCGCTGATCCGCGATTGCCATGAGGGGCCGCCATCCGCGCGGGTCAGCGGCGTCGAGGTGGCTGAGGCGGCTGCCGAAGGAGCGGAGGGCTTCGCTCAGCGGGCGACCGTCTGACCACCTCCCATTCGATCGCCTTTTGTTCTATAGGGCGTGCATGGCGGACGAACAGGACGGCGGCGATGCCCCCCGCGTGCGGCGGATCATCCATGTCGATATGGATGCCTTCTACGCATCGGTCGAGCAGCGGGACGATCCGGCGTTGCGCGGAAAGCCCGTTGCGGTCGGCGGGGGTGCGCAGCGCGGCGTGGTGGCGGCGGCGAGCTATGAGGCGCGGCGGTTCGGCGTGCGGTCGGCGATGGCCTCCGTCACCGCGCGGCGGCGCTGCCCAGACCTGATCTTCGTCAAGCCCCGGTTCGAGGTCTATAAGGCGGTATCGGCGGAGATCCGCGCCGTCTTCGCCGAATATACCGACCTGATCGAGCCGCTGTCGCTGGACGAGGCCTATCTCGACGTCACGGATACGGTCGCGGCGCATGGGTCCGCCACCGCCATCGCCGAGGCGATCCGTGCGAAGATCGCGGAGCGCACGGGGCTCACCGCGTCGGCGGGCGTTTCGTACAACAAGTTCATCGCCAAGCTGGCCTCGGACCAGAACAAGCCGAACGGTATCTGCGTGATCCCGCCGCAAAGGGGCGCCGCCTTCGTCGCAAGCCTGCCCGTCTCCCGCTTTCACGGCGTCGGACCGGTCACGGCGGCGCGGATGGCCCGTCTGGGGATCGAGACGGGGGCCGATCTGCGCGCGCGCCCGCTCGAATGGCTGCAGGCGGAGTTCGGCAAGTCCGCCGGCTATTATTACGGCGCGGCGCGTGGCGAGGATCATCGGCCGGTGCGCGCCAACCGCATTCACAAGTCCGTCGGGGCGGAGCGCACCTTCGAGAATGATCTGATTGCGCTGCCCGATCTGCTCGAGAAATTGGACGTGACGGTCGACGCCGCCTGGACCCGCGTCGAGCGCGCAGGTCTGCGGGGCAAGACGGTGACGCTTAAGGTGAAGTTCTCCGATTTCCGCCAGATAACGCGCGCCCGTAGCTTCCCCGTGCCCATCATGACACGCGCGGCGTTCGCCGAGGCAGGTGCGGCCCTGTTGACGGCGCTAATGCCGTTGCCGCTCGGCGTGCGGCTGATCGGTCTGACCCTTTCCGGTTTCCTGCATGAGGCCGCGCCGATCGAGACGGAGCAATTGGGCCTCGGCCTTTAGCACACAGCAAAAGGCCGCCCGGATCGCTCCGGGCGGCCTTTCTGGTCCTATTCGGGCGGGCGATCAGGCCTGCTCTGGAGCCTCGTCGCGAACGAGGGCGGACTCGCCCGGCTCCGCGTTCGGATCATAATCCTCGGTGAAGCCCGATTCTTCGCGCTCGAACATCGAGGCGGCAACATCGACGCCCTGCGCCTGGAGATCGGCCTCCTCCGGCGAACGGGCGACGTTCACCTGGATCGAGACCGAAACCTCCGGGTGCAACTGCACCTTCACGGTGTGCAGGCCGATATTCTTGATCGGGCGATCGAGAACAATCTGGTTCTTGCTGATCTTGGTGCCGTCCGCCTCCAGCGCCTCGACGAGATCGCGGGTGGAAACCGAACCGTACAGCGCGCCGACGTTGGAGGCCTGACGGATGAGCGTGATGCTCTTGCCGTCGATATCCTTCGAGAAGGCCTCGGCCTCACCCTTGCGGTTGGCGTTGTCCGCCTCGATCTGCGCGCGGTTCGCCTCGAACACCTTCTTGTTCGCGGCGTTGGCCCGCAGCGCCTTCTTGCGCGGCAGCAGATAGTTGCGGGCGAAGCCGTTCTTCACAGAAACGACATCGCCGATGGCGCCGAGCTTCTCGACGCGCTCTAGCAGGATCACGTCCATGCGTGCTGGTCCTTACTTAACGATGTAGGGAAGCAGGCCGATGTGGCGGGCGCGCTTGATCGCCTGCGCCAGCTCGCGCTGCTTCTTGGCCGAAACCGCAGTGATGCGGCTGGGAACGATCTTGCCGCGCTCCGAAACGAAGCCCTGCAGCAGCCGGACGTCCTTATAGTCGATCCGGGGGGCATCCTTCGCGGAGAAGGGGCAGCTCTTGCGGCGGCGGAAAAAGGGGCGTGCCATCAGTCTCTAGCTCCTTCAGGCCGCACGGTCGTCGCGGGGACGATCCTCGCGCGGGCCACGATCCTCACGGGGGCCGCGATCTTCGCGCGGGCCACGGTCGCGGTCGCCACGGCCACCGCCGCCGCCACGACGATCGCCACGGTCGCGGTCGCTGCGCTCGTTGCGGCGCATCATCGCGGACGGGCCCTGCTCATGCTCGTCGACGCGGACGGTCATGTAGCGGATGATGTCTTCGTTGATCCCCAGCTGGCGCTCGAGCTCGGCGACGACGCCGGCCGGCGCGTCGATCTCGAGCATGACGTAATGCGCCTTGCGGTTCTTCTGGATGCGATAGGCGAGGCCGCGCAGGCCCCAGGTCTCGGTCTTCACGACCTTGCCCTTGCCTTCCTCTACGATCTTGGTGGCGATTTCCGCCAGCGCATCGATCTGGGCCTGGGCCAGATCCTGACGCGCGAGAAACACATGCTCGTATAGAGCCATGCTCACGTCCTTTGCTATGCCGATCGCTGACGCCGCCCCATGCGGAACGCCCCTCCGGCTTTCTTCGAAGTCGCGGCCTTAGCGGAACGGGCGGGAAAGGCAAGCCTCACCCGCCCGATGCGCCGTCGGTCAGCGTCTTGCCAGCAGCCGGTCGAGCGTACCCTCGCCGCCGCCCGTCTTCTCCAGGCGAGGATAGAGAAGGCCGCCTTTATAGGGGATGCTGGCGGTGATGAAGCGATCGTCCTTCTTGACCAGCAGACCGATCGGCTGGCCGGAGGTGGCAGCCGAACGGATCGCCTGCTTCAAGCCGTCAGCATCATAGGCCTGGCCGTCCACCGCCAGCACGGTCGCCCCCACAGTGATGCCGGCGGCGAAGGCGGGGCCATCCCAGATCACCTGCGTGACCTTCGCCTCATTATCCAGCACGAGGCCGAGCGAATAGCTGAGGTCGAGGATCTTGCGAGCTTTCTCCTCTGACAGCCAATAAGCGGTCGGTTCGGGCGTATAGGCGAGGCGGTAGCCGCTGCCGGCCAGCCAGCCGAGCGGGGCCTGCGGCGCGATATCGTCCACCCGCGCTTTCAGGAAACCCGCCCAGTCGAACGGAGCGATGCGGTTCAGCGTCGCCGCCACTTCGGCATAATCGTAGGTCGATACGCCCCAATCGCGATCGCCGGGGCCGAAGAAGGCGCGCGCGAAATCGTCCAGCGACCGCTTGCCCCCCGTCAACGAGCGCAGCTTCGCGTCCACGTCCAGCCAGACAAGCAGCCCCTCGTTGTAATAGTCCTCGCTGCGCTGCCAGCTGACCCATGGCTGCGGACGGCGGGCGGAAAGAATGGGGTCGTTGGTGGTGTCCGCCAGCGGACGCCAGATGCGGCCCGGCCGCTTCTCGTGCAGCGCCGCGATCATCGCATAGGCGGAGAGCGTATCCTCCTTCGAGACGAGGCCTGATCGCGCCTGGAGCACATAGCCCCAGAATTGCGTCTGCCCTTCATAGACCCACAGCATCGAATTGCGCATCGGATAGGCGAAATCAGGCGTGAAGGCGTCTGCCCCGCGCCGGTACTTGCCATCCCAGCTATGGGTGAACTCGTGTGGCAGCAGGTTGCGGCGGCCGGGGAAGTCCGCCCATTTGGTGAAATAGCCGGGCATCACCCCATTCTCGCTGGAGCGATGGTGTTCGAGGCCGATGCCGCCCTGCTTGTCGCTGATCGCCAGCAGGAAATCATAATGATCGTAATGCTGCGAACCGAACAGCTTCACCGCCTGCCGGACAAGCTCGCGATGCTTCTCGATCTGGTCGGGGGTGGCGGCAAGCTCGGCGGCATCGTCCGCCACGATGTTGAGGCGGACGTCGGGCGTCAGCTGCTCCTGCCGGAAATTGCGGCCAGCGAACATCGGCGAATCGACCAGATCGTCGAAGTTGATCGTCTGGAAGGCGATCGTGCCGGTGGTCGCGCCGGCATCGCGCGGACGCAGCGCCGTGCCGTAGCGCCAGCCGGCGGGAAGGATCGCCGTCGCATCGACCGGGATCTGCCTCGTGAAATAGCCGGCCGGGTAGAAGGCGACGAGGTTCCACTGGAGATTGAGCATCTCGCTCGTCATCACCACCCGCCCCTGCGCGGGCACGGTGGGAGAAAGATACTGAAACTCGGCCTGCACTTCGTTCGCGCCATCCGGCAGGTCGATGTGGATGGCGTAGACGTTCACCGGATCGCGCTTCCACGTCAGCGTCTGGCCGCCGGCGGTGAAGCGCAGGCCGGACACGTCGTCGATCGGTCCGCGCGGGGCGTGATTGCCGGGCAGCCATTCCGGATAGAGCAACGTCAGCCGCCGCGCGGCCGGCGCGACCGGGATCGCCTCCTTCACGCGGAATATGCCGCGGCGGGTGTCGGTGGCATCCACGGTCAGGCGGATCGTGCCGGGGTAGGGGATGTCGCGCGCGGCGGGTATGTCATTGGGCAGCGCGGTCGGTTGCGGCGCGCTTTTGACGGGCGCTTGCGCCAGTGCGGGGGGCGCGGCGGCCAACGCCAGCGCGGTTGTGATGAGAAAACGCATGAGAACTCCGCGAAACGGCTTGATGCGTGCAGGGGTGTCGCCTTCCGGGGGCCGCGTCAATGCGGGTCGCGGAATGAACGCCGCGCTTGCATCGTCGGCGCGGCCTTTCTAACCCGCTGCGCTTCTGATCGACCAACGGTGGAGACCCATGCGCGCATTCCTCTTTCCCGGACAGGGCAGCCAGGCGGTGGGCATGGGAGCGGCGCTGGCGGAGGCGAGCGCGGTTGCCCGCGAGGTGTTTCAGGAGGTGGACGACGCGCTCGGCCAGAATCTGTTCCGCCTGATGGCGCAGGGGCCTGAGGCGGAACTGACGCTGA
>CAJYJW010000189.1 GCA_913775025.1 uncultured Sphingomonas sp. | reverse complement strand
CCCCGTCAAGCCCATCAATCCGGTTGCCCTGCCGACCGAACCCCACTATAGCTCCCCTCGCCCCGCACGGCGCCCTTCGTCTAGCGGTCTAGGACGTCGCCCTTTCACGGCGAAAACACGGGTTCGAGTCCCGTTGGGGTCACCAAGCTTTCCAATAGCTTATGTGCCTGTCTCCGCGCTCACTCCGAAATTTTGGTAACCTTTCGGGAATAAGCCCCGGCGATATCTAGCGAACGCTAGCGGTTGAAACAGGATACGCACAGGCTTCTGGTCCCGTCGTGTCGTGCACGGGCCGGCGGCGGGGCGCCTGCCCCCGCGTATGCCGCAACCTTGGCGTCTCGTTCCGTTTTCGTTACGAAAGATGCGCGCTCCCTCATATTTATAGGATCTCCCCCATGGGAACACCGGCCAGAGTGTTGGAGCCGACGGCCGTCCGTCGGCTGCTCAGCCATGGCCAAAGATGGAAAGATGCGACGTGCGCCCGCGTCATCGTGCTGCTCAGCTTCCATGCCGGCCTGCGAGCTTGCCGGCTTGTCGTGGCCGATGGTGCTCGTCCCGGCGGCGGCATGAGCGAACGGTTGAGCGTTGCGGGCACCATCGCAAAGAATGGCCGTGCGCGCTGCATCCGCCGACGCGCGCATTGCGGCAGGCGCTGAGCACGCTCTGGCGGGCGGCGGGCAAGCCGCGGCCCCGTCATTCGCTCGCTGCGCGGCGGACATATGACCCCGCGCGGCGTGGTGAACAGGTTCGGCCAGCTTTATGCCGAGCTTGGCCTGTCCGGCTGCTCGACGCATTCCGGGCGGCGGACATTCATCGCGCGATCGGCGCGGTTGCTCGCCACCATCGAGCGGCCGTTCGATCCCTTCGATATCGGTTGGCCCGCGCTGCTCGACCGCAACGCTATTCCATCAATCCTGATCGGGGGGCGCGGGGCTTACCGCCATCACAGCATCGTCACTGGCTACAGCGCGGGCTTCCGCTGGGTGACGATCACCTCCTACGGCTCGTCCGCCGACGACGGACGCGCTCGCCATCGCGTGCCGCCGCAATCGCTCGCGGCGCTGACAATCGGCGGCAGGAAAAGCGCTGACGGAAAATAATCTCCCGAGGAAATGTCTGCATGATCACGCTCGCGCAGTTTCGCGATATCGAGGCGCGCGTGCGTGCCGCAGGCCATGGCGGGCGCATCGCCTGGTCGGAGACGGTGGCCCCAGCGAAAATAGCCGAACGCTTCGCGCGCCAGGCAGTCTAAGTCATCTGCAACTCGGGCATGCGCAACAACGTGGCACGTCCCATTTCGAGCGCTGCATGGCGGCGTTGAAGGCCAGCAATCAGTCGCCACCGTGTTCGGCCACCCCGGCAAGGCGGCGGCGATCGATACGATCTGGACGAACCGCCGCCGGCACCATCGATGTCATCCTATGGCGGGCCTGCGCCGACGGCATCATCGACTCGATGGCGTATCTGCCGGCGGAAGCCGTGTCAGGCGAGGATCATGATGATGACGCAGAGGACACGGACCGCACTGCCGTCCAATCCCGGCCCCGCGGCAAGACCTTCTGAGCAGGGCTCTCAAGCTTAACACCATTCCCGTTGCTTCTGTTGGCTTGATGCGATCGGCTACTCTTGGAGGGTAGAACGCCATCTTTTGATGGCTCGCGGAATGTTCGTCATTTACCGCGCGCCACGCAAACGCCGCCATCCGGGCCGATGTTGCCGCGGCACGTCCGCTCGGGCGGAAGGCTTTGCGGGAGTTCCGCCAGACGATTGCGGCCGTCGGCGCCGCGTTCCAGATCGAACCTGTCGTAAAGCATACCGCTGGCGGTATAGGTACGGAAGGACAGCCGCTTCTCGCCCACGTCGACGATTTGATAGAGTTCGGTCGCCTCCGCCGTCCGGTCGGGCTGGGTGCGTGCGCGGTCGTTGAGGGCGTACATTTTCGATCCCGTGACCGATACGAGGTATACCGGTCCCTGCGTCGCCCCTTTCGCCCGCGCCGCCTGCCCGGCGGCACGACCCGCCTCCGCGGTCAGCCGGCTGTAGCAATGATCGTGCCCCTGCAACACCAGATCGACGCGTCGCTTGTCGAAAATCGGTTTCCACGCCGCCTTCAAAGCCTCGGTGTCGTTGGGCCGGGCACAGGTGAAGATCGGCTGGTGGAACAGGACGACGTTCCACTGCGCACGGCTGGCGGCCAGCGTCGCATCGAGCCATCTGGTCTGTGCATCGAGCGCGCCGAGATCGAGCGCGGCGGTGCCATCGAGGATGATGAAACGCACCCCCTGGTAATCGACGAAATAGGTCGTCGGTTTGACCGGATCGACGCCGTTGGCCGGCAGCGCGAACTGGATGGGCCAATACGGTCCGAGCTTCCGGCTCTCCCGGCCGTCGGGCAGCGCGGTGTCGACATATTCGTGATTGCCGGTGGCGGGCAGTTGCGGAACCTGCGCGTAATTATAACCGCCGGCTTGATTCCACTCGCCCCATTCGTCGTCATGATCGAGGTCGTCGCGTTGCGCGGCGAGGTCGCCGGCGTGGACGGTCAGCGCGATCTGCCCGGCCGCGAAGCCCTGGCGGATGACGCGCGAGGCGTAGGTCAGGATGCCGTTCTGCGTATCGCCGAGATAGAGGAAACGGAACGGGCGGAAGGCGGGCGCGGCGGTGCGGAACTGGAACCACTCGCTCCAGCCGGCTGCACCCTTCACGCGATAGGCGTAGACGCGATCCGGGAGAAGATCGGAAAAGCGCACATGATGGTAGTTGGCGCTGCCGTTCGCGCTGTCGATCGCGCGGGTAGTGCCCGCAATCGTCCTGGCCTCGCGCTCCAGCGTCGGGCCGTCCACCGCGAGCACGATCTGCGCCTGCGCGATCGCCTGCGCGCGATCCGTGCGGAACGCGACCGCCATTTCACGGGACGGGTCCGCACCCGCCGTCAGCACGATGCGATCCGGGATCGACCGGGGGGCGTAGGGCGTGCCAGGCGTGCGCGGTAGCGGGCCCTGCGCGGACGCCGAGGTGGCGATCAGGGCGGCGAGGAACAATGCGCGCATCAGAAGTTGGCCCTGATGCCGAACTTCAACGTGTACGAATATTCCTCATATTGCAGCAGCCGGCGGGTGACGGGCGCATTCTGATAGGCGACATATTTGGCGTTGTTTATGTTCACCCACTCTCCGAATATCTGCACGCCCCGCGCGATGCGGTAGCGAGCGCTGGCATCGAGCTGGAAATGCTGGCGCACGTAGCGGTCCTCGGCGGCCACCGCCTGCACCTCGTCCAGATATTTGTCGCGATAGGTGCCGGCGAGCCGTATGCTGATCGGCCCCTTTTCATACCCGAGCACCGCGTTGAACGTATGCCGCGACGAGGCGGGCAGGGGAATATGTCGCAGGCCGCCGGTGTCGCCATCGAAGGTTTGTCCCTTCGCGTCGTTAAAGGTGTAGTTGAGGTTGGTCAGCAGCCCGTCGAACGGGGCGGGCAGCATCGAATAGACCTGCGAGTAGGCAAGCTCCACGCCGCGTATCCTGGCCTTGCCGACATTCAGGGGAATGTCCGCCTCGGTGAAGGCGATGCCACGGTACACGCCGTTATAGGGCGCGTCATCGCCTTCGAAGGTTATGGTAGTGATGTAGTCCTTGATCTTCTTGGCGAAGAAGCCGGCCTGCAACACGCTCGATTTGGCGAAATACCACTCCACGCCGGCATCAACATTCCAGGCACGATAGGGCTTGAGATCGGGATTGCCGAACGCGCCCTCCAGATCATCACCGTCGCGCTCGATCGCGAAGCGCGGGGCGAGCTGGCCGATCGAGGGACGGACGAGGCTCTTGAACACGCCTGCGCGCAGAACGACGTCGGGTGTCGCCTCGTAGCGTGCGACGGCGCTGGGTAGCCAATCGGTATAGCTGCGGCGGATCATGTTGGGTGCGACCAGCAGTTGCTCGCCGTCGTCGCCGTCTTCGTTCAAAGTGACCGTATTGCCGCGGATGTCGTTCCGGGTGTGCTCCATGCGCACGCCGCCGATCAGGCGCAGCGGCCCGGCTTGGTAGCGGCCAAGCAGATAGGCCGAGTAGATGTCTTCCCCAACCGCATAATCTTCCGCCAGCGAGGCGAAGTCGGAGCCGAGGCCGTCGCGTTCGAACCGGTCGGCATTGCCGGCGAGGAAACCGCGCTCTCCCTTCTTCGCGACCACAGGGCCTAGGTCGGCGAGGCGGTAGGTCTGGCGTCCGGCGACATCGGCCAGCGTGAAGTCCCCATCGAAGCCGTCGAAGGTATCGATTGCGAGGTCGTAGCTCTTCTTCCGCAATCGCGCCTTGCCGCCGAACTGCACGTCGAACGTACCCTCCGCGAGGGCGAACGTATGCGTCACGTCGCCGCGAAAATTCCATTCGCGATCGACCGAGCGGCTGCGCGTCGTGCGATCGAAGCTGTCGAATGGATAGGCGGCGGTGTTCGCGAAGTCGGACGCGCTTGCGCCGCCGATCGTGAAGCGCGGCCGCTTGTAATCGCCATAGTCGAAGCCAACGATAAGATCGTCACCTTCCTCGCCCTCGAAGTCGCGGCGGAAGACGATCGGGTCGATCGACCCACCTTCCAGTTCCGACGCGCGCGACCATGCGGCGACATATTGCAGCCGCCACGGGCCGGTATTGGTTTCGCCGCCGACAGAATAGCTCTGGATGGTCTGTTTCTCGAACCGGTCCTTCAGGTCACGCTCGACCCGGATGCGCCCATCCGCGCTGTCGAAGCTTGCGCCCGTTACGGATGAGATCGCGGGATCCTCATCAAACTCGAAGACGAGGCGGCGGCGATCCTCCTGATCGGTGAAGCGATTGTAGATGCCGCGGGCATAGAGCCGGGTCGAGTCCGCCGGCTTCCAGTCGAGCGACAGCGACCCGCCGGTGCGCAGGCGGCGGACGTCGTAATCGCGATATTCGACGCTGTCGGCAAAGCCGTTGCCGGCATCGTCGGTTTTCCAGCCGTCCATCTCGATATTGTCCGTCTCGAATTTGCGCAGATAATAGGATGCGCCGCCCGAGATGCCGAAATTGTCCGTGATCCGCGTCGAGAAGCTGACCGCGCCCTTGGGGGTCACCTCGCCCGAATAGCGGTTGTAGGAACCCTCCAGCGAACCGGCGAGCAGATCCTTCTTGCGATCGAAGGCGCTGGTCGTATTGATCTCGACCGAAGCGCCGATCGTGTCGGCGTCCATATCCGGGGTCAGCGACTTCTTGATCTCGATCGATTCGATCAATTCGGATGCGACGACGTCGAGCGCGACCGATCGCGTATCCGCCTCCGGCGCGGGCACGCGGACGCCGTTGATCGAGGCGGCGTTGAGGCTGGGATCCAGCCCGCGCACGGCGACGAAGCGGCCTTCGCCCTGATCGTTGAGGACGTTGACGCCAGGGGCTCGGCGGATCGCCTCGGCGGCGTTCTGATCAGGAAACTGGCCGATCGAGTCCCGCGTCAGCACGCTCTCCACGCCGTCCGCGCCGCGCTGGCGGCTTAAGGAACTGGCGAGATTCGCGCGCTGGCCGGTGACGAGGATGTCGCCGCGCTCGCCGACGCTGACGTCCCGCACAAGATTACCTGTCGCATCGACGACGATGGGCAGGTCCACGGGGTCGGCGCTGGTATAGAGTACGCGCAGCGTGTATCGGCCGGCGGGCACATCAGCGAAGCGATAACGGCCGGCCGCATCCGCCTCCACGGTGCGACCAAGCTCGACGATCGTCACCTGCGCGCTCTGCAGAACACGCGTCCCGCTGGCATCGGCGACGGTGCCGACCACTTGGCCGGCATGGATCGCGGCTGGTGCGCACAGCAATGCGCCCCCTGCGAGCAGGCGCATTCGCGCCGTTCTCGAAAGCATGACTTCCCCTGATTTGTCTGGTATTTAGCGGCGGCTAAGGGAGCCGCGTTACGCTCGCGAGAAGCGTCCGTGACATGCATATTACGTTACAAACCACAGTGGCCCCAATTCAGGCAGCACGACAGGCGATCGCCATTGCCAGCGACGGGGTGCATACGGGTGACAGCATCCGCCGCTGGTCGCGCCGGCATCGATGTGCTTCCTCAATGCCCGCTCAGCGAACCGCCGAAAGATCGGCTGCCAGTAGCGCTCCCCCATTCTGGGCGGGGGTCGTCTACGTCGCCTTCGTCATCGATACATATGCCAGCCGCACCTTGGCGCAGCTTCGAAGCCGTCGAATATGCCACGCTCGAACGGGCGAAGCCTGCCTTGAAGATTCCGGCGATGCGCAGCATCGTTGGAAGGCAGGCGAGGGGCGACCGGTTCGACCATCGTCGCCTGTTGAAGCCCATCGGCAACATCCCGGCCGCCGACGCCGAAGATCAATATCATGTCGCCTCTCGCCAAGAACCGATCAGGGCGGCCGCTCGCACCATAGCTGTTCTCCGTCGATGCGGGACATATGCCGGACATTTCGATGAGGCAGGGCCGAGGCGGACCAGCGAGGAGTACGCCATGTTCGATCCGAAGGTTGAATTCGCCTATGCCAGCCGCCGTGCCCGCGAGGAGGCGGTGGCGGCCATCAACGCCGGCGGCATTCGCGCAGCGGCGGCGCATCGCGAGCTTTCCCGCCTCTATTCCGCCCGCGCCCTGCTCGCTTTGCTCGATCCCGATCGGGCGTTGCTGTCGCTGGCCACGGGGGCAACCGCCAGCCCGCATTCCGCTTCGCCCGATCCGAACCTTGCGCTATGGCATTGACGCAAGCCGGGCAGCGGGAGCCGGCGATAGCGATGCAGTCCGTCCACATGGAAGTCGCCGAGCCCCATATCCTGATCGTCGACGACGACTTCGGCATCCGGCAATTGCTGTCCAAGGCGCTGAGCACCCGGGGCTTCCGCACCTCCACCGCCGCCAATACGCGGGAGATGGATCGGACGCTGCTACGGGAAAACGTGGATCTGATCGTGCTCGACGTCATGATGCCCGGTGAGGACGGCATCGCCGCATGTCGCCGGCTGGGTAGCACCGGGGGCGCGCCGCCTATCGTCTTCCTCAGCGCGCTTGGCGAGGAGCGGGACCGTGTGCTTGGCCTTGAGCTCGGCGCCAGCCACTATCTTCCCAAGCCGTGCAGCACGCGCGAGGTGGTCGCCACCGTCCGCGCCGCGCTCCGCACGCGCGGGCGGACGGCCGAGCCGACCGGCACGCGCTACATCTTCGCCGGCTGGACGATGGATATCGCCGCGCATGAGTTGACCGATCCCGATGGCGTTCTGATCGGCCTTACCGATGGCGAATTCGCCATCCTGCGGGTGCTGGTGGAGCGTCCGCGCCGCGTCCTCTCCCGCGAGAGCCTGCTCGAGGCGGCGCGCGGCCCGGATTCGGACGCATTCGATCGCGCGGTCGATGTCCAGATCAGCCGGCTGCGGCGCAAGCTGCGCGCGGGGCACGATGAAATGATCCGCACCGTGCGCCATGAAGGCTATCTATTGGTTCCGCCCGTGACGCGGCGATGAAATGGCCCCGCCCCGCCCGGGGCACGGTGTTCGTACGCGTGCTTGCGATGATGATCGCCTGCGTTCTGGCCGTGCAACTCGTCAATCTCGCGCTGCAGATGCTGGTCGGGCCGCCGCCGCCAAGGCTTTACAGCGTGACTCAGGTCGCAGCGGCGCTGCGCAGCGGCAACGATCCCACCCGCGAGATCCGCCTCTCGATCGACGCCGATCCGCCCGAGGAACGCGGCCCGATGTCGCAGGCGCTCAGCCGGGCGCTGGCGCTCCAGCTTGGCCGGCCGCTCGATCAGGTTCATATCGGCCAGTCTGATGGGCGGAGCATGATCCCCGTCCCGCCGCTCCGTCCGCGTCCCTTCGATGCCGAACCGGACGTGACGGACGGCGTGCTCGTAGGCGATTTCGTCGCCGCGGTGCGCCGTCCGGACGGACGCTGGACCGCGGCGCGGCCGACTGACAGCCGCAGCAGCGCGTGGCGGCGGCGATCCGTCCTCTGGTTGTTTGCCGCATTTGCCGCCGCGATTCCGTTCGCCTGGCTTCTGGCCCGGCGGGTCGCGCGGCCGATCGGTCTGTTCGCGGCGGCCGCCGAACGCATCGGGCGCGATCCGCGCGCCGCGCCGCTCCCGGTGGAGGGGCCTGCCGAAATCGCCGATGCCGCGGCCGCCTTCAACGAGATGCAGCGCCAGCTCAATCAATATGTCGAGGATCGCACGCTGATGATCGGCGCGATCGCCCATGATCTGCGGACGCCGCTGATGCGGCTTTCGCTTCGGCTGGAACATGTGCCCGCCGCTGTCCGCGCCGGCTGTGAAGGCGAGGTGGCGGAGATGGAGGCGATGATCCAGGCGACCGCCGCCTATGTCCGCGACGTGAGCGCGCCGGGCAACAGACGTCGGCTGGATCTTCGCTCGCTGGCGGAAAGCGTGGTCGACGATTATGCCGATCGCGGCGAGCCGGTGCGCCTCTCGCTCGGCGAAAGCCCGGTGATCGAGGGGGATGCCGTGGCGTTGCGGACGGTGTTGAACAACCTGATCGGCAATGCGCTGCGTTACGCCGGCGAGGCCGAGGTCCGCCTGCGAAGCGAGGGTCGCCATGCGCTGATCGAGGTGCGGGATCGCGGACCCGGCGTGCCGGAGGACGAACTGCCGCGCGTGTTCGAGCCATTCTATCGCGGCGAACAGTCCCGCAACCGCGATACCGGGGGTATTGGCCTGGGTCTCGCGAGCGTTCGCGGCGTCGCACGCGCGCATGGCGGGGATGCCACGCTTCAAAACCGGCGACAGGGTGGTGTCGTCGCGACGGTCGCACTACCCGCCTGACAGGCCTGCACGGCCAGGCCGCATCACCCCGGTTTGTCGCGGGACATCGCTGCGTCGCTGACAGGTGCCGCCGCCATATCGCCCTGATAGAGATGCCGGATGCGCGCGGCCTGCGATCGGGTGCACAGTGTCGTAGCCGCGCTCGCCCGGTTCACCACCGGCATGCTGCCGCCCCGCTCCCACACGCGGCCGAGCAACCCCGTCCGCTCGTACCGGACCAGCCGGCGGACGCGGATCGCCCCTACACCGTCGGCCACATACCATGCCTGAGGGCGAAAGACATGATCGACGTGATCGAGCGCGTCGTCCAGCGATGCGAAGCCCCGATATTGGCGGCGGAAGGGTGCGGATATTCGATTGTCCCTCGTGCCGCCCGCGCGGGCATAATCATAGGCCGAGACGAAACGCTCGACCAGATCTCGGATGACGGCGACGCTATCCAGCGTCCGCAGCAGTTCCGGCGCGACACGGTCATAATATCGCACCGAGACATGCTTCACCTGGCAACCGTACAGGGCCTGCGAAATCGCCATGCCGGCATTCTTCGGGACATGGATGAACAGGATGCCCGCCGTGCGGATGGCATTCAGCCGATCCTGGCGCTTCCGATCAAGCAGGGGGCGCACGCCCGCCATGCACAGCCGCTCGTTCATGTCGCTGATCAGTCGCAGCCCCATCGCCCTAGCGATGACCGCATTGATGCCTGTCGATCCCATCCGCTTCCTCCGATCGGGAGCAGGATGACGCGCGTCGATGCGCCGGATGTTTCCGACCGGAAACGTCGCGGACATAGACCGCCAGCTTCAGGCATCAAGATGAAGAAATATTCCGGACACGTGACATTTGCACAACAGGTCATGGCGATTCGATGGATGGCCCCGGCAACACCCGGCTGTTTCGTCGTCACGCCATCGCCGAAGAAAGGTATTTCTTATGTTCGTGTCCCCGCGTCCCGAATTCCCGCGATCCCAGCCGGAGGAGCCGGCCCAGCCGTCGCTTATCGACAATCCCTTCGCACCCGAGCTGTTCGCATCGGGCTTCGCCGGTTTCTGTCACTCGGCCGGCATGGTGCAGTTGACGCTGGACAGCGTGCGTTGCGATCACAGCCGCACCCACCCGGTGATGGAGCGCGTCGTCGTCGGCCGCGTCACCCTGCCTATCCCTGTCGCGCAGGCGCTTGTGACGACGTTGAATTCCTTCCTGGAGCAGCAGGGGTGCAGCCCATCGCAGGCGCTTGCGGCGGGAGCATCGTTCCAGTGAGGCGGCCGCCTGTGACCATCACCGCCGAAGCGCGGCGTGGCAGGACCGCCGCCATCGTCGATGGCGGGGCGGGTGCGCTGCACGAGATGGCGCCCGCCTACGGATCGGTGCGCATACGCTGTCGCTTCGATCTGAATCTCGGTGCGAGGCTTTTCTAGCCTTCGGGCCGGGGGAGTTTCGCCTCCCCCGGCCCGTTATCGATCAGGCGAGATAGGTCGATATGATCCACCGCCGCGTGGCGAGGGAGCGCAGGATCATGTGCTTGCAGTCGATGCAGCGCGAGCGCTCATAGGTATCGTTCTCGTCACGCCACCGCCGCCCGGCACGGTGGCGGCCCAATTCACATGGCGGTATCGGAATGCCGGTCATATGCTGTCCTCCACATCGGCGTGCCTTGCGTGCCGCGATGACGCCGACGCGGCACGCCACACCGCATTTCGAACCTGATCGCGCCGCAGCGCCATTCTTCCCGACGGGGCAGGCGATGCTCTCGCGAAGGGAGGATCCTCGGCACGACAAAGGCCGATTTGCATCCGCACGTTTCCGCAAAATGTCTGGTGGCGAGGCATCTTTTCGCGCAGCGGGCCAGACTTCGCGATCGCATGTTGCGCATCACGCAATGACACGCTGCAGGGGCCGCGCTTGATGCGCTCCATGCCCTGTCGCACTATGCGGCCAGCAATTGCGCTGATCGCCACGGGTGTATGGCGTCTCCAGTCGGAATGAAAAGCATGTCCATCACACCGACCTTCTGGCCCGGCGATCGTCGCGCCCCACTTCCTCCCGTGGCCGCCTGGACGGGGCAGAGCGAAAGCCTCATCGCGTCAGCCGGTGATAACTGGCGTACCCCCGCCGAGACGAGCGGGTTCGATACGACGCCGACCTATGGCGAGACGATCGCTTTTCTCGAAAGCGTGGCGGCGCAATCGCCGTTGATTTCGATCACCCGCTACGGCACCTCGATCGAGGGTCGGCCGCTCACGCTTGTCACCGTCAGCAGGGATCATGTGGCGGCGCGCGCCGGGAGAACGCACGGCAGCCGGGCGCGCGTGCTGACCCAGTGCGGCATCCATCCCGGCGAGATCGACGGCAAGGACGCCGGCCTGATGCTGTTGCGGGATATCGCGTTTCGTGGGCGCGAGGATCTGGTGGACGGCGCGGATTGGTATTTCGTCCCCGTCTTCAACCCCGACGGGCATGAGCGTCGTTCCGTCTACAGCCGCCCGAACCAGCGCGGCCCGAACGAGCAGGGATGGCGCGCATCCGCGCAGGGCCTGAACCTCAACCGCGATTTCGTGAAGGCGGAATCGCCGGAGATGCGGGCGATGCTCGCGCTGATCGGCTTTGTCGATCCGGACCTGTATGTCGATATGCATGTGACCGACGGGCTCGACTATCAATATGACATCACCTTCGGCTTTCAGGAGGCGGCCTATTCGGCGTCTCCCGCGATCAGCGCCTGGCTGGAGGAGCATTATCGCCCGGCCGTGTGCGGCGGCATGCGGGAACGGGGCCACCACCCCGGCCCGCTGATCCTCGCGCTGGATGATCGCAAACCCGAACTCGGCCTCGCGCTGCCCGCCTTCCCGCCGCGCTTCTCGCATGGCTATGGCGACCTGCGCCACCTGGCGACGGTGCTGGTCGAAAATCACTCCCTCAAGCCCGTGCGGCAGCGCGTGCTGGGTACCTACGCCCTGCTAGAGGCATCGCTGGCCGCTGCGGCGGACGGCGTCGCCGATCTTCGCAAGGCGACGGCGGAAGATCGCGATCGCCATGCGCCGCGACCTGTTCTTACCTGGGCGGCGGCGTCCGAACCGGCCCGTTCGGTCTCCTTCCATCCGATTGCATCGGAATTCTACCAGTCGCCGGCATCCGGTGCGGCCGAGGTGCGCTGGCTGGGCACGCCCCTGGAGGCCGTCGATACGCCGGTGTACGGCTCAGTGCCCGATATCGTCATCGCCAGACCGCGCGGTTACTGGATACCGGTTTCGGAACCCGATGTGATCGATCGCCTCGCGCGTCATGGCGTGCGCATGGAGAAGGCCGCGGACGATGTCACCGTCACGGTGGAGATGATCAGGCTGGCCGACGTGCAACTGTCCCCCCGCATGTCCGAACGGCGTGTCGGGGTGCGGGCTGACTGTTCCAGGGTCGAAACGCGACGGGAGACGTTTCCGGCGGGATCGGTCTATGTGCCGGCCGATCAACCGCTTGGCGATCTCGCGATCCACATGCTGGAGCCGGCCTGCGTCGACTCCCTGTTCGCGCAAGGGTTCATCTCCGGCTGCCTTGATGAGGTGGAGTATATGGAGGCCTATGTCGTTGCACCGATGGCGGACGAGATGCTCGCTACCGATCCGGCCTTGAAAGCGGCGTTCGAGGCGGCGCTGGCGGCCGATCCGATATTCGCGGCCGATCCTATGGCGCGGCTCAAATGGTTCTATAGCCGCTCGCCCTATCAGGATCCGCGACACCTGCTCTATCCGATCGGCCGGGTCCCGGCCTGAGCAAGGGTGGCGTTGACCGGCGGCGGGAGACGGCGCCCAACCGTGGCGTAAGGTATTCTTACGTGGCGCTTGCAAGCCCCCCGCCGGATCGCAGGCGGCCGCTTACAGAAGACCCGTCCGCATCTGCTCCACCGCGAAGGCCGCGGCCCGCGCCGTCATCGCCATGTATGTGAGCGAGGGGTTCTGGCACGCGCTTGAGGTCATCGCCGCCCCGTCCGTCACGAAGACGTTCGGCACGGCATGGATCTGGTTGTTGCGATTGACGATCGAGGTCGCCGGATCGTGGCCCATGTGCGCACCGCCCATTTCGTGAACGGCGGATCCGCCAGGCCCAGGCTCGCCCGAGGTCGACAGGATCTTTGCGTTCACCTGGCCGACCATGGCCTGCGCCTCCCCCTGCGCGCGGGCGAGCAAGGCCCGCTCGTTCGCGCCATAGCGGAATGCGATCCGCATCTGCGGCAGGCCGTCCGCATCCACCGCGTCGTTCGCCAGCGTGATGCGGTTCGCGGCATCCGGCAGCGTCTCGGCGAACGCCCCGAGAAAGAGGATCCAGGGTCCTGGCGCGTGTAGTCCTTCCTTGTACGTCTTACCGACCCCTTCGCGGTTGATGCCCTGCGGCCAGCCGCGCCGGTAGGTGATCGCCTGGAAGGAATAGCCGCGCAGCACCTCGGCCTCTCGGTTGGCGAGGTTATAGTAGCGCGGGATGATGAACGGCGCCGGGCGATTGCCGAAATAGGTGTGCCGTTCGAACCCCGGTATTTCCGCGATCACCGAGGCGGTGAGGGCGTGATCCATGAGATAGCGGCCGAGCACGTCGTGGGTGTTGCCCAGCCCATGCGGGAACGTCTCGCTGGTCGAACGCAGCAGCACGCCGACGCTGTTGATCGTGCCCGCGCAGGTGAAGATCGTCCGCGCGGTGACACGGCTGCGCGTGTGCGTGTTCGTGTCGAGTATCTCCACTCCCGTCGCGCGGCCCGTCATCGGGTCATGAAGGATGCGTTCCACCACGGCATCGGTCTTGAGCGTCAGGCGACCCGTCGCCTGCGCCGCCGGCAAGGTGGAGCTTTGCGTGCTGAAATAGGCCCCGAACGAGCAGCCGCGCGCGCAGATGTTCCGATACTGGCATTTCGCGCGCCCGGGCTTCGGCTCGGTGAGGTTGGAGGTGCGGCCGATCGTGACGCGGCGATCCGGCCATCGCGTCTCCACCCCGGCCTTGATCGCCTGCTCGACCGGATTGAGCGCCATCGGCGGCTGATAGACGCCGTCGGGAAGCTGCGGCAGGCCGTCACGCGATCCGGATACGCCGATGAATTCCTCGACGTGATCGTACCAGGGCGCGAGATCGGCATAGCGGATCGGCCAGTCGACGCCGTGCCCGTCCGCCGCGTTCGCCGCGAAATCGAGGTCGCTCATGCGGTAGCACTGCCTGCCCCAGAGCAGCGATTTCCCGCCGAGTTGATAGCCCCGCCGCCACTGGAACGGATCGGCCGTGGTCGTTTGATAGGGGTGCTGGGCATCGGAGACGAAGTGGCGATAGGTCCATTCGTCGAACCCCATGCCCTTGCTCTGGACGGCATAGTCCCGGGCGAACAGGCGGGGATCGCCAAAGCCGCGATAGGGCAGATCCCACGGCGCTGTCGTTTCCGTGGTGTAGCCCGCGCCATGCTCGATCATCGGGCCGCGCTCGATCATCATCACCTTCAGGCCGCGCTCGGTCAGTTCCTTGGCCGCCCAGCCCCCGGTGATTCCGGAGCCGATCACGATGGCATCGAACATCGGCATGTCAGCGGCCTTCTACGGGGACGGGGAAGGAACCCGCCCAGTCGCTAGAGAAGGAGCGGGTGGTCGCGTCGACGGAAACGTCGGGATCGTATCGCCCCGGCACCAGATCGTAGCGCAACGCGCGTGAGGCGCCTTCCTCGGATGTGTAATAGGACGCCAGGATCAGCGCCTTCACCTGCCGCCAACCGGTCCCGGCCGGGCCTTTCGGGGCGAACACCTCCGCATCGAGAGCGGCGAGGGCGGCTGCCTGTCCGCTCCGGTCGAGATCGAGGAACGGCACGCTCTGCCGCTTGTCGAGCAGCCGCCAGACGCGGTTGAGCGAGGCAGGGGACGCACCGAACAGGCCAGCCTCAAGCCCCCGCAGGATGAAGGCGGCATTGTCCGGCGCGCCGGCGCTCGCCGTGTCGGTTCGCGGCAGCAGACAATCCGCCAGACGACCGACCAACGTCGCCGCGCCGGGCGTCAGCCGGCTGTCGTAGGCGGGCGACGAGGCAAGGCCGGCGAGGCCGAGCCCCACGCCCCCGGCCAGCACCCCCGTGCCCAGCAGCGTCCGGCGGTCGATCGACCGGTCGGCGGAGGGGTCGGGGGCGGCCGGGGTCATGCGGCGCGCAACGCGGTCGTCGCCGCCTCGTCGATCGCGTCGTCGCGTAGCACCACCTTGTAGATGTCGCGTGCCGCCTGGCGGGAGACATAGCCGTCCAGCACGTCTTCGAGCACGGCGGCGGGAGCGCGGTGGGCGGGATCGCCATAGCCCGCGCCGCCGGCGGCCTTCGCGATCATCCGGTCCCCGTCCCGCACCGGCAGGCGATAGGTGCCGACCTTGCGCTCCTCAGCTGTCCCCACGCCGACGATCATCGCGTTCGGCTCGGGCTGCTCGCCGCCTTCCAGCGACCAGGGCTTTTCCTTGCTGCGCTTGGTGATCGACAGGAATTCGCCATCCTCGACGAAACGGATGCGCCGCTCCGTGCCGGCGCCGCCCCGGTTCCGCCCCGCGCCGCCGGTATCCGCAACGATCTCGAACGCTTCCATCATCATGCCGGTCTTCATCTCGATGACCTCGATCGGGGTGTTGCGCACGAGGCTGCCCGAGATGTGGTTCGTGGCGTTGATGCCGTCCGCATCGACGCTCGCCCCCCAGCCGACCGGCTCGTTGTTCGAAACCGCGTACATCTCCCCCGTGACGCGGCTGGTGCCGATCATCATGAAGCCGAGCGTATCGCCGCCGGAGCAAGCCGCGATCCGCTCCGGCATGCCCTGCGCCAAGGCTTTGTACACCAGTTCGAGCGCCAGATGCGCCGGCCATTGCGTGAAGGTGGCCGAGGGATAGACCGCATGGAACAGGTTCCCCTCAGGCGCGATCACCTTCAGCGCCCGGAAGGAGCCGGCGTTGTTGCGCTGCATCGGCGTGGTAAGCGATTTCAGCACGAATTTGCAGATCGTCTCGGTCAGGCCGATCGGGATGTTGATCGGCCCGCGCACCGCCGGCGACGAGCCGGAGAAGTCGCACGTCATGCCATTCTCGTCTATCGTCACGCGCACGTGGATCGGCACCGGATCGTCGCTGACGCCATCGTCGTCGACGATATCGCCCGCCTCCCAGCTGCCGCGGGGCAGCTCTGCCAGCGCCTTCTTCACGAGGGTTTCGCTGTGCGTCTTGATGCGGCTCACCGCTTCGTCGAACGCCGCCGCGCCGAACTTCTCCAGGATGGCGTTCAGCCGGGTGATGCCCGTTCGCGTGGCCGCCACCTGCGCATCGAGATCGCCGAGCACCGGCCCCGGCATGCGCGAGTTGAAGCGGATCAGGTCGATGATGTCGGGTACGGGCTGCCCGTCGCGATAGATGCGCGTGCCGGGAAAGATGAGGCCTTCCTGATGCATGTCGGTTGAATCGAGCACATAGCCCGGATCCTTCGCGCCGAGATCCATCCAGTGCGCGCGGATGCAGGTGAAGGCGAACGGCCGGTCAGCGCCCGGCGCGAAGACGGGCGCGAACAGCGTCGCATCCATCGCATGCGCCGAATTCCAGTAGGGATAATTCATGATGACGATGTCGCCGGGGCGCAACGTCTCCAGCCCGACATGCGCGACCCCCTTGGCGATCGCATAATCGTTCGCGCCCAGAAAGAAGGCCAGGCCAGGCGCGTCCGCGATCAGTTCCAGATTCGCATCATAGATCGAGATGCCGAAATCGAGCACCTCGTAGATCACCGGATTGAACGCGGTGCG
>CAJYJW010000188.1 GCA_913775025.1 uncultured Sphingomonas sp. | reverse complement strand
CTGGGCGGGGTTCGTCTACGTCGCCTTCGTCATAGACACCTACGCCAAGCGGATCGTCGGGTGGCGGGTCAGCAGGACGGCGCATGCCAGCTTCGTCCTGGATGCGCTCGAGCAGGCGCTGCACGATCGTCGGCCGGTTCATCGCGGTGGCCTAGTCCACCATAGCGACCGCGGGTCGCAATACGTGCCGATCAAGTACATCGAACGCCTTGCCGAGGCCGGGATCGAACCCTCGGTCGGCAGCGTCGGGGACAGCTACGACAACGCTTTGGCCGAGACCATCAAAGGCCTCTGCAAAGCCGAGGTGATCCATCGACGCGGGCCGTGGCGCAGCTTTGAGGCGGTCGAGTATGCCACGCTCGAATGGGCGAAGCCTGCCAATAAGCTTCCGGCGATGCGTAGCGTCGTTGGAAGGCAGGCGAAGGGCGACTGGTTCAACCATGGCCAGCTGCTGGAGCCGATCGGCAACATCCCGCCTGCCGAAGCCGAGGAGCAATATTATGCGGCCGCGGACATCATCGATATGGCAGCATGACTCACAACCCAACGCCTCCGACAAACCCGGGGCGGTTCAATGACAGCGAGGCGACCGATCGCTCGAAGGCGGGCATACCGTGACGAATGCGTATAGACGATCGGCTTTGTAGTCAGGCCCATCCTCGATTGTCCAACCACTCGGCCGTGATCTTGCCCCTGTGCCCTTCGGGCGCCAACGCGATGCGAAGAGCCTCCATCAAAGGAGGCAGCGCCTGAACGAAGACGTAGGGCGGATTGACGATGAACAGGCCCGCTCCGTTATAGAGGCCGGGCTGGTCGGCATCATACAACCGATGCTCCACCGACATGAACTTCGGGATGCCGAGCTTGCGCAAATTACCCTTCCACCGTTGGTGCGTCACGCGGTCTTTCAGCGGATACCAGATCATCGTCACGCCGTGCGCCCATTTGCGGTGCGCTGCGGTGAGGGTGTCGGTGATGCGCGCGCGTTCGTCTGTCTGTTCATAGGGTGGATCCACCACCACCATGCCGCGACCCGTGCGGGTCGGAACCATCGCCAGCCACAGCTCATAGGCATCGCGTTCATGCACGGCAGCCGGCGTGCCTCGCATCACGCGGCGCAGGGCATCGACGTCCTCGGGATGCTTCTCGTTGAGGATCAGAACATCCTGCGGGCGCAAAAGCTGCTGCAGAAATCGCGGCGAGCCGGGATAGAGACGTGGCTCGGTCCCGACGTTCACCGCCCGTACGACCGCGCGATAGTCCTCGAGCATGGGGTTAGGGTCTGCAAAGGCCCGCGCCACCCCTTGCGCGGCTTCGCCCGTGCGTCGGGCCTGCTCGCCGCCGAGGTCGTAAAGCCCGCAGCCGGCATGGGTGTCGATCAGGGTAAGCGCGCCCGGTTTCTGCTGCAACGCCCGAACGAGAGCGATCAGCAGGCTATGCTTCACGACATCGGCGCTGTTGCCGGCATGGAAGGAGTGGCGATAATTCATTGGAACCCAGCACCTGGTCGAACGGATAATTCCGAGAAATGGCCCGGCGCGATCCGGGCGACGGACCAATTCCCAATCGACCAGCGGATCAGCCTCAGGGTAGGCAGGCCGACCGCCGCCGTCATGCGTCTCACCTGCCGGTTGCGCCCTTCGCGGATGGTGATTTCGAGCCAACTGTCGGGGATGAAGCGGCGCTGGCGTATCGGCGGATCGCGCGGCCACAGGTCTGGCGGCTGGATGCGGGCGACGCCTGCAGGCAACGTCATGCCATCGTTCAGCCGGACGCCCTGCCGCAAGCGCTCCAGTTCCGGCTCCTGCGGATCGCCTTCCACCTGCACCAGATATGTCTTCGGCATCTTGAAGCGCGGATCGGCGATCCGCGCCTGCAGCCGCCCGTCGTCACATAACAAGAGAAGGCCCTCGCTGTCCCGATCCAGCCTCCCGGCGGGATAGACCCCCTTTACCTCGATGAAATCCGACAATGTCGACCGAACCGACGGCGATCCGGTATCGGTAAATTGCGACAACACCCCGAAAGGTTTGTTGAACAGGATTAGCCGGGCCATCCCGACCCCATATCGTCTGGCGGCGGCGGTGTCCCCTGATGCGTGCTGCCCAAGGACAGGTTGCGCCGGCAAGCCATCGGCGCTTGAACGTATGACCGCTTTCGAGACCTCCCCTTCTATCGACAAGCGGCCGAGATTGGTTCGACGTGGCAGGACGATGGCGATCAGCGCGGTATCACCACCGTTCGGTTGTGACGCTCCACGCCGATCTCCAATCCGAGGGTGAAAGCGGCGAGCCACGATTACGCAGATGGTGGGCAGACCTCGGGTAAGCCAAATGCCAGCGTGAGCAGCGGAGCCGGGTAAGCGACAGGCGCAGCGCTCGGCCGTTTGGCGAACATAGCGTACCAGTCCGCCAGTATTGAGCAATCACTCGGCAACGGCACGCCGTAAACACCTCCGGCAAACTGCAACGTCGCCATGGCGATGCAGTCCGCGATTGTGACATGCTCGCCGGCTAGGAACGGCCCGGCCATCTCGCCGGCCAGTCTGTCAAGCATCCGCAAGCGCCCGATATAGGCGTCCGCCGCGAAGGTAGCGGCCTCACGGCCTTGAAGCTCACGTCCGGCGAAAAAAGGGCTCGCCTTGTGGCACCAAATGCCGAATTGCGTCGAGGCATCGTCCAGAACACTCACCAGCCCGCGCGTGCGCGCACGCCGTTCCGGCGTCGCGCCCAGCAGGTCCGGCGATGGAAAACGCTCTTCCAGATATTCGAGAATTGCTACCGAGGACCGGATGAGCTCTTCGGAAAGAACGGCCTCAACCGCTCCATCTGCTCATCCGTAAGCCAAAACAGGTCCCTCATCCCAGTCTGCTTGTGGAGTCTGAATCAGATCGCGACGCTCACATCAATGGGTCCTGACCCTAAGACCTGCTACGAGTTTAATACTTGCCG
>CAJYJW010000187.1 GCA_913775025.1 uncultured Sphingomonas sp. | reverse complement strand
CCCGCTCCCAGCGCCGCCCGGGCCGGGGACGCGGCCTCCGCCGCCGCCGATGCCGCTTCGGCGCAGTCGGTCGATGCGGCGATCGCGGCAGAGGGCGCTGCCCGCGCCGCCTCCGCCGGGGATCGGGCGACGGCCGCCGAACGCGCCGCCGCGGCCAAGGCCTCGGCCGATGGTGCGGCTCGGGCGGCGGGGGATGCGGCAGAGGCGCTATCCACTCCGCCCACCGCGCGGAAGCGCCGCCGCTGAATAGGCGCCGGACGAACGCCTGATGCTAGTCGATCTGTTCGATTTCGCCTTGCCGGCGGACTACATCGCGCTGCGCCCGGCCACCCCCCGCGACGCGGCGCGAATGCTCGTGCTGGATGGAGCCGATCGATCCGATCACCATGTCAGCGATCTGCCGGCCTGTCTGCGCGCGGGCGATCTGCTGGTCTTCAACGATACGCGCGTCATCCCGGCGCAGCTTGAGGGCATGCGCGGAAATGCCCGGATCGGCGCGACGCTGCACAAGCGCGAGGGGCCGCGCGCCTGGCGGGCTTTCGTGCGCAATGCCAAGCGCGTTCGGGAAGGCGATACGATCGATTTCGGCGCAGGCGTCCGTGCCGTCGCGGGCGAGCGGGGCGAGGACGGGTCGATCCTGCTGACCTTTGCCGGCGAGGAGCCGGTCGAGTTGCTGCTGGAGCGGGCGGGGCGGATGCCGCTGCCGCCCTACATCGCCGGCAAGCGCCCGGCCGATGCACGCGACGCCGATGATTATCAGACGATGTTCGCGCGAGAAGAGGGGGCGGTCGCGGCGCCGACCGCGGCACTGCATTTCACCCCCGGCCTGCTCGCTGCCTTGGAGGCGGCGGGCATCCGCCACGCCACGCTTACGCTCCATGTCGGGGCCGGCACCTTTCTGCCTATGAAGGTTGACGACACCGCCGACCATAGGATGCATGCCGAGTGGGGCCGGCTCGATGCCGAGACCGCCGACCGGCTAAACAGGGTGCGTGCAAACGGTGGCCGCGTGATCGCCGTCGGCACGACAAGCCTCCGCCTGATCGAGAGCGCGGCGGACGATGCAGGTATTATCCGCCCCTTCGAAGGCGACACCGCGATCTTCATCACGCCCGGCTACCGCTTTCGCGGGATCGACGGGCTGATGACGAACTTCCATCTGCCGCGATCGACTCTGTTCATGCTGGTATCGGCGCTGATGGGGCGGGAGCGGATGCTGGCAGCCTACGATCATGCGATCGCGGCCGGCTATCGCTTCTACAGCTACGGCGACGCTAGCCTGCTTTTGCCAGATCGCGCGGCCTGAATAAGAAAGGGCGGCCTTTCGACCGCCCTTCGAGGATCAACGCTGTCCGGTACGCCGCACCGCGCCGGCATGCTTGCCGACGCCGCCGCTGCGCCGCCTCGGCGCATAGCTGCGCTCGCCGGGCTTGCGATCGCCGCTGCGGTGGCCGCCGCGATCGCCCTCGGGGCGGCGGGCCGGGCGCTCGTCTGAGGCGGCGGGCTTGGGTAGCTTGGCCTTCTCCGCCAGGAAGTTCTCGGGCAGCGGCACGACTTCCAGCTTCACCTTCGTCAGCTTCTCGATGCTGCGCAAGTACGGCTTCTCGTCGTCCGCCACGAAGGCGATGGCGATGCCGCTGGCGCCCGCGCGCGCGGTGCGGCCGATGCGGTGGACATATTGCTCGGCCACGTTCGGCAGCTCGAAGTTGAAGACGTGGCTAACCCCGCCGACATCGATACCGCGCGCCGCGATATCGGTCGCGACGAGGATCTTGATCTCGCCCGTGCGGAACATTCCGAGTGCACGCTCGCGCTGCGGCTGGCTCTTGTTGCCGTGGATCGCCATCGCGGCGATGCCGGCGGCGTTCAGATGCTTCACCACCCGATCCGCGCCATGCTTGGTGCGGGTGAAGATCAAAGCGCGCTCGATCGGCTCCGACCGCAGCTTCATCGTCAGCAGCGCCTGCTTCTCGCCCGCGTTGCAGAAAGTGACGAACTGCTCGACCCGCTCAGCCGTGGTCGATTGCGGGGCAACCGACACCTTGACCGGATTGTTGAGGAAGCGATCGCCCAGGTCGGCGATCGTCTTCGGCATCGTGGCGGAAAAGAACAGGCTCTGCCGCTTCTTGGGCAGCATCGTGTCGATCCGTTTCAGCGCATGGATGAAGCCGAGATCGAGCATCTGGTCGGCCTCGTCGAGCACGAAGATCTCGACATATTTGAGGCTCAGCGCGCGCTGATCGATCAGGTCGAGCAGGCGGCCCGGCGTTGCGACGAGGATGTCCACGCCCGCTGCCAGCTGGCGGATCTGCTTGCCGATCGGCACGCCGCCGAACACGGTCGCGACCGACAGTTTCAGATACTTGCCATAGTCCACGAAGGACTGAGCGATCTGGCTGGCCAATTCGCGCGTCGGCGAAAGGATCAGCATGCGGCAGCCAGCCGGCGGGCGGTGCTTCAGATTGGCGGCAAGATAATGGAGCGAGGGGAGGGCGAAGGCCGCCGTCTTGCCGGTGCCGGTTTGCGCGATGCCGCACAGATCGCGCCCTTCGAGCAGCGGCGGGATCGATTGCACCTGGATCGGTGTCGGCACGTCATAGCCCTTGGCGGCCAGCGCGCGCTGGATCGGCTCGGCCAGGCCGAGTTCGGAAAATTTGGTCATGATAGTCTTTCGCGTATCTGCGCCGGCGCGCCGCCATCAAGGCACGCGCGAGCGGGTTCGTTACTGACGACCCGCGTGAATTGGGAAGCCTTCGGCCTGTTGCGTCCGAGGGAGGAGCCGGCCCGCCATTTGGAAGCGACGGGAGATCACGCTGCTCTTGTCCGAATGCCACCGGATCGGGGCATCGACGCTGGCGGCGCTATCGCAGAAACGGGCGTGAAAGGCAAGGGCGCGGTTGGTCCTTGATCTGCCTGCCCGCGCGGGCCAAATGCAGGCTATGCTGATCGAAACCGAACCGACGCCCAATCCGGCGACCCTGAAGTTCCTGCCCGGCCAGCCGGTGATGACGACGGGGACGCGCGATTTCGCCGACCCGGAGGAGGCGGAGGCATCGCCGCTCGCCTCAGCCATCTTCAGCCTGGGCGACGTGACGGGAGTGTTCTTC
>CAJYJW010000186.1 GCA_913775025.1 uncultured Sphingomonas sp. | reverse complement strand
GTCTCGTCGGGCGCGATCGCGCTGGGGGCGCGGCGGCTGGGGTTGGCGAAGGGCGGGCGCGCCACGCTGGAGGATGCGCAGGCCGCCGCCGCCACCGGGCAGATCGCGCTCAGCCATGTCTGGGCCGAGCTGCTGGGGGCGGAAGGGCTGACGGCGGCGCAGATCCTCGTCACGCTCGATGATCTGGAGGATCGCCGCCGCTACCTGAACGCCGCCGCCACGCTCGACCGGCTGCTATCGCTCGGCGTCGTACCCGTCATCAATGAGAATGACTCGGTCGCCACCGAGGAGATCCGCTTCGGCGACAATGATCGCCTCGCCGCGCGCATCGGGCAGGCGGCGGGGGCGGCGGGCGTGATCCTGCTCTCCGATATCGACGGACTCTACACCGCGAATCCGGGGCGCGACCCGAACGCCCGCTTCGTGCCGCAGGTCACGCGGATCGACGCGCGCATCCGGGCGATGGCCGATGGCGGCTCCGCCTCCGGCATGGGATCGGGCGGCATGATCTCGAAACTGGAGGCGGCGCGCATCGCGATGGCGGCGGGCACGCATCTGGCGATCGTCTCCGGCAAGCGGGATCGTCCGCTGTCCGCCTTTATCGAGGATGGCCGGGGCACCGTGTTCGTCGCGGCGAAGGGGGCCTCGGCGCGCAAGGCGTGGCTGGCCGGGCGACTGAGCATCAAGGGCCGCGTCCATGTCGATGCCGGCGCCGCCGCCGCGCTGGCGGACGGCGGCAGCCTGCTCGCCGCCGGGGCGACCGCCGTGGATGGCGCGTTCGCGCGCGGCGACGTGATCGATATCCTCGGGCCGGACGCGCATGTGCTGGCGCGCGGCCTGGCGGAATATGACGCGGCGGATGCCGGCGCAATCTGCGGCCACCGGCGGGAGGCGCACGCCGCGCTGCTCGGCTACGCGCCGCGCGCGGCGCTGGTCCACCGCGATCATCTGGTGATGCTGTGAGGCTGGCGATCACCGGCGGCACCGGCTTCGTCGGCGGCCATCTGATCCGGCTGGCCGCACGGGCCGGCCATGAGGTGCGCGCGCTCGCCCGCCGCGCGCAGCCGCCGCTGGCGGGCGTTACATGGATCGACGGCGCGCTCGACCGGCCGGGCAGCCTCGGCGAACTGGTGCGGGAATCGAAGGCGGTGATCCACGTCGCGGGCGTGGTCAATGCGGGGGATCGCGCCGGTTTCGCCGCCGGCAATATCGCCGGCACGCAGGCGATCACGAATGCGGCCGGGGCGGCGGGCGTGCGGCGCTTCGTCCATGTCTCATCCCTCGCCGCGCGGGAACCGGCCCTGTCCGACTATGGCTGGTCGAAGGCGGGGGCGGAGGATGTCGTCTCGGCCTCGTCGCTCGATTGGGCGATGGTGCGGCCGCCCGCCATCTACGGCCCCGGCGATCGGGAGATGCTGGAGCTATTTCGCATGGCGCGGCGCGGGCTGATGCCACTACCGCCAGGCGGGCGCCTCTCGCTGATACACGTCGCCGATCTTGCGCGTCTGCTGCTGACGCTCGCGGAAGGCAGGGCCGCCCCCCGTCTCATTCTGGAACCGGACGACGGCGCACCCGACGGCTGGGACCACCGCGCGCTCGCCCGCGCGATCGGTGCTGCCGTCGGTCGGCGGGTCCTGCCGCTACCCGTGCCCTCGGCGCTGCTGCGCGCCGGCGCATGGCTCGACGGGCGGTTGCGCGGGCGCGGCGCGAAGCTGACCGCGGATCGCGTGCGCTATTTCTGCCATCCCGACTGGGTCGTGCGCGCCCGGCCCGAATCGGACCTGTGGCTGCCGGAGATCGCCACGCCCGCCGGACTGAAGGCGACCGCCGAATGGTATCGCGCCGAGGGCTGGCTTTAACCAATTCCCATCCGGAAGGCCGCGTGTGCGGGACGCTATACGCTGAGGGTCACCCTGTCTGTCCCACAGCGGGATCATCTCCCGTCGATTTACCCGAAACGTAACATGCTCATGAAATCGAATGTTAAGCCTCAACCGCTACTCAAGGGGCATGGCAAAGCTGCTCGCACTCCTTCTTCCCTTCGCGATCCTGGCGCAGCCCGCGTCCGCCGCCACGCCGGAGGCGAGCGCGATCATTCACGAAATGAACCGCGTGCGGGCGAACCCGGCAGCCTATGCACGCGAGCTGGAAACGCTGCGTCAACATTTCCGTGGCCGCCTGGTGCGCGAACCCGGACAGACAAGCGACCGCATCACCAACGAGGGCGTTTCCGCGCTTGACGATGCGGTGGCCTGGCTGCGCCGCCAGCGGCCGGTAGGGCCACTCAACCCGAATGGCCGGTTGGCGCTCGCCGCCGGCGATCATGCGCGGATGCAGGGGCCGCGCGGCAACTGCGGGCATGACGGATCGGACGGCTCCTCCCCGCTCGATCGGGTCGCCCGGCGTGGCCTCAGCCCGGATATCGTTGGCGAGGTGATCGCCTATGGTCCCGATACCGCGCGCGATGTGGTGCGGGAACTGATCATCGACGATGGCGTCGCCGATCGTGGTCATCGCATCGCCATCTTCGATCACGAATATACGCGCGCGGGTGCCGCCTGCGGGCCGCATGCCGCCTATGGCGCGATGTGCGTTGTGGATTTCGCCGACGGCAGCGACTCGTCACGCATCGCCAGCATCTATTAAGTCGTGGGGGCCCGGCCGCACCCCCGCCCCC
>CAJYJW010000185.1 GCA_913775025.1 uncultured Sphingomonas sp. | reverse complement strand
GCGCATCTCGATCGCGGGTTGGAGCGGGTGGGGCCGGGCAGCCGCTTCTTTGCGGTGCTGAAACGGGTGGCGATCGGCGTCTATTCCGACGGTTTCATCCATGCAGGCAATCTCGCCTATCTTGCCTTGCTGACGCTGTTTCCGTTCTTCATCATCCTGGCGGCGCTCGCTCAATTCTTCGATCAGGGGCCGGAGACGACACGGGCGATAGAGGGCTTCCTGCGTACGCTTCCTGCTTCCGTCGGCGATCTGCTGAGAAAGCCGATTTCGGATGTGCTGGCCGCGCGCACCGGATCGTTGCTCTGGCTCGGCGCGCTGGTCGGGTTGTGGACGGTCGGCAGCTTCATCGAGACGATACGCGACATTCTGCGCCGCGCCTACGGCACTGGTTACAGCCGCGCCTTCTGGCATTATAGGCTGACCTCGGCCGCGCTGATCATCGTGTCGGTGGTGCTTGTGTTGGTGTCGTTTAGCGCATCGCTGCTGCTGACGGGGATCGAGCAGTTCATCTATCGACTGCTGCCGCTCGCGGGAAATCTTTCCGCCTGGATCGGGGTCGGGCGGCTGGCCCCGCTGCTGGTGCTGATGGGTGCGCTCTACATGCTTTTCTATTCGCTCACTCCGTCGAAATATCGGATGTCGGACTGCCCTAAATGGCCCGGCGCGGTGTTCACCGCGATATGGTGGATGGCGGTGACGATGGCGTTGCCGCGCGCGCTGGAGATGCTGGGCGGTTACGACCGGACCTATGGCGGGCTGGCCGGCGTCATCATTGCCTTGTTTTTCTTTTGGCTGGTCGGCTTCGGGCTGGTCATCGGCGCGCAGCTGAATGCGGCACTGGCGGAACCCCCCGTGCCCGGCGTAAGGGATGCGCCGACAGGCATTTGAGGGAGTGACGATGGCTGGGCTGATGGAAGGCAAGCGCGGTCTGGTGATGGGGCTGGCGAACGATCGATCGTTGGCCTGGGGTATCGCCAAGGCGCTGCATGCCCAAGGCGCGGAGTTGGCGTTCAGCCATCAGGGCGATGCACTGGCCAAGCGCGTTCGCCCGCTGGCGGCGGAAGTGGGCTCCGACTTTCTGCTCGACTGCGATGTCGGGAACGAAGCGTCGATGGATGCGGCCTTCGCCACGCTGGCGGGCCGCTGGCCGACGATCGACTTCCTCGTTCATGCGATCGGCTTTTCGGACAAAAATGAACTGCGTGGCCTGTACGTCGATACCAGCCTCGAAAACTTCCTGCTGACGATGAACATCTCGGCCTATTCTCTGGTCGCGGTGACGAAGCGGGCGCGGCCGATGATGGCGGATGGTGGTGCGGTGCTGACGCTGAGCTATTATGGCGCGGAGAAGGTGGTCCCGCACTATAACGTGATGGGCGTCGCCAAGGCCGCGCTGGAAACGAGCGTCAAATATCTCGCCATGGATCTCGGACCCGAAAAGATCCGCATCAACGCCATTTCCGCCGGCCCGATCAAGACGCTCGCCGCCAGTGGCATCGGCGACTTCCGCTACATTCTAAAGTGGAACGAACTGAACAGCCCGCTGCGCCGCAATGTGACGATCGAGGATGTCGGCGGCGCGGGCGTCTACCTCCTTTCCGATCTGGCGAGCGGCGTGACGGGGGAAATCCACCATGTCGATGCCGGCTATAACGTGATCGGCATGAAGGCCGAGGACGCGCCGGATATCGCACTGGCATGACGGCGGCATCGGCCACCGTCGTCATCCGCGACGTCTCCGCCAATGATGTGCCGGCGGTGGACGCGCTTCTGCGCGGCGTTTTTCCGCGCGAGGACGAGGCGTTGCTGGTGATGCGCCTATGCGGCGACGGCGATATGGTGCTGGCGCTGGTGGCGGAGGACGAGGATAGCCGCGATCCGATCGGCATGGTGGCGTTCAGCCGGATGACGGTGGAGGCGAACGGAAAAACGGTCCCCGCGGTGGCGCTCGCGCCGCTGGCGGTGGCGGCGGAGGCGCGCGGGCTGGGGGTGGCCGAGGCGCTGGTGCGCGCCGGTCTGGACCGACTGGAGGCGGCGGGCGTGGTCCTGTGCTTCGCGTTGGGCGAGCCCGATTACTATACCCGCTTCGGCTTCGACCCTGCCCTGGCAGAGGGATATGCGTCCCCTTATGCCGGCCCCTATCTTATGGCGGCGGCCTTGCAGGGTGGTCTGGTGCCGTGCGGCGTGCGCGGGGAGGCGGCCCATGCCCCCGCCTTCGCGCGGTTGGGGGAGGGGGCGTGAGCTTCAATACGTTCGGCCGCATGTTCCGCTTCTCGACCTGGGGCGAGAGCCATGGGCCGGCGCTGGGCGCGGTGGTGGACGGATGCCCGCCGGGCCTGCCTTTGTCCGAGGCCGATCTGCAGCCATGGCTGGACAAGCGTAGGCCGGGCACGAGCCGCTTCACGACCCAGCGGCAGGAGCCGGATGCCGTCCGCATCCTGTCCGGCACCTTCGAGGGGCGGACGACGGGCACGCCGATCAGCCTGATGATCGAGAATGTCGACCAGCGATCGAAGGATTATTCGGATGTCGCCGTCGCCTATCGGCCTGGCCATGCCGATTATGCCTATGATGCCAAATACGGCTTTCGCGATTATCGTGGCGGCGGCCGCTCCTCCGCGCGGGAGACGGCGGCGCGGGTGGCGGCGGGTGGCGTCGCCCGGCTGGTGATCCCCGAGGTGCGGATCCGCGCCTATCTGGTCGAGCTTGGCGGCGATGCGATCGACCGCGGTGCGTTTGACGATGTGGAGATCGATCGCAACCCGTTCTTCTGCCCCGATCCGGCGGCTGCGGCGCGCTGGGCCGATATCGTCGATGACGCGCGCAAGGCGGGCTCCTCGGTCGGCGCGGTGGTGGAATGCGTGGCGGCGGGCGTGCCGGCGGGTTGGGGCGCACCACTCTATGCCAAGCTGGATAGCGAACTGGCCGCGGCCTGCATGAGCATCAACGCGGTGAAAGGCGTCGAGATCGGCGACGGCTTCGCTGCCGCGCGGCTGAGGGGTGAGCAGAACGCCGACGCGATGCGGCCGGGGGCGGACGGCAAGCCTATGTTCGAGGCCAACCATGCCGGCGGTATCGCCGGGGGGATCGCCACCGGTCAGCCCGTCGTGCTTCGCGTTGCGCTGAAGCCGACCTCCTCGATCCTGACGTCCGTGCCGACGATCGGGCGGGATGGCGCCGCGGCCGATATCCGTACCAAGGGCCGGCACGACCCTTGTGTCGGTATTCGCGCCGCGCCGGTAGTCGAGGCGATGGTCGCGCTCGTGCTGGCCGACCAGAAGCTGTTGCACCGCGCGCAATGCGGCGGTGGGCTATAGGGCATCCTATTTCCCATCCGGTCGTTGAATGACGGGACAGGGAGATTTCATATGCTCAAGGCCGCGACGACACTTTTAGGCCTGATGGTCCTTCCCACGATTGCGCTTGGCCAGGTCGGTCCCAATCCGGCCGTGCCCAACGGATCCCAAAGCCCCTCCATCGGCGGATCAACCGATATCATGACGGCGCCGCAGGACGCGCGGATCGGCGCGCGCGCATCGGGCAACGTGCTGGATCGTACCGTAGATACGCGAACCGGTGTCGATGCGGAGACCGAGGTAGATCGCGCCGGCCCGACGGCGGGCACCGGCACCAGCGCGACCACGACCGGCACCGCCGTCAGTACGGAAACACGGACGACGACGCGAACGAAGGCGATGCGTAAGCGACCCTAAGGTCCGCTCTCAACGGATTGGCGGGGCCGGTTCGGGTGTCTCGCCAAGTCCGCCGCCGAGTGCGATGTAGAGCGCAACTAGGTTTTCCAATTCGGTCCGGCGGGCGCTGATGAGGGTCTGTTCCGCCTCGAACAGGTTACGCTCCGCGTCCAGCACCTCGATATAGTTGGCCACGCCGTTGCGGTAGCGGGACTGCGCCAGCGCCGCCAGACGACGTTGCGCGGTTGTCGCCTGCTGCTGCGCTGCGACCTGTTCGGCAAGGTAGCGGCGGCCGGCGAGCGCATCCGCCACCTCTTGAAAGGCGACCTGTACCGTCTTCTCGTAATTGGCGACCGCTACGTCTGTTCGCGCGACAGCAACGTCAAGATTACCCTTGCGCCGCCCCCAGTCGAAGATCGGGAGGCTGAGCGATGGCCCGACGCTCCAGAGGAAGCTGCCGGACTTGAACAGATCGCCCAGATCGGTCGAGGCGAAGCCCGTGCTTGCGGTCAGGCTGATCGACGGGAAGAAGGCCGCGCGTGCGGCGCCGACGTTGGCGCGGGCGGCGCGCAACTGTTCCTCGGCCGAAAGAATGTCGGGCCGGTTGTCGAGCAGTTCGGATGGCAGGCCGGGCGCGATGTCGCGGGTTATCGGCTGGGTCGCGGTGGAAAGCGCCGGCGGCAGATCGGCGGGGATCGGCTGGCCGATCAGCACCGCGACAGCGTTTCGCGTCTGCGCCAGTTGCTGCCGCAACGCGGCGAGCGCGGTTTCGGCCTGCGTCAGCAGCGTCTCGGCCTGGCGGTAATCCAGCGCGGAGGTGACGCCTGCGTCCAGCCGCAGCTTGGCGATACGCAGCCCCTCCTTCCGGCTGACCACGGTACGCTCGGCAAGCTCGATCCGCTCGATATATTCGCGTGCGAGAAGATAGTTCACCGCCACGTCGCGGATCAGTGAAAGGCGAAACGCCCGCTCCGCCGCCACGGTGGAAAGATAGCTGGCCCGCGCCGCTTCCGAGAGGTTGGCGACACGGCCCCAGAAATCGAACTCGAAGCTGGAGACGCCGACGTTCACCGCGTAGCGGTTGACGATGAAGCTATCCGGGCCGCTCGTATCCGGATCGACGCCGGTGCCGATTCCGGTGCCCACGCCCGTACCGGCTCCACCCCCTGCGCCCGTGCCGACTCCGCCGACGCCCGCGCCGAGTGCGCCGATGCCGAAGCGGCTGCGCGTGGCGCTGCCGCCGAGATCGACCGTGGGAAAGCGATCCGCCCGCTGGATGCGATATTGGCCGCGCGCTTCTGCGATGCGTGCGACCGACACCCGCAGATCGCGATTGCCGGCAAGCGCAAGGCGGATCAGCGCCTGCAACCGGGGATCGGTGAAGAAGGTCGTCCACGGAATCGCCGTC
>CAJYJW010000184.1 GCA_913775025.1 uncultured Sphingomonas sp. | reverse complement strand
TGCGATGCCAGCTTCATCGGGCTGGCCAAGGTGCTGGAGCGGCCGATGACCTTCGCAAAGCCCGGCGGGCGGCTGCTGGCGCTCATCAAGCCGCAGTTCGAGGCTGGCCGCACCGAGATCGGCAAGGGGGGCGTGGTGCGTGACGAGGCGGTGCACGCCCGCGTCTGCGGCGAGGTGCGGGACTGGCTGGGAGGGGAGGGCTGGTCCGTGGAGGGCATCACCGAAAGCCCGATCACCGGCCCGGAGGGTAATGTGGAGTTTCTGATCGCGGCCCATCGTGCCGGCTGAACGCGCCGACGCGCTGGACAGGATCGGCACGCCGGGGGCAGAGACGCACGACCGGCGATAAGGGGCAGGGGGTTCGCTTGCGGGGGTACGGGCAGGTCACGACGAAGCAGCATCTGCGCGGCGCGTTCATTCGCTGGGCGATCGTGCTGGTGCCCGCCGTGCTGATGCTCGGCATCCTCTCGGGCCGGCTCGCCAATTCCGGATACGGCAACCCGTGGTTCGATGCGCTTGCGAAGCCCGCGTTCATGCCGCCCGGCTGGGCGTTCGGCCTCGTTTGGACGTTGCTCTACATCATGATGGGGTTCGCCATCGCGCTGATCGTGGCGGCGCAGGGCGCGAAGCGGCGGGGGCGGGCGATCGCGTTGTTCGTCGTCCAGCTCGCCCTCAACCTTGCCTGGTCACCGCTGTTTTTCGCGGCGCATCGGGTTTCGGCGGCGCTGGTGTTGATCCTCGTGCTGATCGTGCTGGCGGGGGTCACCTTGCTGGCGTTCGCCCGCATCCGGCCGGTGGCCGGTACGCTGATGCTGCCCTATCTGGCATGGCTGCTATTTGCCGCGACGCTCAATTTCGCGATCGACCGGGCGAACCCGAACGCCGAAACGCTTGCGCCCGGCAGCGCGCGCACCCAAATCAATCGCTGACCGATCAGCTTTGCCGGAGATATTCGATGCAGTCCGAAAACCGTTTCTTCGACGATCTGGTGAAGCTTGTGAACGGCGCGGCGGGCACGTTCGCCGGCATGGGTCGCGAGGCGGAGGCGAGCGCGCGTACCAAGGCGAAGGAGTGGATCGGCGGCCTCGATTTCGTCAGCCGCGACGAATTCGAGGCGGTGAAGGCCATGGCCGCCGCCGCGCGGGACGAGGTGGATACTCTCCGTCGCCGGCTCGACGCGCTTGAGAGTAAGGCGGCCACCGCCGCCTCCACGCCGGCGCCGGGTTTCGTCGGTGGGGTCGATTTCCCGGAGTAAGCCATCCACCTATATTGGGTGTGGCGCTTGCCAGCGCCGGCCCGTCGCGCCAAGGCTGTACCGCCCCGCCGGTGACAGAAGGATTGGCATGACGGTAGAGGATTTCGAGCAGGATCGCGACGGGGGGGCCCCCGTCGAAGTGCTCGAACAATATTTTGCGGCCCACGGCTGGACGTACGAGCGGACGGGCGACGAGGAGATCGTCGCCAATTTCCAGGGCAGTTGGACCCAATATGAGTTGCGCGCCGTCTGGCGCGAGGATGACGGCGTTCTGCAATTCCTGGCGCTGCCGGATATTCGCGTGCCCGCCGACAAGCGCCCCGCGCTGTACGAAACGCTCGGGCTGGTGAACGAACAGATCTGGATCGGCCATTTCGAGATGTGGGCAAGTTCAGGCATGTTGCTGTTCCGTCATGCCGCCTTGTTAGATGCCGGCGCAGATCCAATGCTCTCGATCGATCAGGCCGAAACATTGGTCGAGGCCGCGATCGACGAGTGCGAGCGTTTCTACCCCGTCTTTCAGTTCGTGCTGTGGGCGGACAAGACGCCGCAGGACGCGATCGCCGCGGCACTGATCGAGACCCAAGGCGAGGCATGACGATGGCGGATGCGATCGATGCGCAGGACGGCCCGGTGTGGCTGGTCGGCGCGGGCAATATGGGCGGCGCGATGCTGCGCGGCTGGATCGCCACGGGCCGCGATCCGGCGACGATCACCGTGATCGATCCCGCCGCCACGACCATGCCCGAAGGCGTGTTGACGCTGGCGGCACCCCCGCCGGACGGCGCGGCCCCCGCCGTGCTGGTGCTGGCGGTGAAGCCGCAGTTGCTGGACGCCGTGGCACCCGCGCTCGCACCGATCATGGGGCCAGAGACGTTGCTCGTCTCGATCCTTGCCGGCGTGGAGGTCGCTTCCTTGCGGCGGCGGTTCCCAAAGCCCATCGGCATTTTGCGGGCGATGCCCAACCTGCCCGCGGCGATCGGCCGCGGCGTCACTGCGCTATATGGCGAGGGATTGACCGATCGCGCAGCCGCCGCCGGCCGGTCCTTGTTGGCTCCGCTCGGTACTGTCGAGTGGTTGGAGGCGGAGGCGCAGTTCGATGCGGTGACGGCTTTGTCCGGCTGCGGGCCGGCCTTTCTGTTCCGCTTCATCGATGCGATGGCGCGCGCCGGCGAGGCATTGGGACTGCCGGCCGATCAGGCCGCGCGTCTTGCCTTGGCCACCGTCGAGGGATCGGCGGCGATGGCGGCGGGCGCCGATGCCTCCCCCGCCGTGCTGGCGGATCGCGTCGCCAGCCCCGGCGGCGCGACGCGCGAGGGTCTCAACCGCTTGGACGAGCCGGATGCGATCGGCACATTGATGGCGCGGACGCTGGCGGCGGCGGCGCATCGCAGTGCCGAGCTTGCCGCCGCCGCGCGCTAGGCTTTTCGCGGGCGGCTATTCCGGCACGAAGGTGAAGGGCGTCAGCCCTCGCTCGCGATCGTTGAGCATCAGGGGCCGGCCGGCGGGCGGTGCCGCGCGTTGCGGGCAGTCGGCGCGCATGCACCGGCGGCAGCCGAGGCCGACGGGCGTCGCCGGGCCGCCTTTCAGGTCAAGCCCGGCGGCGTCCGTCAGCGATGCGGCGTGGTCCGCCGCCAAGCCCAATGCGACGACGAATTCAGCCCGCATACCCCTGGGGGATCGCGCCTGTGGTCGTACCGTCCGGGCAAGCGTCAGCCAGCGACTGTCGTCTTCCAGCACCAGCAGATCGCGCACCAGAACGCCGGGGCGATCGAAGGCGTGGTGAACGCGCCATAACGGGCAGCGCGCCCCGCCGCCCGCCAGCGCCGCCCCCGATGCACCGACAAATCGTTTCGATGCCTGCCCCGCCCGATCGATCCGCAGCATGAAGAAGGGCAGGCCGCGTGAACCGACCCGGCTTAGCGTCGTCATGCGATGCGCCACCATCTCGAACCCCGCATTGAACCGGCGCTGGAGCAATTCGAGGTCGTAGCCGGTCCGCTCGCATGCGCGCAGGAAGCGATCGTAGGGCATCATCAGCGCGGCGGCGAAATAGGACAGCAGATGACGGCGCAACAGCCGCTCGGCCGTGCGCTGGCCGAAGGCGGCGCCGGCCACCAGCGCCTCCACCTCGCCCCGCGCCTCCAGCTGTCCGAGCTGATAGGCGGCCTGAAACGTGCGCGAGGCGGGATCGAGCATCTCCGAAAGCTGAAGCTGGCGGGCATGCAGGTCCAGCCGGCGCAGGCAATCGGGCATCACGTCGATCGGCAGGATGCGGATGGCGATACGATGCCGTACCCGCAGCCGCTCCGCGATCGCCCCATAGAGGTCTGCGTCATCAAGCCGCAGCGTATCGGCCAGGGCTTCCGCGGCGGCGTCGAGATCGGCGAAATGGTTGCGCCACCGTTCGATCTCGCGGCGGACGGCTGCGACCGCCTCATCCTCGTCCGCATCGGAAATCGGGCCGCCGCCCTCACGCAGCCGATCGAAGGCGCGGGCGAACGCCTCCGCCCCGCCAGGCGCCGCGGCGAGCCATTCCGCCACCTCGTGCCGATCGATCGCCAGATCGGCGAACAGCGGATCGGCCAGGCGGCGGCGCAATGCCTCCCCCCCTCCGCCCGGTTCGTCTGCCGCGAGGCTGCGGGGATCGAAATCGAACAACTCGGCCAGCCGCAGCATCATCGCGGCGGTAAGGGGGCGCTGGTTGCGTTCGATCAGGTTCAGATAGCTCGGCGATATGTCGAGGCGGGCCGCCATCGCCGCCTGCGTCAGGCCGGCGGTGCGGCGCAGCCGGCGGATGCGGTGGCCGGCGAAAATCTTTTGCTCGGCCATCGCCAGGGGACCATCCATTCGTCGCGCGTGCCCCGCCTATACCCATGGCGTTGGCGGCTGCCTATCCGCATGGGCGACAGGCACCGTTCTGGGAACGATCCCCCACGCGGCAGGTTGACCGGCCGTCTAACCCGTTTCGGATCGCTTGACGGAGCATGCGCGTGAGCGTGGAGCATGGCTGACCTGCAGTACGCCTCGGCAGGGGGCGAGATGGGTGAGCGCATCCGCAAGTATGACTGGGCGGCCAGCCCTATGGGTGCGCGGGAGACCTGGCCTTCCACCTTGCGCGTGACATTGGATCTGTGCCTCAATTCCCCTTTTCCCATGGCGATATATTGGGGGCCGGACCTTCGCTTGTTATATAATGATGGCTGGTCGCCGATCCCCGGAAAGCGTCATCCCGAGGCATTGGGTCGCCCCGCATATGAGGTTTGGTCCGATATCTGGCCGGTCGTCGGCCCACAATTCGCCACCGTGATGGAGACTGGCTGCGGATACGCCACGAGCGAGCAGCATCTGCCGATGACCCGGTTCGGCAGGCTTGAGGAAAGCTATTGGGATTACAGCTTTACCCCGATCTTTGGAAAGGATGGCCGGGTATCCGGCGTGCTCAATCAAGGGCATGAGGTTACCGCGCGGGTGAAGGAGCATGAGCGGCATATGCTGATGCTCTCGCTTTCGGACCGGCTGCGCGATGAGGATGAGCCTGACCACATCGTCGCCATGGCGGTGGAACGGCTCGGTGCGCACATGAATGTCGCCCGGGCCGGCTATGCCGAGGTGGATCTTGCCGGCGGCACGTTCGATATCGTCGCCAACTGGCGGCGCGATGAGGGCGTGCCGGACGTGGCCGGTATCCACCCGGTCGGCGCGTTCGGCGCGGATCTGCATCAGGCGATGCTGGCCGGCGCCGTGTTCGGCGTAGACGACGCGGCGGAGGATCGCCGGGTACAGGGCCAGCCGGTAGCGCACCGCTATACGCGGCTTGGCGTGCGCGCCGGGCTGGTGGTCCCGGTGTTGAAGGGCGGCGCCTATGCCGCCGCGATCTTCGTTCATCACGATGCGCCGCGCTACTGGACCACCCATGACGAACGGTTGCTGACCACGATCGCCGAGCAGATCTGGCAGGAACGGAACAGGGCGCGGGCTGCCCGCGCGCTGCGCGAAAGCGAGCGGCGGCACCGGCTGATCTTCGAACAGGCCAACGACATCGTCTTTACCGCTGGTCTCGATCAGACCATCACCGGCGCGAATCCGGCGGCGGGGCGGGCATTGGGCGTCGATGCTAATACGCTCGTCGGCCGGTCGATCGGCGAATTCCTGAGCACGGAGCAGTTCGTTCGCGCCAGCCAGATGCTGACCAATAAGCTGCTGGGTCATGGCGCCACCCGCTATGAGGTGGCGGTCAACACCGGGGATGGACGCACCCTTCAGTGGGAGGTCAACTCCACGCTCGCCACCGATGATGCGGGGACCCCGCTGGGCCTCCATGCGATCGCCCGCGACGTGACCGAACGCCACCGGCACGAGCAGGATCAGCGGCGGTTGATCGACGAATTGAACCATCGGGTGCGCAACATGCTGGCGCAGGTCCAGGGCCTCGCGCAGCAGACCCTGCGCGGCGATCGCCCGGCGGCGGTGGCGCGGCAAGCATTTCAGAATCGGCTCGGCGCGCTGTCCGCCGCTTATGATCTGCTCACGGCAGAGCGATGGGGCTCCACCACGCTTGCCGAGACGATCGCCACCGGTACGCGCGAGCTGGATATCGAGGGCGCGCGGGTATCGCGCCGGGGGCCGCATGTGGAACTGTCGCCCAAGACGGCGGTGTCGCTGGTCATGGCCTTTCATGAACTGGCGACGAATGCGCGCGATCATGGCGCGCTGCGGGCCGATGGCGGAAAGGTCGATATCGTCTGGCAAGTGGAAGGCGATCGCCTGTCGATCGCGTGGCGGGAGAGCGGCGGGCCGCCGGTCAGTGCGCCATCGCGGCGCGGTTTCGGATTGCGGATGGTGGAACGGGCGCTCGCATCCGATCTGTCGGCGCGCGTGACGCTCGACTTCTCCGGCGACGGCTTCACCTGCCGGATTGACGCCCCGCTTACGGCAGGAGACGGATCATCGCAGTGACAGCGCCCCCCACCGGCACCCGCGTCCTGATCGTCGAGGATGAGCCGATCATCGCGATGACCGCAGAGGATCTCGTGGAGGATATGGGTTGCACGGTCGCCGGCAGCGCGGCCAGCCTTGCGGAAGCGCTCGACCTTGCCCGATGCGCCAGTTTCGATATCGCCATGCTGGACATCAATCTGAACGGCGAGACGAGCCTGCCGGTCGCCACGCTGCTGCATGATGCAGGCGTGCCGTTCATCTTCACCACCGGCTACGGCAGCGCCGCCCCTATCGGGGGATTTCCAGGAACCGAGATCTTGAAGAAACCCTATGGCGCGTTGGACCTGACCACGGCGCTCGCGCGGCTGGCCGCGCGGCTGGGGTAGGAGATGCGACGAATGACGATCGAAAAAGGCTTAGCGACCGGCGTTCTGCTCGGTTTCGTTTCGTTGAGTGCCACCGCGAACGCGCAGGCCGGCATGGGCCAGGCGGGCGGCGGCATGACGGCGATAAGCCCCGTCCAGACGATACAGCCGGCCAGCGGCGGGCAGGTGGGGCAACCGCCCGCCAATTCCGCCATGCGCGCGGGATCGATGGGCGCCGGCGGATCCGCCGGCGCCCGAAACCCGATGGGCATGGCCGGGATGGGCATGTCCAGCCCCGGCAGCCTTAGCCTGAGCAGCGCCGCATCCGCGGCGCGCGGTTCGATGACGGACGATGGCGCGAACGGGCAAAAACAAAGTGGCGTTCGCGTCACCGGTACCGGCATTACCGAGAGAACCAGTAGCGGCAGCGAAACCGGAAGGGGTCGCTGATCCCGCCGGACTAGCGGCGCGGTACGGTGAAGGCCGTCGCGTCCGTGCCGGGTTCGGGAACGGTCAATGGCAGATCCTCCCAACCCCCGCCCAACGCCTTGTAGAGCGACAGCAACGACCGGCGCAGGTTGCCCTCGCTCGATGCCAGCTGATCCTCGCCCTGGGAGACGGCCGCCCGAGCGAGCAGCACATCGCCGAAGTCGGTCAGGCCGCTGCGCCAGCGGGCCTCCACCGCCGCCACCGCGCGCCGCGAATCGGTGAGGCCGCGCGCCAGCGCGTCCCGCCGCTGCTGTTCCGTCGCGACGCGGACGAGCGCATCCTCGACATCCCGCAAGGCGGACAGGATGGTGCGGCGATATTGCTGATACGCCTCGTCCGCCGCCGCGCGCCGTTGCGCCAGCGCGCCTGACCGCCGCCCGAAATCGAGCACCGGCAGATTGGCGGTCGCCCCGCCGACCAGTTGTAGGCTGTTGGAGGAAATCAGGTTGGACAAGGCCGTGGAGATCAGCTGCGCCATGCCGGTCAGCGAGAAGCGCGGGTAGAGATCCGCCGTCGCGACGCCGATGTCGGCGGTGGCGGCCGCGAGCGTCCGCTCCGCTGCGCGCACATCGGGCCGACGGCGGAGCAGATCGGACGGCAGGCCCGGCGGCACGGCGGGGGGCGGGGGCAGTTGTGGCCGCACGACCGCAAGTTCGCCGATCAGCGCATCCGGCGTGCGCCCGGTCAGCACCGCGATCCCGTGCATCGCCGCCTTGCCGTCCGCCACGATCGGCCCGACCGACGCCTCCGCATTCGCAAGCTCCGACCGCTGGCGGATCGAATCCCCCTCGGCCAGCAGGCCCGATCGCGCGGTATTCTGCGCGATGAGCAGGTTGCGTTGCTGGCGGTCCACCTCGGTGCGGGCCACCCGCTCGCGCTCCTGTAGAGTGCGCAGCTGAAAATAGGCATCGGCCACCTCGGCCACCAGCGAGACCTGGGCATCGCGCGCGCTCCATTCGGCCGCCTCGGTGCGGGCGCGGGCGCCTTCGATCTGGCGACGAGTGCCGCCGAACAGATCGATCTCCCAACTGGCGTCGAAACCCAGCGAATAGGTCTGGATATGATTGCCCGGCAGGGCGACACCGCCGCCGCCCGCGCCGCCCCCTGCACCTGCCCCGCCCCCACCAAACAGGCTGGTCAGCGAGCTGAGCCCCGCATTCTTGCTGAACCGGGTATAGTTGGTGCCGGCGCTCGCATCCACCTGCGGAAACAGGCCGCTGCGCGCCGCCCGCTCCGCCGCGCGGGCCTGGGCTATGCGGGAGACGGCGATCCTGACGTCGGGGCTGTCCGCCAGCGCCAGCGCGATCAGCCGGTCAAGCTCCGGATCACGGTAGGCTCGCCACCAGCCGGCCAGCGCCGGGGCAGGCGCGGTGCCGTTGGCGGCCGATGCCTCGACGAAACGCGCCGGCGCCGGGGTGGCGGGCGGCGTATAGTTCGGCCCGACCGCGCAGGCGGCGAGCATCGTGAGCGCGAACGGAGCGAGACGGCGGATCAATGCCCCGCCCCCGCCGGCGAGCGCCCCTGCCGCAGGATGAGGCCGAACGGGATGACGCACAGCACGAAGATCATCGCGCCATGGAATACGTCGATATAGGAGAGCATCTTCGCCTGCTGCTGTATCTGGCTGTAGAGCTGGCCGATCTGGCCCTGGTCGCCCGCGCCGCCCATCATCCGCCCCAAACGATCCAGACCGTCGACGTAATTCGGGTTGAGCGGATTGAGCCCCTCCGTCAGCCGATCCTGATGGAACTGGCTGCGCTGGATCAGCATCGCCTGGCTGATGCCGATGCCGATGCTGCCGCCAAGGTTGCGCGCCACGTTGAGCAGGGCGGAGACCTCGTTGGTCTTCTTCGGATCGATGCCGACATAAGCGGCGGTGGAGATCGGGATGAACAGGAACGGCAGGCCTACCGCCGATATCAGCCGTCCCATCGATGCATCGCCATAGCTGATGCCCGTATTCCATCCCGTCATGTACCATAACGCCAGCGCCTGCATCATCAGGCCGGGGATCAGCAGGGCGCGCGTATCGACGCGTCCGATCAACTGCCCCACGGTCGGCATCGCGATCAGGGTGGCGATGCCGCCGGTGGTGAGGGCGAGGCCGGCGTTGGTGGCGTTGTAGCCCAGCACTTCCTGCAACATCTGAGGAATCAATGTGGTGGTGCCGAACAGCACCGCCCCCGTCGTCGTCATGAAGGCGGCGGTGATCGCGAAATTGCGATTGCCCAGCAGGCGCAGGTCGATGATTGGGTCCTTGCGCGCCACCTCCCACCATATCAGCAGGCTGAGTGACAGGACGGAGATCAGCGCCGTCGCGATGATCAGATTGCTGGCGAACCAGTCCTCCCGCTCGCCCCGTTCGATGAACAGTTCGAGGCAGCCGAGGCCCAGCGCGATGAGCGCGAAGCCGACGTAATCGACCTTCAACCCATGCTTCAGGCGCTCGCGCCGCTCGTCCTCAAGCACCTTCGGCTCGATGACGAGCGCGTTCACCATCAACAGCGAGGCGATGCCGATCGGCACGTTGATGAGGAAGATCCAGTGCCAGGAGGCGTTGTCGGTAATGATGCCGCCCAAAGTCGGCCCCAGCACAGGGCCGACGACGACGACGACGCCGTAAGCGGCGAAGGCCTGCCCCCGCTTGTCGGGCGGGAAGGTGTCGGCCAGAAACGATTGTTCGGATGGCGCAAGGCCGCCGCCGCCAATGCCTTGCAATATGCGCGCGAGGATCAGGAAGGCGAGACTGGGGGCCAGTGCGCAGGCGAGCGAGGCGAGGGTGAACAGCCCTACCGAGATCATGTAATAGCGCTTGCGGCCGATCACGTCGCTGAGCCACCCCGAAATGGGGATAACGATGGCGTTGGCGACGAGATAGCTGGTCAGCACCCACGTCGCCTGATCGCGGCTGGCGGCAAGCCCCCCCGCGATATGATCGAGCGAGACGTTGGCGATCGAGGTGTCGAGCACCTCCATGAAGGTGGCGAGGCTGAGCACGCCGACGATCAGCCACGGGTTGCGGTTGCCCGCGGCCGAGCGTTCCGGCGTCCAGCCTTGCGCCCCACCTTGCGCTTGGGCCATCAGCGCACCGTGACGCGGGGCACGACAGACATGCCGGGGCCGATGGCGTAGCGGCGGTAGAGATCGCCATCGAACAGGATGCGGACGGGTACGCGCTGCACCACCTTCACATAGTTGCCGGTGGCGTTTTGCGGCGGCAGCAGCTGGAACGCCTGGCCCGCGCCGCGCTGGATCGAATCGACATGGCCGGTGAAGTCCACGCCGGGAAAGGCATCGACGTGGATCGACACCGGCTGGCCACGCCGCATCAGGGTAAGCTGGGTTTCCTTGAAATTCGCCGTCACCCACATCCGATCGGGTACGATCGCCATTAGCTGCTGGCCGGGCGAGACGTAGCTGCCGACATTGACCTGCCGGTTGACGACCTGCCCATCGATCGGCGCGCGGATGGTCAGATAGGATTGCGTGACCTGCGTCTGCTGCAAGCGCGCGGTGGCGGCCTGCCGGGTCGCACGCGCCGCGTCCACCTGCCGGCGGGCGGAGAGGATCTGCGCGTCCGCCGTCGCGATCTGCCGCCGCGCGGCCACCGCCTGCGCCGCCGCCGCATCGGCCTGCGCGCGCGCCTGATCGATCTGGGTAGGCGCGGCGGCGAACGGATCGCGCCGGGCCAGATCGCGATAGCGCGCGAGATCGCGGGCGGCGCGATCCGCCTCGGCCAGCGGCACGGCGGCATTGGCCACCGCCTGCGAACGGCTCGCCCGCGCGGAGATCACCTGCGCCTGCGCCTGCCGGATCTGCGCGTCCGCCTGCGCGATGCCGGCGATCGCCTCCTGCCGGGTGGCGGTGGTGTCGCCGGGCTCGATCACGGCGAGCAGCTGGCCGCGCCGCACATGGCGGTTGTCGGCATCGGCCACCTGCGTCAGCCGACCGCTCGTTTGCGCCGCGATCCGCACGATATGCGCGTCCACGAAGGCATCGTCGGTTGATTCGAACTGGCGGGCATGCAGCCACCACAACAGGCCGCCAACGATCAGCAGCAGCGCGACCCCGCCGGTGACGATCCAGAAGATCGGCCGCTTGTAGAGCGGGGGGCCATCGTCCTGCTCGTCTTCCTTGTCGTCGCCGCTGTCGTCGCCGTCGTTCTTGTCGGCATTCTCGTCGTTGTCGTCAGGCTTTCCGTCGCCCTTCCCGTTGGGCTTTTTCCGGTCATCGTCCGACTTGCCGGCGTGATCCGCTCCCTCGCGCTCCTCGCGCGTGCCCTCGTCGTCCTGGGATCCGGCATCGCTCATGCCGGTCGCACCGACCGTTGACGGGGCGATCCGGCGGGGCGCGTCTGGGGTGGCACGGGTAAGCGCGACATATTGGGTATCTTTCGGGAAACGTGCCCGACATACCGATCGCCGCGCCCCGCGCAAGGTCGGATCGCGCCATTCATCACCTGCGATACCGGCATGGAGGAGCGGATGGGATCGAAAGGCGGCGGAACGGGACAGAGCCAGCTCGATTTACGCTAATATTACGGTGCAGACAGGAACGGACCAAGCGTGACCATTTCCCGATCAACGGTCGCACCAGGCGCACATCTCAAGTTTCTCGCTCGGTGAGCGGTCGGCGGGTCTTGTCCTTGCCGCACGGATGGCGGCGGTTGGCGATGATCGTCGCGACCGTCGGCGGGGTGTTGCTGCTGGTGCTGGCCCTGTTTCCATGGGGTTGGCTGGCGGGCCGGGCGGCGGGGCCGCTGTCGCGTGCGATCGGCCGGCCGGTCACGATCGGCGGGGCGCGGCGGGTCGATGGTCTATCTTTTGTCCCGACGATCGAATTGCGCGACGTGACGGTCGGCCAGCCCGCATGGGCAGGGGGTGGCACGATGGCGCGGATCGCGGTGGCGCGGGTGCGCGCTCCCATATTGCCGCTGCTGTGGGGCGATTTCCGCCTGCGCTCGCTGGATCTATCCGGCGTGCGGGCCGAACTCCGCCGCACCGCCGATGGCCGCGCTAATTGGAAAGGCGATACGCAGACTAGAGGGCGCAAGCACGGCGGGCTAAACCTTGCCCTCCTCACCTTTCGGGACGTGCGGGTGCACCTGATCGACGCGAAACGCCATCTCGATCTGTCGGCCGCCTTGCGATCGGACGAGGGTGGACTGGCGGCGCGCGGTCAGGGGCGTTTCCGCGGCGTGCCGATCACGCTTACGCTCGATGGCGCGGCGCTGGCGGGGGGCAGCACGCACGATTATCCGGCGGTCCTTCGCGTCGCCTCGCCGCTCGTATCGTTTGAGGGCCAGGTACGGATGGCGCAGGCTTTGTCCCTTGATCGTTTCACCGGCAGGGTAAGCGCACGGGGCCGCGACCTGACCTATCTCGACGATCTGATCGAGGCCGGCCTGTTTCCCACCCAGTCTTTCGACCTGAACGGCATGGTGCGCCATGCGGACGATAGCTGGGCGATCGATCGCCTGCGCGGGCGTATCGGCCGCTCGCGCATCGACGCTACCCTGGCGATCAAGGCGGTGGGCGAGCGGACGCGGCTGGAGGGTCGGATTGCCGCCGACACGCTCGACTTCGGCGATTTCGCCTCCGATGCGCAGCACGCCCGGGGGTTGGCCAGGGCGAAGGCGACCGGGCCACGCGTGATACCGGACGCGAAGCTCGACCTCGACGGGCTGGCGAAACTCGACGGCACCTTGTCGATCGACGCGAAGCGACTGCTGTCCAAACATCCCTCGCCCTTGCGCGCGCTGAAGGCGGATGTCTCGCTCGACGACCGGCGGCTGACGATCGCCCCGCTCACCGTGCCGCTTAGCTACGGCGTGGCGCGCGGGCGCGTGGTGATCGATGATCGCGGGGCGCGCCCGAAGCTGACGGCCGATCTGCGGATTAGCGGGGCAACGATCGATGGGTTGCTGCTGGGCGATCCGGCGGTCACCGGTCCGCTTACCGCGCGCATCCGCCTGAGAGGCAGCGGGCGAACACTGCGGGAGGCGGCCGCCGCCGGGCGCGGGCAGGTGGGCTTGGTCGTGCGCGGCGGCAGCATCCGCCGCGATTACGCTACCTTCCTCGGCGGCGATCTGTTCAAAAGCATCGGCGCGCTCGTTTCCGGCGGGGACCGGCGTGTGCCGGTACGATGCCTCATGGCGCGCTTCCTGCTGGCCAATGGGCGGCTGACGCCATCGCCACTGGTGCTGGATGCGACGATCGCGCGGGGCGACGGCACCGGCGCGATCTATCTGCCCGGCGAACGGATCGACCTTTCGGTGCGCGGGCGTGCGGCCAAGCCGGGGGTGATCCAGTCCTCCACCCCTGTGCTGGTGGTCGGCTCGCTATCCGATCCGAAGATCGACATTCGCCCGCCCCGCGCCGCCGAACGCGGCAAGGCGGGGCTGTTCGATCGCGTCGGCGCGTTCATCAAGGGGCTGAAGACGAAGGCCGACAATCCCGAGCCGGCCCGCCCGGCCGATTGCGCCCGGCTGGCGCGCGAGGCGCTGGGCTAGGGGCGCGTGGCCGGCTGCGCCTGTTGCGGGGCCTGGCGTGCGAGCAGATAGGCGAGGATGACGGGAACGTCGCGATCCGCCACCTGCGCGCCATAGGCTTCGCGCATCTTGGTGATCGTCGCCTGCCACTGCGCCGCCGTCAGCACCGGTTGCGCGCGCACCATGCTGGCGGAATGGCAGGAGGTGCAGTTCCGCTCGAACACGTCCGCGCCCGGCGCGTCGGCGGCGGGGGAAACATCATCGGGCAGGGTGATGCCGGCGGACACGAGCCTGACGCCCCCGGCGGATATGCTGGCCGGATCGGGCAGCGGCGACGTGACGTCCGCCACGCGCGCCGGGGGGCGGCCGTTCGGCGGGCCTGCCATCAGCAGCACGATACCAGCGATCAGAATGGCGGCAAGGCCGAGCGCCATGCCAGACAAACCCTTCATGGCCGTTTCCCCTAACCCGCGATCACGGTGGTGGTCTCGATATTGCCGCGCATGTAGCCGCCCGGGTTCCAGATGGCACGCATCGGTTGCGTCATCCCCGCCGTGTTGCGGCAGCGGCTCATGATCCGGTTCGGCCCGCGTGACAGGGGGATGCGTGCATCCCACCGGCGGAAACCGTATTTGCCCTCGTCCGGCCCCAGCGTCGCGGCTCGCCAGCTGCGGCCGCTGTCGGTCGATACGTCGACCCGCGCCACGCCGCAATCGCCGCCCATCGCGATGCCGCCGACGTGGATCGTCGGCTCCAGCGCGATCGCCTGCCCCTCCGGCAAGCTCGTCATCCAGCTGCGCGGGATCATCGTGGCGATGGGCGTGGTGGGAAAATCCTTCGCACCCGGCGGCACGTTCGCGCCCGGCGTGGCGGGGATGCGATAGGCCTTGGCCATCCAGTAGCGATCGTCCGCCGCCGCCAGCACCTCGATCGAATCGAGCGCCTTCATCCAGTAGGTGGAATACCAGCCCGGCACGATCAGCCGGCAGGGAAAGCCG
>CAJYJW010000183.1 GCA_913775025.1 uncultured Sphingomonas sp. | reverse complement strand
CTGGAGTTCAGACGTGTGCTCTTCCGATCTGCCGCGAATGCCCGCATCTGCGACGCATCGTGGGTTTCGGCCTGTGCGACGGGGCGACGGCCCTAGCCTTGCATCACGCCTCGGCCGGGATCGCTGCGGTGATCCTTGCCAATCCCTGGCTGGTCGAGCCTGTGGCCGATCTACCGCCGCCGGCTGCTATCCGCCGCCGCTATATCGATCGCCTGACGAGCCCAAGTGCATGGCGCCGGTTGCTCACCGGGGGGATCGACTATCGCAAAGCTGTACGCGGGCTGCGAGCGATCGGCCGCTCCGCGCCTGTGCCGGCGATAGGCAGGCAGATGGCATCGGCGCTGCACCGGGATGCCGTGCCGGTGGACATCATATTAGCAAGCCGCGATGCGACCGCGATCGCCTTCGCCGCCGAGTGGCGCGGGGCCGGCTTTGCCGCGCTCCGCTCGAAGGGTACGGCACGAGTCATGGAGATCGACACGCCTTCCCATAGCTTCGCCCCGCCCGATGATGCGGCGCGGCTGGCGGCGCTATGCGTCGGCACGTTGCAACGGATGTCCGGCTGAGACGAAGGTCAGTCCGGATAAGGGCGAAAAGCCGGGTCGGATCGGACGCGCATATCTCCCCGACTGACATCGTGTGCCCAGACGGCGACGGTCTCGATCGCGCCGTCCCGTTCGCGAGACCAGCAGCGGGATACGCCTTCGAACCGGCCGAAGGCGTCGGTCGGGCTCGTAATGCGGGTGGCGATGCGTTCGGGCGCGATCCGGCGGGGCTCTCCGATCAATTTGGCGTGCGCCTCCTTGATCGTCCACCGACGAAGCCAGGCGTCGGGCCGATCCCCGGCGCGAAGGCGCGTCAGCGCCGCGGTCTCGATAGGCGTCAGCATATCCCATAACGGCGGCGAGGCGCCGAGCAGTTCGCGATCGACGGCGACCGGATAGGGCGCGGCCGCGATCAGCGCCGATCCGCCCCGCCGGGCAAGTCCGATATGCCAGCCGGCCGGTCGTGCGACAGTCGGAGCGCCGGCGCGCGTACGGGCAAGGCTCACGGTCTCCGGCGCCCGGCCCGCAAGATGCGCCACGAGCGTGACGGCGGCGGAATGGCGGGCGATCGATCCATCGTCGGGAACCCGCCATATGATCGGCGGGAACCACGCGGATCCCCGCAAGCTCTCCAGTCCGTCGATAGCCGCCACGTCCGCGCCATCGAGCCAGATCGGCGTCATCCGGCGGCGGCGATCCGGGCGGGGCTGCCTTCCCAATTGGTGCCGTCCGGCAGGCTTTCGCCCTTCATCACCACCGACAGATCGCCGAGTTGCGCGTCGGCCCCCACCTCCGCATCATAAAGCACGATGGCGAGCGAGCCGATCGTCGCGCGATCGCCGATCTTGATCGCGCCGACCTTCATCACCCGATCCTCGAACAGATGCGTCTGAAGCCCGGCGTAATCGTTCAGCGCCACATCGTCGCCGATCGTCACCAGGTCATGCTCGGTCAGATCGGTGGTGTCGATGTAGCATCGCCTGCCGACCTTCGCGCCCATCAGGCGGAGGTACAGGCCGAGCCACGGCGTGCCCCGCAGCGGCTCCAGCAGATTGGCGACAGCAAGATTCTCATACGTCGCGGTCACGAGTTCGCTACGCCAGACGAAGGTGCTCCATAACGGCGCGGTGGTGGGCCTGTAGCGACCGGCCACCAGCCATTTGAGAGCGAGTACGAACGCACCGCACGCAAGGCAAAAGCCGACGTACAGGAACGGGAAGGCGAGGCCGATCACCAGCCCACCCCGCTCCAGATCGTCCAGATCGCCGACGACGGACAGCAGCAGGCTGAAAAAGACGAGAAAGGCGGTGAGCGACAGGGTCGTACGGATCGCCTCGATTGACAGGCGGGTGGCGATCAACCCCCGCGACGGATTGAACCGCGCGCCCTCGTCGAACATCGTCGCCACCTGCCGTACGGGCAGCCGGAACGCGGGCGAGCCGAACCATGTGCTGCCGCTTTCCAGCACGGCGGCGCTGTCTTCGGGCGGTTTGGACAGAACGCCGATCAGCACTTCGTCCCCCACGTTCGCGCCGCAGGGCAGCACGGCGGAATTGCCGATGAAGCTGCGCCGGCCTATCCGCGTGTGCTTGAGCTCTACGGTTCCATGGCCGATCCGTGCCGGGCCGAAGATCACGCTGTCCGCGATGAAGCTCTCTGGCCCGATCTCAACCAGATCGGGCACGATCGCGCTGGCGGTGGAGATCTCCGCGCGCCGGCCGACCTTCACGCCGAGCGCGCGGTACCAGGGTATAACGTAGAGCGTCGCGAAGATCGGTTGCAGCAGACGGAGGGCCAGATCGTTGATCTGCTTCACCATCCAGTAGCGCACGTAAAAGCCGCTGCCCATCGGATAGACGCCGGGCAAGACGCGGCCGAGGATCAGCCGCTTCGCCGCGACCGTCAGCACGCACATCATCACGACATAGGTAACGGCAAGCAAAGGGGAAACGAGCACGTAGGCATAGCCGGTCGTCGCCCAATCAAGCTCGATCAGGCCGATCAGGCCCGGCGCGATCGGCAGGATCGCGATGATCGGCAGCAGCAGCGCGCCGACCAGCAGGCCGATCGTCGTCAGCGTCGATTGCCCCGCCGGATGCGGGGTGCGCGGCCCTGCCTCCCCGACGTGGGCGGCCGGCGAGCCGGTCCAGCGTTGGCCGGCGGGGATCCTGGTATCGGCCTGGAGCGCGGACATGTCGTCCAGCACGGCATCCTCGCCCACCACAGCGTTGCGACCGACCACCGCCTGCGTGCCGACGTAGGCGCCGGCCTCCAACCGAACCGGCCCGAGCCTGAGCAGGCCGCGTTCAACCGAGCTCGTGGCGATGACGGCGAGATCGCTGACGATGGCATCGTCACCGCAGGTGAACAGATCAGCGGTGTCGATCACCCCGGTGCCCAGATAGGCGCGCTTCCCGATCTTCGCGCCGAGCATACGATAATAGCCGCGGATCATCGGCGTGCCGGCGATATAGGGGGTGGCGGTGACGGCGATGATCCGCCGCACCAGCCACCAACGGAAATAATAGCTGCCCCATAATGGGTAGTCGCCCGCGCGGATCCTGCCGATGATCAGCCATTTCGCGACGATCGACACCAGCATCGAGGCGATCGGTACGACCGTGAAGAAGGAAGCACTGAGGACCAGCGCGTCGATCCGGTTCATGCGCGCCGCCAGATGGGTATAGGCGATGTAGGGAAAGAACCACTGCAAGCCGGCAAGCGCATAGATCGGCAACAGCGCCACCGTCTGCGCCGCGACGCACAGGCGCCGCTTCCAGGGTGCGATGCGGTGGAAGCTTTCCTTCGATGCGAGCGGAATGGCAACCGCGCCGCCGATCCGCAACGCCAGCGCGCGAATGGTCGGCGCGGCGTAAACGTCTTCCAGCGACAACCCCTGCAATCCCGGCACCTTGCGTGCGGCGGAGACGAGGCGGGCGGCCTTCAGCGAATGGCCGCCGAGATCCTCGAACAGATCATCGGTGACGGACACCGGCTGCGGCGCGAACGCCTCCGCCCATACGCGGTGCAGCGTTTCCTCCATCGGCGTCGCCGGGGGCACCAGCGCGCGATCGGCATCGATTGTCACCTCGGGGCGGACGAGCGCCTTGCGATCGACCTTGCCGGAGGCGGGCAGCGTCGGCAGCGCCGGCATGAACTGGTAGGCGGCGGGCCGCATGTAATTGGGCAGCCGCTCCGTCACCCGTGCGCGGATGGCGGAGAGATCGACCGTCTCGCCGGCACGCGCGACGAGAAAGGCGGCGAGAAACTCCGCCCCGTCGGCATCGGCGAACAAATGGACAACGACCTGCGCGACGCCCGGCGCCTCGCCGATCACGGCCTCGATCTCGGCGAGCTCTACGCGAAAGCCGCGGATCTTCACCTGCGTATCGATCCGTCCGACGAAATCGATGTCGCCCGCCGCGTCCAGCCGCACGAGATCGCCGGAGCGATAAACCCGCTCCGGCCTGCCCGCTACGGTATCGAAAGGGGTGGTGGTGAACTTCTCCGCCGTCAGGTCCGGGCGATTGACATAGCCGACACCGACGCCAGGGCCGCCGATGATCAGCTCCCCCTCCGCGCCCGCCGGCACGGGCTGAAGATGCTCGTCGACGATCCAGGCGGTGTAGCCGGGCAGGGGCTTGCCGATGGTGATGCGCTGGCCGGGATGCACCTCCGTCCAGGTCGCGGTGACGGAGGTTTCGGTCGGCCCGTAGGTGTTGAGCAGGCGCAGGCCGGGACGGGCGAGGCGGCGCGGCAGATCGGGCGGGCAGGCCTCGCCGCCCATGTTGATAAGCCGTAGTGTCGGCACCGGATGCTCGACCAATGCGATCAGCGAGGGGACGACATGCCATATCGTCGTATTCGCCGCCGCCAGCGCGATCGCCACGTCCGGGCCGCTGGTCGCCAGCGCTTCGGTTGCGACGAGCAGGCGTGCGCCTGAGAAGAAGGCGCTCCACATCGTTTCGACCGACATGTCGAAGGCGAGGCTGAAACCGCCGAACACCACGTCGGCCGGTTCCAGCGCCAGGATCGCGCTTTCGGCGCGGACGAGGTGGCAGGCGTTGGCGTGGGTGATCATCACCCCCTTCGGCCGCCCGGTGGTGCCGGAGGTGTAGATGATATACGCGAGATCGCTCGGCGCGGCCCCGGTGTCTGCGCGGGTCAGCGCGGCGGCAGGCTCGGCGGCGAGATCCCCCAGCATGGCATCGATCGCCAGCGTCCTGCCCGCGCACGAGCCTGCGCGGGTGGAGACGGTGAGCGTCAGCGCGGCACCGCTATCCTCGACGATATAGTCTATGCGATCCTGCGGGTAGCCCCAGTCGACCGGTACATAGGCCGCGCCGGCCCGCAGGACGCCGAGAATCGCCATATACTGATCGAGCCCGCGCGGCAGGAACAGCACGACGCGATCCCCGCGCCCGATCCCCATCGCCCGCAGGCGATGCGCCAGCGCAAGGCTGCGCCGGCCGAGGGCATCGTACGTCCATTCGGTCGAGCGGCCATATTCCTCGCTGGCGCCGATCAATTCCAGCGCGGTCGCCGGCCCATGATCTCGGCAGGTCGCATCGAACAATTCGTGCAGCAGTTCGTCGCGTGCATACGGTTCGGCCGGGCGCAAGGCCGGGGCGGGGGCGATGGGGGACATGACGGTGACCGTCATGTCTTCGGACGGTCGGACGTCTTCCATATGCATCATGCGAACTCTATCCGCCGTTTCTTGCCGAAGTGCGAATAGCGCCTTTGCCAAGGGCGGACGAGGCCCGATGCCTCGACGATGTTGTCCTACCAGCTCGAGGCAGGTTGCGGCATGCCGGGGCGATCGCCCTGTGGTATCGCGGGCTCCGAGAGCGTCACGGCCCTCAAGAGCCGGGGGCTGAACGAGCCGGTTACCCGGCCCGCCCATGTTGTTCCGTCAGCGCGGGGCGGCCGCCTTCCGGGCAGCGACTTTCTTGGCATGATGATGACCGGCCATGGCGCCGATGGCGGCGCCCGCCACGGCATGTCCTTTGCCGACCATATGGCCGGCGGCCGCACCCGCGACCGCGCCGCCCATCGTGCCGACGGCGAATGCGGGGGCGCTGCCTGCGGCCAGCAATGCGCCCAGAAGGATCAACGGCTTCTTCATCGGATCTCTCCACAGCCCGTGATGGGCATGGCGAGACGATTGCAAAAGCCTGGGATCGCGGCGGTGACATCGCCGTTACAAAGGCGTCATCTTAATCCGGGCGGCGGCATGCGTGGCGCACGACCATCGTCGTTGACGCCCCATTGCAAGCGTGGCAGTAGATCGGGGTGCCGGGGAGGAGCTTGCGGCGGGTCATGCCCGCCTGCTCCGCGTTGGTACCGTCAGTGCCACGGCACTGCATGCGGGTGTAGCTCAATGGTAGAGCAGAAGCTTCCCAAGCTTACGACGAGGGTTCG
>CAJYJW010000182.1 GCA_913775025.1 uncultured Sphingomonas sp. | reverse complement strand
ACCCCCTCGACGCCGACAAACTTCAACACCGTGGAATATCGTGAGTCGGAAGGCGTGGTGCAGGCCAATGCGATTACCGCCTATAACGCCGGCTACAGCGGGCGCGGGGTGGTGAGCGCGATCGTGGATGGCGGTATCGACACCAGCAACCCCGATTTCGCCGGAAGGATCAGCGCCGCCTCGGCCGATGTCGCGGGGTCACGCTCGATCAAGGACGAGGGCGGCCATGGCACCGCCGTGGCGGGTGTACTGGGGGCGGCACGTAACAATATTGGCCCGCTTGGCATGGCCTACGATACCACCCTGCTGATCGCCCGATCCGATACGCCGGGCAGCTGCGCCGAAACCGATGGGTGCAAGCATCTCGATTCGGCGATCGCGCGCGGGGTCGATCTCGCGACCCGCAATAACGCGCGCGTCATCAACCTCTCGCTTGGCGGATCGCCCGCCGACGACACGCTGCGCGCCGCGATCGGGCGCGCGACGGCGGCCGGGATCATCGTCGTGATCGCGGCGGGCAACGACTCCTCCGCCAATCCGGACGAGCTGGCGCAGATCGCTAACGAGACGGCGATCTCGCGCGGGCTGGTGGTTATCGCCGGCGCGACCAATCAGGCGGGGGATATCGCCAGCTTCAGCAATCGCGCGGGCAACGGCGCCAACAGTTACCTGATGGCGCTTGGCGAACGCGTGCTTAGCTATGACGAGACCGGCGCGCAGTTCCTGTACAACGGCACGTCTTTTTCGGCACCCCTCGTCTCCGGCGCGGTGGCATTGCTGGCGCAGGCGTTTCCGAACCTGACCGGGCAGCAGATCCTGCAATTGCTGTACAACACCGCGACGGATGCCGGGGCGACCGGAACGGACCCGATCTACGGGCGCGGCATCCTCAACCTTACCCGCGCCTTTCAGCCGCAGGGGCAAACGTCGCTTGCCGGCACGGCGGTGCCCGTATCCCTGTCCGCCCAGAGCATGCTGTCGGCGCCGATGGGGGATGCGACGGCCAAGCAGGGGGCCTCGGCCATCATCCTGGATGGCTATGGGCGTGCCTATCGGTACGCGGTGGCCTCAGGCCTTGTACGGCCCGCCCCGGCTTTGCGACTGCTTCCGGCGCTCAGTGGAACCATCCGCAACGTCAGCGCGAACGGGGATGGCATGCTCGTCGCCGTATCGATCGCGGGGCCTGCGGCGAGATCCGAGGTCGAGCGGCTGATGCTGGCGCCGGGCGAGGCGCGGCAGGCGCGGGCGCTGGCCGGGCTGGCGGCGACGCGGCTGGCCCCCAATCTTTCAGTCGCCTTCGGCTTTGCGCAGGGCGGGCGGGTGCTGGCGGACACGTTGACCGGCCGGCCCGGTGGGGCGTTTCTGGTCGCCGCCGATCCGCTAAGCGCGCCGGGCTTCGAGCGGCGGGCAGGCAATGCCATGGCGCTGCGACGCGGTTTCGGTCGATTGGGCGTGACGATTTCAGCGGAACAGGGGCAGGCCCTGATCGGCCACGCGAGCGACACCCCCCGGATACGTCCACGCGGTGGCTATGCGATCCTCGCGGCGACGTTCGATCGTTCCATCGGCCCGCTCGGCCTCACCGCCGGCGTCAGCCACATGCGGGAAACGGGGAGCGTGCTGGGGGCCCGCTTCGGTCCGATGTTCGGTGCGAACGCCGCCACCACGGATTTCGCCGACGCGACCGCGACACTCTCGCCGGGCCACGACTGGACGATCGCGCTGGCGGCGCGACGCGGATGGACCCGGATGGCCGGCGGCGGCATCGCGCGCGGCGGGGCCTTGGCAAGCAGCGGCTATGCGATCGATATCGGCCATGCAGGCGTGCTGGGGAAAGGCGATCGACTGGCCTTGCGGTTCACCCAACCACTGCGCGTATCGTCCGGCGGCTATAATCTCGACCTGCCCGTAGCTTACGATTATGCGGGCGGCGCGACCTTTGCCGCTACCCGGCTCGATCTTGCCCCCACCGGACGGGAACGTGATGCGGAGGCGAGCTACGGATCGCCGTTCGGCGGCGGATGGCTCTCCACCAATCTGTTCTGGCGGCGGCAACCGGGGCACATAGCGAATGCGCCGGACGACTTCGGCGGCGCTTTCCGCTTCGCTCGCGCTTTTTGATCCTGCGATTCGATCAAGGCTTATCGACCGGCGTCAAATTGTCACCCGGATGTCGCGGAACGACATACCGGCTGGTCGTCAAGATACCTATCGGGAAGGTGCATCGGCAGCGGACTGCGTAACGGATCAGTCTCTTACCGCCGTGACGGCCGGCTCGAACCCTCATTCTTGCTGACGTTAAGACGTCTTGCGCGACGCGTATCCCAACCGTGGTTAAGACGTACTATCATAAGTTTCTCGTAAATATCTCAATTGGCATGTTTTCTTGTTCTAATGGAATATCGGCAGTGGCCTCGACATCAGCCGCATGCGTCAATCTTAACACCCCATGGCGACATCCCGGCTGATCCGTACCAGTCTGGCACAATTGCCCCATCCGGCTTTATGCTCCGACGATAGTCTCGCTGGTGCCGGAGCGGTCGAATGTCATGCTGGTAGAACGACAAGACTTCTCCTCGGGCCGAACCATGCAGCGGCAAGCACTCTCAAGCGCGAACCGAGCCTCTGGACGGCCTCTTCCCGCGGTCGATAGGTTCGCGGCGCCGCCACCGGCACGGCACCAAGGCGTGATCACGCCTCGATCGGGATGTTCAGCCCACGGCTGGGCCATCAGCACGCCCCGATATCCTTGCCGCCCCTCCCGATCTTCCGGCGCAAGCCGACCTTCCGCCCGAGGATAGCCGAGACATGAAGCATGTGCCTCTCGATCGCCACCAGGCCGTCTCGGTCCTGCCGATACCGGGGCTTGGCGCAGGGGGCGCAATCCGCTCGCGCGCGACCCCCTTTGCCATGGCGGATCGCCGCGCCTTCGGAATTCTGCCCTCGCTTCGCCAACTATACGCCAGATCGGCTCGCAAGGCCGGAAACGCCGCGCGAGACCGGAAGGATTGGGCCGCCGCCGCCGCCGCCTATCGACGGTATCTGGCGTTCCAGCCGGACTCCTTCGCCATACGCGTGCAGCTCGGCCATATGATGAAGGAGAGCGGCGACATCGCCGGCGCGGCGGCAGTCTATGCGGCCGCGCTCCGCCTTAGGCCGCACGACGCCGACCTCCTGATCTGGATCGGCGATCTTCACCGCAGGGAGGGGCGATACGACGCTGCGCTTGACGCGTTCCGGGCCAGCCTGGCGTCGGACGGCAACGGGATCGCCTTGCGGGAGATCGCCCGAACCGAGGACATGATCTCGGAACAGGAGGCCGCCGCAGCGGCGATCGAGACGCCGGAATCAACCCCGGAAACGCCCCCCCCAAGCCGGCTGGTCGGCCATATCGATTCGCTGAACGGCAATCGCCTGACCGGCTGGGCGGTCGATCCGGATCATCCGGGCACGGCGGTGGATATCGAGTTCCTGGTCGGCGAAAGGGTGGTCGGCCGTGCCCGTGCGGAAACCCGTCGGGAGGATCTCGCCACCATCGGCGGCTTCGGCTTTCGCGCCCAGATCGATACCGGAACGCTCGCCGAGCACGACTTGATCGACG
>CAJYJW010000181.1 GCA_913775025.1 uncultured Sphingomonas sp. | reverse complement strand
GGCCTGCTGCTCGGCCCCGTCACGATGAAGACGTTGCGCAGCGAAGGCGACGGCGCCGACCGCATTCTGACCGGCGAGATTCGCCATGCCGACGCGGTGGCGGCGCGCGCCGGCCAGTCGCTTGCGGTCGGCAACGAGGGCGCGGGCACGGTGATCGCCGCCGGGCCGGATCAGCAGGCGATGATCGGCCGCACGGTGGCGATGATCGGCGGTGGCATGTATGCGCAATATCGCCTGATCGCCGCGAAGGACTGCCTGCCGCTGCCCGAGGGCGCATCCGCGCGCGAGGGGGCGGCGCTGTTCGTCAATCCGCTGACCGCGCTCGGTTTCGTCGAGACGATGCGGGCGGGCGGGCATCGTGCACTCGTCCATACCGCCGCCGCCTCCAACCTCGGCCAGATGCTCGCGCGGATCTGCAAGGCCGATGGCGTGCCGCTGGTCAACATCGTCCGGTCCGCAGCCCAGGCCGCCTTGCTGCGCGGGATCGGGGCGGAACATGTCCTCGATTCGACCGAGCCCGATTTTATCGAGCAACTCGAGAACGCGATCGCCGCGACGGGAGCGACGATCGGCTTCGATGCGATCGGCGGCGGGCCGATGGCGAGCCATATCCTGGGCGCGATGGAGGCTGTGGCCGTCCGTGCCCAGCAAGGGTACAGCCGCTATGGGTCGAACGTCCGGACCCAGGTCTATATCTATGGCGTATTGGATACCGGGCCGACGATTTTGGCGCGGCCGGGTTTCTCCTGGAATATGGGCGGCTGGCTATTGTTCCCCTTCCTCGAGCAGGCGGGGCCGGAGGTTGCGGCGCGGCTGCGCGCCCGTGTCTCCGCGGAATATGCCACGACCTTCGCCAGTCATTACACAGCGACCATCTCCCTGGCCGACATGTTGCGGCCGGAGATCGCGGCCGCCTGCGTCGCCAAGACCACAGGCGAGAAGTACCTCATCGACCCGACTCTTGCGTGACGGACGGTCCGAGTCCGGCGCGATGCGCCTGAGCGTCTCGTTTGGTTGACTGGCGACGCCTCGCGATGCTGTCGCTGGGCCTGTGCGCGACGATCCCGGCGCTGGGCCAGGCGCCCGCCGTACCGCCGGGGGCGATCCCCGCGTCGTCGGTCCAAACCAGTATCGAGGCACTCGCCCATGATGCCGCCGTCTATGCCCGTCATTACGGCGTTTCGCAGGCCGAGGCCTTGCGGCGTTTACGCTTGCAGGAGGCGAGCGTTGCGGCGGTCGATGCGCTCGCCGCCACTTATGCGGATCGTCTCGCCGGCATCTATATTCAGCATGTGCCGGACTATCGCGTGATCGTATCGCTTACCGGCCTCGCGCCCGTCCCATCTGAAACGCTGACGGTGGCGGGGCTCGCCCTTCCGGTCGAGTTTCGCACCGGCGCGCTTGCCCGCCGGATCGACGTGCTCGCGGCGCTCGCCAACCATGCGAACGATATCCGCGCCGCGCTTCGCACGCCGCCCGGCATGGGGGCGGATCCGAAGTCGGCGATGCTGGTCGTCGTCGCGCGCGGGCGGGAGATCGATGCGGAGGGGGTCGGGCCGCTTGCCGCGCGGCTGAGCGCGATCGCCGGGGTGCCCGTGCAGGTGCGCAGCGCGAGCGGGGTCGACAGCAACAGTGCGATCGAAGGCGGAACCCGCCTGCTCGGCACGCTCGACGGCCGCCGTTATGTCTGCACGACCGGCTTCGTGGTGACGGACGGCACGCGCACCGGCATCACCACCGCCGCGCATTGCCCGGACGACATCAGTCATATCGACGCCAGCGGCATCGCGACGCCATTGCCGATGATCGGCGCCTGGGGCGCGCGTGACCAGGACGTACAGATCCACGTCCCCGCGACGACGGATGCGCCGCCCTTTGCGCCGTTGTTCCGCGCGGACGACAGCGGCGTCCCCCGTCGTCTGGCCAGTTGGCGCAACCGCACGAGCACGCGCGTAGGCGACTTCATATGCCATCGCGGCGAGCGGACCGGATATAGCTGCGCGGAGGTGGAGTTCGTCGATTACGTGCCGCCCGGCGATCTGTGCGCCGGCCCGTGCGAGCCGGTATGGGTCGCCGTGAAGGGGCCGACCTGCCGTGGCGGCGATAGCGGCGGACCGGTGTTCAGCGGCGCGGTCGCGTTCGGCATGGTCAAGGGCAGCAGCTATACGCCCGATGGGGCCTGTCGGCGCTATTATTATATGTCGACCGACTATCTGCCGACCGGCTGGACGTTATCGTACTGATCCGCCGTATTTGCGGGCAAGCGGTGGAAGAGCAGCGCGATATTGTTTGCCGGCATCGGCTCGATCCTGTCGAGCGCGAGGCCGGCGTCCGCCGCCAGCGCCGCGACATCGTCAACATGGCGCAGGCCCCATGCGGGATCGCGGGCGCGCAGGCTTTCATCGAATGCGAGATTGCTGGGCGCGGTCGCCACGCCCGCGCGATGGAACGGGCCGTACAGCAGCAACGGCGCACCCGCCGGCAGGCAGGCGGCCGCGTTGCGGATCAGGCCCTGCGTCGCGATCCATGGGCTGATGTGCGTCATGTTGATGCAGACGATCGCCGCGACGTGCATCGCCGGCCACGCCGCTGCCGCGTCCAGCGCCAGCGGTGCGCGCACATTGCCAAGCGTGGAGGCCGCCGTCCATGCCGCGATCGAGGCACGGGCGGCGGGATCGGGATCGGAGGGTTGCCAGATCAGATGCGGCAGGGCGGCGGCGAAGCGTACGGCATGCTCGCCGGTACCGCTCGCCACCTCCAGCACGGTGCCGGCGGGGGGCAGGATCTCCGTCAGCAGGGCGAGGATCGCGCCTCCGTTGCGCGCGGTCGCCGGGGCGTGGCGGGCGGCGCTTGATGCGCCCCCCGCCGGCGCGTCAACCATTCGCCTTGCCCGATCGCGACGCGGGCGATCCCTTGCGGCCGAGGCCGATCTTATGCGCCAGCGAGCGTCGCGTTTCGGCATAGTCGGGCGCGACCATCGGATAATCCGCCGGCAGGTTCCAGCGGCGGCGATATTGCTCCGGCGACATATCGTAGTTGAGGCGCAGATACCGCTTCAGCATCTTAAGCTTGCGACCGTCCTCCAGGCAGACGATGTGGTCGGGCTTCACCGACGCGCGGATCGAGACGGCGGGCTCCCGCTTGGCCGGTGCCGCCGCCATGGGTGCGCCCAGCCCCGCCAGGGCGGCGTGGATCGTGCCGATCAGGCCGGGCAGCGCATCGGCATCGACCGTAGTGTTGGCGACATGCGCTGATACGATGTCCGCGGTCAGCGACAGCAATGTTTCGTGACGAATATCCGAAGTGGTTTCCATGGTGCGACCCTTGAAGCGGCGCGCCGAAGTAGCCGCCGCTGTGCGAAGGATGTCGTTCTATACATCGCGCCGATCACTTCAAGAGTAGTTTCCAGTAAGGCAGGATTATTAGGCTTAAAACGAATATCTTACATCAGCAGGATGAAATTCAATTAATTTGACAGGACTGTCTATATTATAGGCTCTCTTCGATGGATTACCGGCGGATTTATAAGCAGTTTTGTGCACCTGTAAGTCGATCGCAAAAGCATCAAGGCTGCTTTCCAAGGCGACCTCGTCGCGACAATGCGACGATCGAGAGGATGACGATCACTGCGGCGGTGTCGGCGGTCCAGTCCCAGAAACTGCAGTCGCGATGCAGCGCTGGCAGCGATTGCACCACCTCGATCAGCGCACCGAGAAACGCCAGCCTCTCCCCGATGCGGGGCAGGGGCATGCGCGGGTAGGCGATCGGGGCGAGCAGCGCCAGGGTGGCGAATGCGGTGATGTGCTGCACCTTGTCCATCGGATCGCCCGGAAGCGTGGGGGGATGCGGCAGCGTCGCCATCACGCAGGCGAAGATCAGCGCGCCGTAGAAGGCGATCAGGCCGATCGGGCGGTAGGTGCGGCGTAGGGCATGGGCCATCGCGCGGCGCTAGGCCAATCCTCCGCCACGGTGCAATGCCACACGCGCCTTCCGTACGGTGGCGTGCGCCGAAGCGCATCGTTTACGCTTTCGATAGGCGCTGGGCGCTAATCGTTCGACAGGCGGTTGAAGGACAAGAATGTCGATCCTGGCGCATCTCATCGTGGAGCCACCCGGCGGCAAGCGCACGGGCGGACGCCGGCGAATCCGACTGACGGCCGGGCGGATGGATGGCGGCCGGACGGGCGTGCGGGACATCGAAATCCACGACCTCTCGCGCGGGGGCTGCTCGTTCGCCAGTCAGGACCCGATCGCGCCCGGCACGCCGTTGCGGCTGCACATTCCCCACGCGGGGATTATCGGCGCAAAAGCGAGCTGGGTGAGGGACGCGCAAGTCGGATGCGCTTTCGAAAGGCCCCTCCCGCCCGATATGCTGGCGGCGGCGCTGGCGAACAGCCCGGTGATCTGGGGCGACTTCGGACAGGCAATGGCCACGCTGCCCGATGTCGCCGTTGAACCGGCATGCGATGGCTCGCGGTGGCCGATGCGGGTGGCGATGCTGTCGATCGTTGCGGGGCTCGCGATGTTCTGGGGCGTCATGTCGGTAATTCTTTAGCCGGCCGAGGCATTATCAGGCCGGCTCGTTCGGGATCACCTCCTCGGGCGGCTGCGCGGCGTAGCGTCGCGCGATGAAGGCGCAGGCGATCAGCTGGAATTGATGGAACAGCATCAGCGGTAGCAGGATCGGGCCGACGTCGGCCGGCGCGAACAGCACGCCGGCCATCGGCACGCCGGAGGCGAGG
>CAJYJW010000180.1 GCA_913775025.1 uncultured Sphingomonas sp. | reverse complement strand
CGGCCCAGCAACGCAAGCTCGGCGTGCCGGCGGGCGCGCTTGGATCGCACGCGATCGCCGCGATATTCCGCACGGATGGCGTTCCGCACGTTCGGGTGCGTGCCGAAGATGTGGAGGCCGAAGGCATCGGCGATCTCGCCCGCCGCCGCCACGCCGCGCACGCTGTTGCCGTTCCCGTCGATCGGGGGGGAGAAGATCGTGATCCCGGCCTGCCCGGGGATCACCAGCAGGATCGCGCCCGACACGCCGCTCTTGGCGGGCAGGCCGATCTCGTAGCTCCATTGACCGGCATAATTGTACATGCCGCACATGTTCATCACCGTCAGCACGTCGGGCACGTGCGCCCGATCGAGGGCGCGGATGCCGGTGCGCGGATTGATCCCGTCGTTGGCGATCGTCGCCCCCATCACCGCCAGATCGCGCGCGTCGACCAGCAGCGAGCATTGCCGGAAATAGAGATCGAGCACGTCTTCCGGATCACGCTTTATCATGCCGGAATTGAGCATCATGAAGGCGATCGCGCGGTTGCGGTGGCCGGTCGCCTTTTCCGATTCATACACCGTCTCGTCCAGCGCGAGGCGGCGGCCGGCATAGCGTTCCATCAGGGCGGAGAGCGCCGCCCGGCGGCCTGCCGTATCGTCCCCCTCGATCAGTTCGGCGGTGGCGATCGCGCCGGCGTTGACCATGGGATTGAACGGGCGGTTGTGCGCCTCGTCCAGGCTGATTGAATTGAAGCTTTCCCCGGTCGGCTCGACACCGACATGTTTCAGCACCGCCTCGCGGCCCAGCCGGTCCAGCGCATGGCCGTAGACGAACGCCTTGGAGATCGACTGGATGGTGAAGCGGTGATCCGCATCGCCTGCGGTGTAGAGGGTCCCGTCCACCGTCGCGATCGCGATGCCGAACAGTGCCGGATCGGCCTTGCCAAGTTCGGGGATATAGGTGGCGGGCCGACCGCCTTCCATCGGCGCGAGGCGTGCGTGGAGATCGGCAAGATAAGCCTCGATCGGCCCGGCCCCAACGCTTCGCCCCCGCATCAAGCCGCCCTCCGCAATGACCGGCCCTGCATCGGGGATCGCGCGAGCGAGGTCAACGCGGCGTGCTGCATGACGTAATTGTCATCCGGCGGCCACCGGCATGCGAGCTCGGCCGGCGTAGACACAGATCTGCACGGGGCGCTGATCGCTCCGCCGCTCAGGAGTTCCGGTTATGAAGTTCGCCATTCTCGCGCCGCTCGCCGCCCTTGCCGTCGTCGCTGCCCCGGCAATGGCCGCCACCCCTGCGAAAGCCGCCGCTCCGATGAAGAGCGCGCCTGCCAAGGCGGCGCCGACGAAGGTCGTCAAGAAGACCATGACGAAGACCGTCAAGACCAAGTAATTCCTCTCGCGCGCCGACCGTATCCCCCCCCCTGCGGCCGGCGCGCGTCCTGCCCCGAAAAGGACCATGACGATGATCAAGATGACCTTGCTCGCCCCGATCGCTGCCCTCGGCCTCGTCGCCGCTCCGGTGTTCGCCGCGACCACCGCGACCTCGACCTCGACCACCACGTCCAGCACGATGGCGAAGCCCGCGAAGATGCATAAGACGCACCGTACCCACAAGGCGCGCAAGATGCACACCAAGCACATGACCAAGACCGAGACGACGACGACGACCCCGGAGACGACGCCCGCCAACTGATCGTTCGGTCAAGAACTCCCGGTGTGCTGCCCGCACCGGGACGCAACCCCCCGGCCGGCCCCTGACCGGCCGGGGGGTTGCCCCCATCACGGGAAGCGACCAAATCTGGTTGTGGAAGGATAGGGACTCCATGGGCCGCAAGATCCTGCTTATCGAGGATGACGCCGATACCGCCGGCTATATCGCGCGTGGCCTCTCCGAGCAGGGGCATGTCGTGGATCGCGCGAGCGATGGGCGGGACGGCTTGTTCCTCGCCAGCGACGGGGTGTTCGACCTCATCATACTCGACCGGATGCTGCCCGGCCTCGATGGCCTGTCGGTCGTGCGCGCGCTCCGCGCCGCCGGTATCGCCACCCCGGTCCTGATCCTCTCCGCGCTCAGTTCCGTCGACGATCGGATCGACGGGCTGGAGGGCGGGTCGGACGATTATCTCGCCAAGCCGTTCGCGTTCGCCGAGTTGCTTGCCCGAGCCAATGCCCTGTTCCGCCGCGCGGAGGGCAAGAGCGGAGGCGGGGCGGAAACCCGCCTCACCGTCGGCGATCTCGACATCGACCTCCTCGGGCGAATCGTCCGCCGACGCGGCCAGGCGATCGAGTTGAAACCGCGCGAATATAGCCTGCTGGAATATCTCGCGCGCAACGCCGGCCGCGTCGTCACCCGCACGATGCTGCTGGAGCAGGTGTGGGACTATCATTTCGATCCAGGCACCAACGTGGTGGACGTGCACATCAGCCGCCTGCGCCGCAAGCTGGAAGAAGGGTTCGCGCAACCCATCCTCCATACCGTGCGGGGGGCCGGCTATCGCCTCGCTGCCGCCTGAGGCGATGGCGCCCGACCGTCGGACGTCGCGATCCTTCCTGTCGCGCGTACCGGTAACCGTCAGGGTGGCGGTGCTGGCGCTGGTGCTGGCGCTCCTTTCGAACCTCGCCTTGCTCGGCTTCATCCGCTGGCGCACGCATGACGACGCACTGTCCGATCTGCGCGGGCAGGTGACCGAGCAGGCACGTGCCTTGGCGCAAGTCTATGCCGTCGGCGGCGCACGCGCGCTGCGCACGACGATCGAGGATCTGGGCGGTGCCGGCGATCCACGCTTCGTCGCGGCGATACTCGACGACAGGGGGCATCCGCGCGACGGCAACCTCGCGACACGCATCCATAGCGGGGAGCGGCGCACAATCGGCTTCCAGATCCTCGACTTGCGACGAATCGATACGGTCGGCGGGGAGGAGGAGGCCGGCGTCGTCATCCACCGCCTGGGCGCGGGGCGGTGGCTGCTGAGCGGCCGCCTGTTCGGCGAGCGGCTGGCGCTCCAGCGAACCCTCGAACGCTCGCTGGCGCTGGCGATCGTGCTGTCGCTCGGTTTCGGGCTCGCCTGCGGGCTGGTCGTGGCGGGCTATGTCGGCCGCCGGGTGCGCGACATCGCCTCGACCGTGGATGGGGTGGGGGCGGGGGATCTGGCCCGGCGCGCGCCGATCTCGGGCTCGGGCGATGCGTTCGATCTGCTCTGCACCCGCATCAACCTGATGCTCGACCGGATCGGCGCGCTGATGAGCGAGTTGCGCTTGCTGACCGACAGTTTGGCGCACGATCTGCGCTCCCCGGTCGGCCGCCTGCGCGCGCGGATCGAGCGCGCGATGACCACGGAGGACGAGAGCCAGCGCGATCAGATGCTGGCTGGCGTGCTGCAGGAAACCGACGCGCTGATGCGCATCCTGACGACGGTGCTCGATATCGGCCGCAGCGAGGCGATGGCCGGACGCGAGCGCTTCGCCCCGCTCGATCCGGTCGAACTGGTGACCGAGCTTCTCGAAATGTACGAGCCGACCGCCGAGGAGGCGGGGGTGCAGTTGTCCGAGGAGGCGGGGCAGGCGCCGCCGCGATTCATGGCGCACCGCCAGATGCTCGCGCAGGCGCTCAGCAATCTTCTCGACAACGCGTTGCATTATGGCGTCGATGGCGGGGCGATCAGCCTATTCGCCACGATGGAGGGGGACATGCTGGCGCTCGGCGTCGCGGATCGCGGCCCGGGCATCGCGGCGGCGGACGAGGCGGAGGCGCGGCGGCGGTTCGGGCGGCTCGATCACTCCCGGTCCGCGCCGGGGGCGGGGCTCGGGCTGGCACTCGTCGAGGCGGTCGCCCACCTACACGGCGGCACGCTTCGCCTTTCCGACAATCGGCCGGGGTTGCGCGCGACGTTGCTTCTGCCGATGGTGCGGCCCGCCCCCTGACGGTGCGGCCTCGGGCTTGACACCGATGCCACGGCGGCCTAATCGCGCTCATCCCATCAGACCGTAACCGGCGGCGCTTCATGCGTACGCCGTTTTTCGTGATGGTGGGTCAACGCGTCGAGATGGATCGCTGGCCAGGCGACCCGTGGAGCAGGAGAAAGTTCAAGATGGCACGTATCGCGGGTGTTAACATCCCGACCAACAAGCGCGTCGAGATCGCGCTGACCTATATTCATGGCATCGGCCCGGCGAAGGCCAAGGAAATCACCGGCAAGATCGGCATCGATTCCACCCGTCGCGTGCAGGACCTGACCGATCAGGAAGTGCTACAGATTCGCGAGGCGATCGACGCCGGCTACACCGTGGAGGGCGATCTGCGCCGCCAGGTGGCCGTCAACATCAAGCGGTTGATGGATCTCGCCTGCTATCGCGGCTTGCGTCACCGCAAGGGTCTGCCGGTTCGCGGCCAGCGCACGCATACCAATGCGCGCACCCGCAAGGGCAAGGCCAAGCCGATCGCCGGCAAGAAGAAGTAAGGCGTTGCGGCGGCCTTCGGGTCGCCCGCCTGCTTCCCGCCGACAGGCGGACCGCGGCGCGCTTCCCGGCGCCCGCGCACCCCAACAGATTTAGGTCAGGAACGAACCGATGGCCCGTGAACCCCAGCGCATCAAGCGGCGCGAGCGCAAGAACATCACCGCCGGCGTGGCGCATGTGAACGCCAGCTTCAACAACACCATGATCACCATCACCGACGCGCAGGGCAACGCCATCTCATGGTCGTCCGCCGGCATGATGGGCTTCAAGGGCAGCCGCAAGTCGACGCCCTACGCCGCGCAGGTCGCCGCCGAGGACGCGGGCAAGAAGGCCGCCGAGCATGGCGTCCGCACGCTCGAGGTCGAGGTGAAGGGCCCGGGTTCGGGCCGCGAATCCGCTCTGCGCGCGCTCCAGGCGGTCGGCTTCCACATCACGTCGATCCGCGACGTGACGCCGATCCCGCACAACGGCGTGCGTCCGTCCAAGCGTCGTCGCGTCTGATTGTCGCGGGGGTTTCGGCCCCCGCCCCGTTTCCGGTCGCGGCGGACGCGTCGCGGCCTAACCCCAAGGGGATCTGAGCTCATGGCAGTCAACGCCAAGAACTGGCAGGAATTGAAGAAGCCGAACGGCCTGGAGAAGAAGCAGGGCGGCGACACGCGTCGCCGCGCGACCTTCGTGGCCGAGCCGCTCGAGCGGGGTTTCGGCCTGACGCTCGGCAACTCGCTACGCCGCGTGCTGCTCTCGTCGCTGCAGGGCGCCGCCGTCACCTCGATCAAGATCGAGAACGTGCTGCACGAATTCTCCTCGCTCGCCGGCGTGCGCGAGGACGTGACCGACATCGTCCTCAACGTGAAGCAGCTGGCCATCCGCATGCAGGGCGAGGGGCCGAAACGCCTCCAGCTCTCCGCCACCGGCCCGGCCGAGGTGACCGCGGGCGATATCGCCACCTCCGGCGACATCGAGGTGATGAACCCCGAGCTGGTGCTCTGCCATCTCGACGATGGCGCGACGCTCAACATGGAGCTGACCGCCGACATCGGTAAGGGCTACGTTCCGGCCGCGAACAACCGCCCGGTGGATGCGCCGATCGGCCTGATTCCGGTGGACGCGCTCTATTCGCCCGTGCGGCAGGTGGCCTATAAGGTCGAGAACACCCGCGTCGGACAGGAACTTGATTACGACAAGCTGACGATCACCGTCGAAACGGACGGCACCGTCACGCCGGATGATGCGCTCGCTTACTCGGCGCGCATCCTGCAGGATCAGCTTGCGCTGTTCGTGCACTTCGACGATCAGGTCGTCACCACGTCCGCGCCGGTCGGCGTGGCGGCGGCGTCGCAGTCGGTGGCCGAGCCCGAGGCGAACTCGAACCAGCTTAACCGCTACCTGCTCAAGAAGGTGGACGAGCTGGAGCTTTCTGTCCGTTCGGCCAACTGCCTCAAGAACGACAACATCATCTACATCGGCGATCTCGTGCAGAAGACCGAGGCGGAGATGCTGCGTACGCCAAACTTCGGCCGCAAGTCGCTCAACGAGATCAAGGAGGTGCTCGCCTCGATGGGTCTGCGGCTCGGCATGGAGATCCCCGGCTGGCCGCCCGAGAATATCGAGGAAATGGCGAAGAAGCTCGAACAGGAATTCTGATCGGGCCTCGACGTTTTCCGGGGTTTTGGGCGGTGGCCCCTTTCTCGCACCGCCTGGCTTGGGGTTCCTGATACGGCCCCCTGACGAACTGGAAGGAATGATCCATGCGCCATCGTGTAGGCGGACGTAAGCTTCAGCGGACCAGCAGCCATCGCGCCGCCCTGTTCCGCAACATGGCCGCAGCCCTCATCAAGCATGAGCAGATCACCACCACCGTCGCCAAGGCGAAGGAGCTTCGCCCTTATGTGGAGAAGCTGGTGACGCTGGCTAAGAAGGGCGGCCTCGCCAACCGTCGCCTGGCGCATGCGCGCCTGCTCGACGACACGCAGCTGGTGAAGCTGTTCGAGACGCTGGCGCCGCGCTACGAAGGCCGCGCCGGTGGCTACACCCGCATCATCAAGGCCGGCATCCGCGCATCGGACGCCTCGCCGATGGCGGTCATCGAGTTCGTCGATCGCGATACCTCCGCCAAGGGCCAGGACAGTGGCCCGGTGCAGGGCGACGATGATCTGGACGAAGCGGCCTGATCTATCGCGCCGGCGAAAACGCCGTATGATTAAGGGGGTGTGGCCTTTAGGGGCCGCGCCCCCTTTTCCTTTGCGAGGTGGTCCATGCGTGCGTTTCCCCTGTTGCTCGCCGTTCTCGCGCCACCTCTGATCGCCGCGGCCCCCGCCCGCGCTCCTCGTGCCGAAAGCCCCTCCGCAATGCCGAACCCCGCCTATCCGAAAACCGCACGCGGCGATGTCGTCGAGACGCAGTTCGGAGAGGCGGTCGCCGATCCCTACCGTTGGCTAGAGGCCGACGTGCGCCAGGATGGGGCCGTACGCGATTGGGTAACGGCGCAAAGCAAGACGACGGCCGCCTACCTTTCCGCGCTGCCCGGGCGAGATGCGATCGAACGCCGGCTGAAGGCGCTTTGGAACTACGAGCGGTTCGGCTTGCCGGAACGGGCCGGGCGGCGGCTATTCTATCAACGCAACGCCGGCCTGCAGAACCAGTCGCCACTCTATATGCAGGACGGGATCGATGGCGCGCCGCGCGAACTGATCGACCCGAACGGCTGGTCCGCCGACGGCGCGACCGCACTGGCCGAGTGGAAACCCTCCGAGGATGGCAAGCGCCTCGTCTATGCCGTTCAGGATGGCGGGACGGACTGGCGGACGCTGAAGGTGCTCGACGTCGAGAGCGGCCGGGTGCTGGACGATGAGGTCAAGTGGGCCAAGTTCACCGGCCTCGCCTGGGCGAAGAACGGTTCGGGCTTCTTTTACTCGCGCTTCCCGGAGCCGACGGGGGAAGGGGTGTATCAATCGCTCAACCTTAATCAGGCGATCTACTTTCATACGGTCGGCACCGCGCAAACGGCGGATCGGCTGGTCTATGCCACCAAGGATCGCCCGAAGCTCGGCCATACGGCGGAGGTGACGGAGGACGGGCGCTGGCTCGTCGTCCGTTCGCATGAGGGCACCGATTCGCGGTACGAGGTCACGCTGGTCGATCTCGCCAGTCCGAAGGCTGCCAGCCGTATGCTGGTGCGCGGGCTCGACAACAATTGGGAGCTGGCGGGGGCGGTCGGCGATACCTTCTATTTCCTCACCGATCTGGACGCGCCGCGCCAGCGCATCGTGGCGATCGATGTGAGCGCCGCCACGCCGAGCCCGCGCCAGATCGTAGCCGAGAGCGATGCCAAACTGGAGCAGGCGACGATCGCGGGTGATCGCCTCGTCCTCTCCTACCTTCGCGATGCGCGCAGCGAGGTGCGGCTGGCGGGGCTGGACGGCAAGCCGGCCGGCGTGGTCACGCTGCCCGGTATAGGATCGGTCGCGCTGGGCGAGGGGCGGCATGCCGACCCGGCGATCTTCTATCGCTACAGCAGCTATGCCGTGCCCGCCGCGATCCACCGGCTGGATGCCGCCACGGCGAAGGACAGCCTGTTCCGCGCGCCGAAGGTGGCGTTCGATCCGTCCACCTTCTTGGTCGAGCAGAAGTTCTATGCCTCGAAGGACGGCACGCGGGTGCCGATGTTCGTGATCCGTCGCAAGGATGCCAAAGGCCCGCTGCCGACCATCCTCTACGGCTATGGCGGGTTCGATGTCTCGCTGACGCCCAACTTCTCGCCCGCCATGCTGCAATGGGTGGAGATGGGCGGCGCCTATGCGGTGGCGAACCTGCGTGGCGGCGGCGAATATGGCAAGGCATGGCACGATGGCGGGCGCCTGGCCAACAAGCAGAACGTGTTCGACGACTTCATCGCCGCCGGAGAATATCTCATCGCGCAGGGCATCACGAAAAAGGATGGCCTGGCCGTATATGGCGGGTCGAACGGTGGCCTGCTGGTGGGCGCGGTCGTCAACCAGCGGCCCGATCTGTTCGCCGCCGCGGTGCCGGCCGTGGGCGTGATGGATATGCTGCGCTTCAACCGCTTCACTGCCGGCCGCTACTGGACGGACGATTATGGCGATCCGGCCAAGGCGGCGGATTACAAGGTGCTGCGGGCCTATTCGCCCTATCACAACATCCATGGCGGCCAGGATTATCCGGCGATACTGGTGGTGACGGCGGATACCGACGATCGCGTCGTGCCCGGCCACAGCTTCAAATATGCCGCCGCGCTGCAGGCGGCCGATATCGGTGACAAGCCGCACCTTATCCGCATCGAGACGCGCGCGGGCCATGGCTCCGGCAAGCCTACGGACAAGGCGATCGAGGAATATGCCGATCTCTGGGCGTTCGTCGCGCGGTGGACGGGCCTCCCGGTACCGAACTGATCGTGCGGGGCGGCTGGACTTGGAGCCCGGCCGCCATTATCCGCCGCCCATGCCAGAGCAGCCCTCCGCCCCCGTCTCCGCCAAGCCCTCCGATTGCGTGCTGATCGTCGATTTCGGCAGCCAGGTGACGCAATTGATCGCCCGCCGCGTGCGCGAGGCTGGCGTCTATTCCGAGATCGCGCCTTTCACCGCCGCCGATGCCGCATTTGATCGGTTGCAGCCGAAGGGCATCATCCTTTCCGGCGGACCGGACAGCGTGACGCGGGAGAATTCGCCGCGCGCGCCGCAACGCTTCTTCGAGGCGGGCATACCGGTGCTGGGCATCTGCTATGGCCAGCAGACGATGTGCACGCAGCTTGGCGGCTCCGTGTCGCAGCATGGCGCGGGGGAGTTCGGCCGCGCCTATCTGGAGATCACCGCTCCCTCGCCCTTGTTCGACGGCCTGTGGGCCGGTGGCGAGCGGCATCAGGTGTGGATGAGCCATGGCGATACGGTGGATGCGCTGCCGCCCGGCTTCGCCCCGGTCGCGCGATCGGAAGGCGCGCCTTTCGCGGTGAGCGCGGACGAGGCGCGGCGCTTTTACGGGGTGCAGTTCCACCCCGAGGTGGTGCACACCCCCGATGGCGGCAAGCTGATCGCCAATTTCGCACGCAATGTGTGCGGGCTGGCCGGCGACTGGACGATGGCCGAGTTTCGCGCCGCCAAGATCGCCGAGATCCGCGCCCAGGTGGGGGACGGCAAGGTGATCTGCGGCCTCTCCGGCGGCGTCGACTCGGCGGTCGCGGCGGTGCTGATCCATGAGGCGATCGGAGATCAGTTGACCTGCGTTTTCGTCGATCACGGCCTGATGCGCCTGGGCGAGGCGGATCAGGTAGTAGGCCTGTTCCGCGAGCATTACGGCATCCCGCTGGTGCACGTGAACGTCGAGGATCTGTTCCTGAACGGGCTGCGCGGGCTGACCGATCCGGAAGCGAAGCGCAAGTTCATCGGCAAGACCTTCATCGACGTGTTCGAGGCGGAGGCCAAGAGGATCGGCGGCGCGGATTTCCTCGCGCAGGGCACGCTCTATCCAGACGTGATCGAAAGCGTCTCGTTCACCGGCGGCCCGTCCGTCACGATCAAGAGCCACCACAATGTCGGCGGCCTGCCCGAGCGGATGAACATGAAGCTCGTCGAGCCGCTGCGCGAACTGTTCAAGGACGAGGTGCGGGAGCTTGGCCGCGAACTGGGTCTGCCGGAGATTTTCGTCGGCCGCCATCCGTTCCCGGGGCCGGGCCTCGCCATCCGTATTCCAGGTGAGGTGACCAAGGAGCGGTGCGACATCCTGCGCAAGGCGGACAAGATCTATCTCGACGAAATCCGCGCCGCCGGCCTGTACGATGCGATCTGGCAGGCGTTCGCGGTGCTGCTACCGGTGCGGACGGTAGGCGTGATGGGCGATGCACGCACCTACGACTCGGTTTGCGCTCTCCGAGCGGTAACTTCGACGGACGACATGACGGCGGACGTGTTTCCGTTCGACGCCGGTTTTCTCAGCCGCGTCGCGACCCGCATCGTCAACGAGGTCGCCGGCATCAACCGCGTGACCTACGATTATACCTCGAAGCCGCCCGGCACGATCGAGTGGGAATGAGGGACGCGGCGGTTTGACCATAAGTGTGAATGATATATTGTCACAGTGGTGATCACTGGGTATCAGGTGCGTGACGCACGCGCCCTGTTCCGTGACGTGTGGCGTTATAACATTTCAGCCTAGGTGGTTCGATGCTGCGCCTTCTTCTTGTCTCGACCAGCCTTCTTGGTCTGTCCGCCCCGGCGGCCGCTGCGGAGGAGGTGGCGACGAATACCGCCGACGCCACGGGCTACCATGCCGCGCCGTCGGTCGATATCGTCGTGACGGCACCTTATCAGCGTGATCGTGCCGACCTGCTATCCGGCGTGGCTGTGTTGCAGGGGGAGGAACTGACCCGATCGCTGCGGCCCACGATCGGCGAGACACTTGCGCGCACGCCCGGCGTCTCGGCCACCTCCTTCGGCCCGAACGCCTCGCGCCCGGTGCTGCGTGGCCTGGCAGGCGAGCGGGTGCGCGTGCTGACGGACGGCATCGGATCGATCGACGTATCGAACACCAGCGTCGATCATGCGGTGGCGATCAACCCGCTTCTGGCCGACCGGATCGAGGTGCTGCGCGGCCCGGCGGCGCTGCTCTACGGATCGGCCGCGATCGGCGGCGTGGTGAATGTGCTCGACAAGCGCATCCCCCGCGCCGTGCCCGATGAGCCGTTCCATGCGGATGTGATCGCCGGTTTCGGATCCGCCGCGACCGAGCGATCGGTATCGGGCGCGGTGGACGTGCCGGTCAGCCGTACCATCGTCGTTCATGCCGATGGCAGCTATCTGAAGAGCGACGATCTGCGGATCGGTGGGCCGGTCCTGTCCCGCCCCCTCCGGGCCGAGGCGCTGGCCTCGGATGCGGCAGGCCTCTCCACCGATGAGGTGGATTTCGGCGCGAACGCCCGCCTGCGCGGCCGCCTGCCCAATTCCGCGAGCGAGACGTGGACGGCGGGCGTCGGCGCGGCGATCGTCACCGATACGGGCAATTTCGGCTTGTCTTATAGCCACTACGACAGCCTCTACGGCGTGCCTGTGCGCTTCGCCACAGCGCCCGGTCAGGAGCAGGAGGCCCCCCGCCTCGACCTGAAGCAGAACCGCATCGATGCGCGCGCCGAGGTGAAGACCGGCGGCGGTTTCCTCGACACGATCCGCGCTCGCTTCGGCTACGCCAATTACCGCCATTTCGAGTTGGAGGAGGATGGCGCGATCGGCACCGCCTTCTACAACAAGGGATTGGAAGGGCGGGTCGAGTTCGTCCAGACGCAGCGCGGCGTGTGGAAGGGGGCGAGCGGTGTCCAGTATCTCGCCCGCGATTTCAACGTGGTGGGCGATGAGGCCTTCCTGCCGCGCAACCAGACCGAGCAGATCGGCCTGTTCACCCTCCAGCAGTTTGATTTCGGTCGCTTCAAGGCGGAGGCGGGTGGCCGCTTCGAGCATAGCGCGCTTGAGGCGCAGGCCGGCGTGGACCAGCCGCAGTTCCTGCGCGGCAAGCGCACCTTCGATGCGTGGTCGGTCTCCGGCGGCGCCTCCTACGGCCTGAGCGATATGTGGCGGCTGGGCGTCAACCTCTCACGCACCGAACGCGCGCCCTCCGCCGAGGAGTTGTTCGCCAACGGCCCGCATGCCGGCACCGAGGCCTTCGAGATCGGCGATCCCGACTTCGCCAAGGAACGGGCCTATGGCGTGGAGGCGGTTCTGCGCGGCCGGGGCGATGGCTATACTTTCGAGGCATCGGCCTATCACAACTGGTTCTCGAACTTCATCTACGATGATCGCACCGGCGCCATCGAGGATGGCCTGCCCGTATTCCAGGCCCGGCAGGCGGATGCGCGCTATTACGGGTTCGAGGTGCAGGGCTCGCTCGATCTTGCCCGTATCGGCGATACGGTTGTGACGGCGGACGGCCTCGCCGACTACGTCCACGCCAACATCAGGAGCGTCGGCCCCGCGCCGCGCATTCCGCCGCTTCGCCTGCTCGGCGGGCTTGGCGCTGAGGGGCGCAAGCTTGGCGGCAGGGTCGAGGTGGAGTGGAACGACCGGCAGGATCGCACCGCCGCGTTCGAAACGGAGACGGGCAGCTTCACGCTTGTCAACGCCTCGCTCAATATCCGTCCGTGGGGGGATGAGCGGCCGTTGAGCTTCATCGTCTCGGCCAACAATATCTTCGATGTGAATGCGCGCCGCCATGCCAGCTTCGCCAAGGATTTCGCGCCATTGGCCGGGCGGGATATTCGCGTGACCGCACGGGCCAGCTTCTGATCCATGCCCCGCGCATGCCGCATGGGGTTGCCAGCGGCCTGGGGCGGGGCTAATCGGCGCGCGTGTGATGGGTCCATAGCTCAGTTGGTAGAGCAACGGACTTTCGATGGGAGCCCGCGGGGGAAACCCGGCGTGGAAACAGGTGTCAAAGTCGGGGAACCCTCTGGCCAGCCTATGGCCGTGGCGATCCCGAGCCAAGCCGGCCTTCGGGCCGGAAGGTGTAGAGGCCAGACGGCACCGGCCTACGTCCCTTGTCGGGATAGGGCCAAGGGATGGTCCAGACCACGAACGCCCGATCTGTCGGGCGGCGGCGAAAGCCGTGGCGGTAGGTAATCTGTAGGTCATGGGTTCGAGTCCCATTGGACCCACCACACGATATTCGGACGATCGCCAGGCGATACGGCGCGGGGAAATGACGAACGGCCGCGACCTGACCCTGCCGATCGTCGGCATCGCCTATGCCAACAAGGACGGCAGCAACCGGCGGTTCGCCGTGATGACGTGCCTGCCAGGCGATCCGCTGCATCTCGTGCCCGAGCCGCGCAACCCGATCGATCCGCACGCCGTCGCGGTGCGGAACGCGCGGGGCGAGCAGCTGGGTTATCTTCCGGCCGAACGCGCGCCGTGGATCGGCGCGAAGATCCGGTCCGGCATCGCGGTGTCCGCCATCTTCCAGCAGGAGACGCCGACCGGCGCGCTTTTGCGGATTCGGCTGGGCGAAGGCATGCCGACGCTGCCGGCCACGACCGCGCGGGCCGTGCCATCGCACGCGAACATGATGATGGACTGGGATACCGTGGACCCCGACGGGCCGGAGTGGGGGGCATGAGACGATGCCTCGGCCCGCCCCAAGCCCATGCCGGCGTCGCGTAGCGGCTTACCTCGAACGAAATGGCTTGGGTGGGCGCACTGTTCGGTCCATCCCGTTCCGTGTGAGGAGGCCCCAAACGATGGCGGAATGGTTCCGGCGCAAGCCGATGACGGATGCGGTGCCGGCGGGGGAGCGGTTGCCGCGCACCCTTTCCTGGCCACATCTGCTGGCGCTGGGCGTGGGTGCCATCGTCGGTACGGGCATCCTTACGCTGATCGGCGTGGGGGCGGATCGCGCGGGGCCGGCGGTGCTGGTGTCGTTCGGCATCGCGGGCGCGATCTGCGCCTGCGCCGCGCTCGCCTATGCCGAGCTTGCGACGATGATGCCGGCGGCGGGAGGCGCGTACAGCTACGCCTATGCCACGCTTGGCGAACTGATCGCCTGGGTGATCGGGTGGAGCCTGATTCTCGAATATTCGCTCGTCGTCTCGACGGTCGCGGTCGGCTGGTCGGGCTACGCCGCGCCGCTGCTGGCGGGCATCGGTATGCCGCAGGCGCTGATGGCGGGGCCGGCGCTTGGCGGGATCGTCAACCTGCCGGCGATCGTCATCATTGCGGTGGTGGCGGGCATTTTGATGCTCGGCACGCAGGAAAGCGCGCGGCTGAATGCCGCGCTGGTGCTGGTGAAGCTGGTCACGCTCGCGCTGTTCGTGGCGGCGACGCTGCCGTCGTTCGATGCGGCCAACCTCCATCCGTTCAGCCCCTATGGCTTCGCCAAGGCGATGGGGCCGGACGGTGTGGAGCGCGGGGTGATGGCGGCGGCTGCGATCATCTTCTTCGCCTTCTACGGGTTCGATGCGATCGCAACCGCTGCGGAGGAGGCAAAGCGGCCCGAACGCGATCTCGCCATCGGCATCGTCGGCTCGATGATCGTCTGTACGCTCGTCTATGTCGCAGTGGCGGCGGTGGCGGTGGGGGCGCTGCCGTTCACCCGCTTCGCCGCCAGCCCGGAGCCGCTGGCGCTGATCCTGCGGGAGATCGGGCAGGGCTGGATCGCGAGGATCGTGGCGGTGGCGGCGGTGATCGCGCTGCCCACGGTGCTGCTCGGTTTCCTCTACGGGCAGAGCCGCATCTTCCTCGTCATGGCGCGAGACGGCTTCCTGCCGATCGGGCTCGCGCGGGTATCGGCGCGCGGCACGCCGGTGCGGATCACGCTGGTGACGGCGGTACTGGTGGCGATCCTCGCGGGCTTCCTGCCGATCGACGAGATCGCGGCACTCGCCAATGCGGGTACGCTGATCGCCTTCGCCAGCGTCGGGCTCTGCCTGCTGGTGCTGCGCCGGCGCGCGCCCGACATGCCCCGGCCGTTTCGCGCGCCGCTTGGCTGGCTGGTCGGGCCGGGAGCGATCGGCGGCTGCCTCTATCTGTTCGCCAGCCTGCCCGAAAAGACATTGCTGTGGTCGCTCGGGTGGAACGTCGTCGGCCTTGCCGTATATCTCGGCTATGGGCGGCAGCGGAGCGTGTTGGGGCGGGGCTGATCCGGCAAGCCCGTCTCCGTCGCCTGCACGGGCTGCGCCTGCGGGCTCGCGGCCAGCGCCTCGCCGATCAGCAACAGGGTCGGGTCGTCCTCGCTGATCGCCTGCACGAGGAAGGGGAGGGCGGACAGCCGCCCACGGATCACCCGCTCCTGCGGCAGCGAGACGTTGACCGCGATCATCACCGGCGTTTCCGGCGCGCGCCCGGCCGCGATCAGCGCGCGCGAGACCTGTGGGGCGGCCGCGCGGCCCATATAGACGGCGAGCGTCATGTCCGCCCCCGCCAGCGCCTGCCAGTCGAGATCGAGCGCCTCGCCGCTGCGCGCATGTGCGGTCACGAAGGTGAGCCGCCGGGCAAGCCCGCGCAAGGTCAGCGAGGCAAGGCCGGTCGCCGCCGCCGCACTGGCCGCCGTGACGCCGGGGCAGATGTGCACGGGCACGCCGTGGCTCGCGAGATGCTCGATCTCCTCGGTCGATCGGCCGAAGATCGATGGGTCGCCCCCCTTCAGCCGCACCACCCGCCGGCCTGCCTGGGCGGCGGCGAGCAGGAGGTCGTTGATCCCCTCCTGCGGCTTGGAATGGCGGCCGGATCGCTTGCCGACGCAGACCAGATCGGCACCCCGCGCGGCCAGTGCGAGGATGCCGGGGCTGACGAGCGCGTCATGGAATATGATGTCCGCGGCGCCAAGCAACGCCTCGGCCTTGCGGGTCAGCAGATCGGGGTCGCCGGGGCCGGCGCCGACCAGCCAGACGACGCCGGGCGGGATGAGATCGTTCTGCGGCATCGCGCGGTTATAGCGCGCGCGGCGCAGGCGGCATAGCCGATGAGGACCATATGCCTCTGCTTAGGCGGCAAGCGTCGCCAGCCGTTCGCCTGCCGCCCTAAGATCCTCGACGAAACGGGCATATTCCTCGTCCGCCTTCACCTTGTCGGGGATGCGCAGCAGGTAGCTTGGATGTACGGTAACCCAGCCCTCGCCGCCATCGGCAAGGCTGTGCGCCCGCCCCCGCGCGCCGGATATGGTGACGACCTTGCCCAGCAGGGACCGCGCCGCCGTCGCCCCCAGCGCGACCGTCAGGGGCGGGCGGATCAGGATGCGCTCCTGCTCGATCCACCAGCGGCAGGCGTCTATCTCCGGGCCGCCGGGCTTAGCGTGGATGCGGCGCTTGCCGCGCGGCTCGAATTTGAAATGCTTGACCGCGTTGGTGACGTAGACGGTGCCGCGATCGATCCCCGCCTGCGCCAGCGCGCGATCGAACATCTGCCCCGCCGGGCCGATGAACGGCTTGCCCGCCAGGTCCTCATTGTCGCCGGGCTGCTCGCCCACGAACATCAGCCGCGCATCCACCGGCCCTTCGCCGAACACCGTCTGCGTCGCGGGGCCGTGCAGCGGGCAGCGGGTGCAGGCGGCGGCTTCCTCGCGCAGCGCCTCCCAGGCGGCACGGCTGTTGCCGCCAATCTCCTGCTTGGTGTCCGCGGTCGCGATCATGCCTGCCTCCCGCGCCTGCGCGCCTGCGATCAACTGGGGGACCAACGCGGTTTCAGGCATGTTTTTCCAGTATTTCTTCGGCATCTCCTTCAGCATCGCGCCGATCTTCACGCGAGCGGGATTGAAGATGCTGGCGTAATAGGTCTTCCACGTCTCCTCCAGCGGATCGCCCTCGGGCGCATCCTCCCGGCGGGCGGGCGGGCCTTCCGCCAGATGCTCGCCATCCCAATGGATCGACAGTTCGGGCGTGAGGATCGACCAGCGCATCGTGGAAAAGCGCCGCACGAAGAAGGCGGCGTTCACTCGCACGATATGATGCTCGGGTTCGAACCAGGCGACGAAGCGCGTGTCGCCGTCTTCGGTCAGTTCGCGGAAGCGGAGGAAGGCGCGCATCTTATGCACGTCGCGCCGCACCGCCTTGGCCAACTCGTCGATGCGGCGCAGCAGCGGGTCGGCATGGTCGTCGATCAGGCGCGGGTTCTCGCGCAGCCGCAACAGCAGCGCGTAAAGCAGGGCGAAGCGTTCCGGATCACGGTTGCAGATCGCATCCCGCGCAAGCGGAACGAACGCCCGCGGCACGGTGAAATTGGGGTCTGCCGGCGCATCCATCACCGCTTCGTCACCAAACAGATCGGCGGGGCCGTCGCCCGCGTGCCACACCACATCCTCCGCCGGCACGCGGCCCAGCGCCAGCGCGCGGGCGGCATCGCGCCAGCCTTCGAAATCGTCGGGGGTGGCGAGGTGGACGGTCCGCATGGAACAGAGGACGCGCGAGGGGCGGCCGGGTTGCGCGGCCCCGTCAGGCGGCGAACAGTTCCATCTGTTTGGCCAAAGGGGCGATGCGCGCTTTCAGGTCGGCACGATCGATCAGCGTGGTCGGCCGCCAATCCGCCGTGACGATGAACGGGCGCACCTTGGCCACCGATACGGTAAGCCGGCCGATGTCCTCCAAGCGCAGCTTGCGCCAACGCCGAGCGAGCAGGATCGACTTCACCGCCTTGGTGCCGAGGCCCGGTACGCGCAGCAGCATCTCGCGGGGAGCGAGGTTCACGTCGACCGGGAATTGATCGCGAAACTTCAGCGCCCAAGCCAACTTCGGATCGATATCCAACGGCAGCATGCCGTCCTCACCGGTCGCGGCCACCACCTCCTTGGGGGCGAAACCGTAGAAGCGCATCAGCCAGTCCGACTGATAAAGCCGATGCTCGCGCATCAGCGGGGGGCGTTGCAGCGGCAGGATGGCGCTGGCGTCCGGGATGGGGCTGAACGCGGAATAATAGACCCGGCGCAGCGCGAAACGATCATAAAGCGTGCTCGCCTTCGTCACGATCTCGCCATCGTTGGCGCTGTCCGCACCGACGATCATCTGGGTCGATTGGCCGGCGGGCGCGAATTTGGGCGCGGACTTGTAGCGCGCCTTGGCGTCATGCTTGTCCTCGATCGCACCCTTGATACCCTGCATCGCGCCGGCGATCCCGTCCGCGGACTTTTCGGGCGCAAGCCGCTTCAAGCCGCCCGTCGTCGGCAACTCGACGTTGATCGAGATGCGATCGGCGTACAGCCCCGCCTGATGGATCAGTTCCGGGTCGGCATCGGGGATCGTTTTGAGGTGAATGTAGCCGCGAAAACCATGATCCTCGCGCAACGAGCGCGCGACCTCGACAATCTGCTCCATCGTATAGTTGGACGATCGGATGATGCCGGAAGAAAGGAACAGGCCCTCGATATAATTGCGCCGGTAGAAGGCAAGGGTCAGGTTCACCACCTCCTGCGCGGTGAAACGTGCGCGGCGGACGTTCGAGCTTTTGCGGTTGATGCAATAGTGGCAGTCAAAGATGCAGCTGTTCGTCAGCAATATCTTGAGCAGCGAGATGCATCGCCCGTCTGGCGCATAGGCATGGCAAATGCCCATGCCCTCGGTCGATCCGATGCCGTCCGTCTTGCCCGCGCTATTCCGTTTCGTTGTACCGGAAGACGCGCAGGACGCATCATATTTCGCCGCGTCGGCGAGGATCGCCAGCTTCTCACGTGTGTCGAGCTGCGCCATCCGTTCCAGATATGTTCGACCCCTCCGATTGTCCAGAGGCGGGACGCAGGAGGTGGCCGAATGACAGGCGAACCACGAAAAGAATGAGCGCCGCCCCACCGATCAGCCCGGCGTGCATCAGCCAGAAGGCGATCGGCGTCATCCGGTCGAGCCACCCGCCCAGCCAGCCGACCAACATGTTGGCGGCGAAGAAATGCAGATAATAGATGCCGATGATCGTCGAGCCCAACGCGGGCGGCGCGGCGCGCGCGTAGAGCGCCAGGCCGACCGGAAAGACGTTGGCGATGCCGATGCTGTTGACGATGTGGAACAGGATCAGCCACGCGACCGGCGTCTTCACCCCCGTTGCGGCGGCATGGGCGGCGCAGGCGGCCAGCACCACCGGCCCCAACAGTGCGATGGCGGTGCCGATGGTGATCTTGGTGATCTCGTCCGGTTCGGGAAAGCGCCGCGCCCACAGACGCCAGAAAGCGACCGCGCCGACGAGGAAGGCGACCGATGTCGTCGCATCCAGGGTGATGAGCCAGGTCGTCGGCATCGTGCGGCCGAACAGAGTGAAGTCCACATTTCCCTGCGCCCAGACGAGATAGGCGTTGAAGATCTGCATGTTGCCACAGATCGCGACCGCCAGCACCGGCAGCAGCACGATCAGCAGCATCACCGCCTTGCCCTCCCCGGGGGCGAGAGGCGCGCGGCGAGCTTTGGTCCGCGCGCGCAACGGCTCCGCCGGCAGATGGCGTCGCCCGGCAAGATAGATGAGGAGGCCCAGCACCATGCCGACCCCGGCGGCGCCGAACCCATAATGCCAGCCGTACATCTCCCCCAGCGTGCCGCAGATCAGCGGCGCGGCGATCACACCGGCATTGATGCCGAGATAATAGATCTGAAACGCATCCGCCCGCCGCAGATCGCCCGGCGCATAGAGCGCCCCCACCTGTGCCGCCAGATTGCCCTTGAAGCAGCCGCAGCCCACCACGAGGCACAGTAGCGCGAGCAGGAAGCTGACATCGAACGCCATCAGGAAGTGGCCCGCCGCCATCAGTAGAGCGCCCAGCGTCACCGTGCGGGTGCGGCCGAACAGCCTGTCCGCCAGAAAACCGCCCGCGATCGGGGTGAGGTAGATCGATCCGGCGTAGAGCCCGAAGATGGCCGAGGCGAGCGCCTGCACGGAGAGGGGGCCGTACATCGCTTCCAGTGCGGCGCGGAAGGCGGGGAAACCGGCGACATGCTCGACATGGCCGGGCAGCAGCAATTGGCCGACCATGTAGAGGACCAGCAGCGCCTGCATTCCATAGAAGGAGAATCGCTCCCAAGCCTCGGCGAAGGCAAGGTAGGCGAGGCCGCGCGGATGCCCCAGAAACGCGCGGTCCGTGCTGTCAGTCGGGCGGGTATCCATGCGCTCCTCTCCGGCGGAACGGGAAAGGCGCAGTCTTAGGCCGCGAAAGGGAGCGCGTCGATAAGCGCCGCCTCAGCCCACCGAATCGAGCACCGCACCGATATAGTCGGGCGACGGGCCGCTGAGGTTGGGCGCGGGGGCGGCCGCGCGCCGGCCGGCGGGCGCGTTCGGGGCGGGCGTACCGTAGACGAAGCCGAACGTGGGGTAGGTGCTGCCGCCCAGCGCCACATTGGTGTCGTACCACACCTTCACCGCGCTCCAGTCGTGCCGGGGGGAAACATCGACCATCGTCACGTCGCGCTCCACCTGCCCCCGCTTGCCGCCGATGCGGGACCAGTTGGCGTGCGTGACCATAACGATGCCGGGGCCTACGATGCGGCTGACGACCGCGACATGGCCCAGCCGCATCGTCTCGGTGGGGCGGAAGACGAGAACTGCACCCACCTTCGGCCGGCGGCCACGGCTATATTGTCCGTCCGCCTGATCCCACCACGTCCAGGCATCGCCATAAATCTCGATGCCGGACATGGATCGCGCGAAGGGCACGCATTCGCCGACGGTTTCGGCGCGCACCGGCATCGCCGCAAGCAGGACGCCGCCGACCGTCATTACCATGCGAAGGCGCGAACCTGCTCCCATATCTACGTGCCCCCTATCGAATCGACCCCGGCATCGTGCGATCAGGCGGGTAAACAGCCAGCGTACCGCTGCCGCCTGACGATAGAGCGTTCCAAAATCACGACAGATTGGGCCAGCGGCTGGAATGGTGGCGAATGGGGTGGACATTTCGCCGCCTCCGGTCATTCATTGTCCGAGATCAGCAGGCGGAGGTTCCATGCCCAGCAAAGCGGATAGCAAGCCTAAGGCGGCCCCCAAGACGAAGACCGAAGCCAAGGCAGCCCCCAAGGCGAAGGCGGACGGCCTGAGCCGCCCTTATACCCCATCTGCCGAATTGGCGGCCGTGGTGGGCAAGGGGCAACTCTCCCGCGCGGATGTGGTGAGCAAGATGTGGGAGCACATCAAGGCGAACAACCTCCAGAACCCCGAGGACAAGCGCGAGATCCTGGCGGACGATAAGCTGGAGAAGGTGTTCGGCAAGAAGAAGGTCACCATGTTCGAGATGAACAAGCTGATCTCGCCGCACCTAAGCTAAGCGCCGGCGCCGACATGGCCGACACGGATGACGCCGCCCGCGCATCGACGCGATGGCGCTGGATCACTCTGGGCGAGGTTCTGGCGGTAGCGGCGGTCGCCATCTCGGCGCTGACGCTGTGGGATTCGCACAGTGATAGGGTGCGGTCAGCCGAGACGGCGGAACGCAGTTCCGCCAAGCAGGCTCAGGAAGCGGAAGCCCTGGTGCTTCGCGCCACGCCATCGCGGGATGGCGAGCAGTTGGCGCTCGCCCCGTTGAACGGCGGCCAGGCGATCCAGGCGCAGACGATCCTGTTTCCCTCCGCGCTTGGCCTCGCCCCCGTAGAGACGACCGGCGACTCGCGTATCGAGGCCGGCTGGTTCGACGATGCGTTGAAGACCGTTCGCAAGGCGGCGGGCGCGGCGGACGCACCCGCCGGCGATCAACGCCTGCCGGTCGCGATCGTCACCCGCTATGTGGTGGACGGCAAAAGCCGCACCGCGCGGACCCTGCAAGAGATCGGCTACGTGCTGGAGGGACGCTTTTTGGGCGGCCATGCCGTGCGGCTGCGCGGAATGTCGCTGATCGATACTGTCGGTCAGGCGGCGATGCAGCAGCGGTTGGATGCGATCTGGCGGGGCCAGGCGCCAAAGGCCAAAGCGGCCTGAGCGCAAAACCATAGCGCGCATGACACTTTTGTGACAGAGAGCCGCCCTTCATCCGAAAGGCGGATCATCAGGCAGATTGCGGCGCTTCCCTATCGTATCGAACCGGACGGATCGGCGCGGGTGATGCTCATCACCTCACGCGGGACCGGTCGCTGGGTCGTGCCCAAGGGCAACCCGATCAAGGGCCTGGACCCGCACCGCGCCGCCGCGCACGAGGCGTTCGAGGAGGCGGGGGTCTCCGGCATTCCCTGTCCCACCGCGATCGGCCAATACCGGTACGAGAAGCGGCTGAAGAACGGCCAGTCGCGCACGGCGCGGGTAGCCGTATTCCCCCTGTCCTTCGTGCGACAGGCCGATGAATGGCCCGAGCAGGAGGAGCGCCGGTTCCGCTGGTTCACGCTGCCGGATGCGGCCGCGGCCGTGGAGGAACCGGAACTGCGCACGATCATCGCGGGGTTTCGCGCACCGGAGAGCGTCGCGGGGGTCGGCACCCGCGCGCTCATGTGGTTCCGCCGGCAAACGAGCGAGACATTTCCGATGCTGCGTTGGTTTCAGGCGCTCATGCCCAAGCAAGGCCGCTTCTTCGAGCTGTTCGAGGATCATGCAGCGACCCTCGTCTCCGGCGCCGATGCGCTCGCCCGGATGCTGGAGGGTGGCGATATCGCGACCCACACCGCCGAGATCTTCGCGCGGGAGCAGGAAGCCGACGATATCACCCGCGAGGTGCTGCAGGACGTGCGGCGCACCTTCGTCACCCCGTTCGATCGCAGCGCGATCACCGACCTGATCGGATCGATGGACGATGCGATCGACCAGATGAACCAGACCGCCAAGGCGATCACCCTGTTCGAGGTGACTGGTTTCCGCCCGCAGATGCGCGACATGGCCGGCATCATCGTGGAGGCCGCGCGCATCACCGCCGAGGCGATACCGCTGCTCCGCTCGCTCGGCACGAACGCCGGCCGCCTGCACGAGCTGACCGAGCGGATCGTGCGGATCGAGGGCCATGCCGATGAGATTCACGATGCCGGCCTGAAGATGCTGTTCCGCGACGTGGGGGCCGCCCCGGTCAATCCGATGGACTTCATCGTCGGGCGGGAGATTTTCGGGCATCTCGAAAAGATCGTCGATCGGTTCGAGGATGTCGCGAACGAGATCCAGGGTCTCGTGATCGATCACGCCTGAGCCGGCGCGATGGACCTGACGCTCTCCCTGCCGTTGCTGATCGGGCTGATCGGCATCGCGCTGCTGTTCGATTTTCTGAACGGCCTGCACGATGCCGCCAACTCGATCGCGACGATCGTCTCCACCCGCGTGCTGCGGCCGCATTATGCGGTGGCGTGGGCGGCGTTCTTCAACTTCATCGCCTTCCTGTTCTTCGGGCTTCACGTCGCGCAGACGGTGGGGACGGGGATCGTCAGCGCCGACATCATCGATCCGCGCGTGATCTTCGGCGCGCTGATGGGCGCGATCAGCTGGAATCTCGCGACATGGGCGCTGGGCGTGCCCTCCTCCTCCAGCCATGCCTTGTTCGGCGGGCTGATCGGTGCGGGCACCGCCAAAGCCGGTGTATCCGCGATCGTATGGGGCGGGGTGTTGAAGACGACGGCGGCGATCGTGCTGTCCCCGGCGTTCGGCCTTTTTCTGGCGCTGATGCTGGTGCTGGCGATCTCCTGGATCTTCGTCCGCTCCACACCGCTTGCCGCGGATCGGCGGTTCCGCCGGCTGCAACTGATCTCCGCCTCGCTCTACTCGCTCGGCCATGGCGGCAACGATGCGCAGAAGACGATGGGGATCATCGCGGTTCTGCTCTATTCGCAGGGGATGCTGGGCGGCAGCTTCCACGTACCGCTGTGGGTGGTGCTGTCCTGTCAGGCGGCGATGGGGCTGGGTACGCTGCTCGGCGGCTGGCGGATCGTGCATACGATGGGGTCGAAGATCACCCGCCTCACCCCCGCGCAAGGATTTTGCGCGGAGACGGGCGGCGCGATCACCCTGTTCGGCGCGAACTGGCTGGGCATCCCCGTATCCACCACGCACACCATCACCGGCGCGATCGTCGGCGTGGGCGCGTCGCGGCGGCTGTCGGCGGTGCGGTGGAACGTGGCGGCGAACATCGTCGTCGCCTGGGTGGTGACGCTGCCCGCCGCCGCCGCGATCGGCGCGCTGTTCTACTGGATCGCGGGGCTGTTCTGACTCACTTGTAATTCGGCCACAGGCCAGGCGTCGCGATCTCCAGCACGTGGCCGTCGGGATCCTTGAAGTAATAGCTGCGCCCGCCCGCCGGCCATGTCACCTCGCTCAGTTCGACGACGCCGGCTGCGCGCAGGTGCGTGCGCCACGGCTCGTAATCCGCCTCTGCGATCTTGAACGCCATGTGGAGCGGGCCTTCGCCGTCGTGGCCCGGAATGTGGCCGGTGGGCGTATCCTCGCCATGGGTGGATTCGCCCCGTGCGAAGATCAGAAGGATGCTGGCGCCGCCCGCATCGAACGCGGTCAGCCGCTCCTCGTCGCGAACGATCTCCAGCCCCATCACCTCCTTGAAGAAGCGGATCGATCGCGGCTTGTCATCGACGTACAGGGCGGTTTCGAGAACGCCGTTCAGCTTGGGCATAGGCTTTGTCTCCAATGGGTTGGCGGACAATTGAACGCCCGGGCAGGTGCATCGGCCCCTTACAGATCGGCGGGGAGGCCCAATTCCTCGAGCAGCGCCGCCCGCGCTTCCTCCGCCTGCCGCCACAGCGCGGGATCGGCGAGGCCATTCGGCGCGATCGCTTCCGGCCAATGGTCGTGGACGACCGCGGCGATACGATCCAACCGTACGTCGTCCGCCAGGAAGCGGGGATCGATCGTCGCGGGATCCGCCACCACGCGCAGGCGCAGGCAGGCGGGGCCGCCGCCGTTCGCCATCGATTCGCGCACGTCGACATAATCGAGCCGGCGGATCGGGCCGTTGCCCGCCGCCATCATCTCCATCCAGTCGCGGACGGCCGGCACGCCCTGCGCGTCGGTGGGGAGGACAAGCCCGCTTTCCCCGCCGGGGTAGGTGACGAGCTGGGCATTGAACAGATAGCTGCGGATCGCATCGGCGAGGCTTACGCGATCCGCCGGCACCTCCACGATCTCGACCTCGGGCAGCAGACGGCGCAGATTACGGTAGAATGCGGCGCGGTCGGCGAACGCCTGTTCGTGGGCGAACAGCACGCGCCCGTCCGCTACCGCGACCACGTCATTGTGGAATGCCCCCGCCGCGATCGCCGCCACCGATTGCTCGGCGAACAGGGTGCGCGCGGGATCGAGCCGGTTTAGCCGCGCCACCGCCTCGCTCGCGCGGCGGCTCTGGCGGGCGGGGAAGGGGCCGCCGCCCGCGCCATAGACGAAGATTTCGACGCCCGGCGCATCATGCGTGACGGCAAGGCGCATGTGGTTGGCAGCCCCCTCATCGCCAAACGGCGGCGGTACGGGGGGATGTATTGCAAACATTCCCGGATCCGCGAAAGCAAGACGTAGCTGGGCCAGCGTCTGCGGCCATTCGTGGCTGCGGTGGGGCATGGTCACCAGATTGGCGACCGTCAGGTGGCAGCGACCGTCTGCCGTATCGGGCGCGGGAGAGACGGTGGCCGCATTCGCCGCCCACATGGCGGAGGCTGACATGGCGTTGGCCAGCAGCAACGGGTCCGCCGCATCGGGAGTCGTTCCCAGCCGAGCGAGCCAGGTGCGATCCGGCCGG
>CAJYJW010000179.1 GCA_913775025.1 uncultured Sphingomonas sp. | reverse complement strand
CGCTCCACCGCATCAGCAGCTCGGGCGTGCGGATGTTGCCATAGAGGCTGGTATAGCCGCCCAGATCGCTATGATGATAGGCATTGCCGACGAGGCCCGACGACAGCGCCGCGCGGATCACCGTGCCGATCCCGTCGTGACGGGAGAAATCGACGCACTGGTCCCCCGCCCAAAGCAAAGGGCAATGCGCACCGACGCCGGTATAGCCCGCCCGCATGAAAAACAGGGCGTCGCCAGTGCGCCCGCGCGAGGCGATGGCGCGCGCGTTCACCTCCGCCCAGATCGTCGGCCAGGCATTGTGCGCGATCATGCCGTCCGTCCCGTCGTGCAGGCGCACGTCGGTGGGCAGATATTCGCCGAAATCGGCCATCCAGCCGGACAGGCCGTAATCGAGCATTTCACGGCCGATCACCCGGTCGGCGAACCAGTCGGCGGCGGCCGGACTGGTGAAATCGACGACGCCGCAATCGAATTCACCGAAATCGACGAGATAGGGCGTGTCCGCATCCAGCCGCAGCGCGAGATAGCCCGCCGCCGCCGCCTCGGCATAAAGCGCCCCGTCCACCGCCAGATAGGGGTTCACATAGCCGAGGAAGCGGATGCCACGTTCCGCCAGTTCGGCGATCCGCTGGCGGAGGCCCGGATAGCGATCGTCATTGGCCTTCCAGTCCCAGAACAGGCGCTTGCCGAAGCTGGTGACGCGCAGGCCGACCCAATCCTCGCACCACAGGCCCGATACGATCGCGCCGGCGGCGATCATCGCCTCCATCCGCGCGAAGCTTTCCTCACCCTGCTTCAGGCCGAGGATCGCGCCCTCATAGGCCCAGCGCGGCAGGCGGGGCTGTCGGCCGAAGCGCAACGACAGCTTGCTCACCAAAGCGGTGAAACGTTCGGCGGCGAACAGTTCGATCCGCGCCGGTATCTCCCACGCCTCGATCTCGTTGAAGGCGGGGTCGCGAAAATCGAAGCAGGCGTAGGCGGTGGTTTCGATATGCAGCGCGTAGCGGCGCGAGGAGACCCATGTCGGCTGCGGATAATTGGTGTTCCAATAATCCCCGCCCGATCGATGATCGCGATCGCACTGAAAGGTCATCAGCGTCGATTTGTCGCGGCCGACACCGGGTTCGGATGTCCACAGCGGAAAGCGCCGACCGGCCATATCCACATAGGAAAGCTGTTCGCCGCCGCCCCACATCCGCTCGCCCGGCTCCGCGATCGCGCGTGCCCAGAAGCGGTTGAGCGCGGGATCGAGCGATGCGAGGGCGATCGCGCCATCCGTGACGGTCAGGCTCAACAGCGGGCGGCCCCCGGCCTCTGCGGCCAGCGTCACGGTATCAGCGGTCACCTCGGAATGCCTGAGCGGGGTGCGCGCGTCGAGCCTGTCCGACAGCACATAGTTGCCGCGATACATGTCGACATCGGCATTGCCCATGCCCACGAACAGCGCAGGCGCATCGGGACGGTGGCGCAGTACGCTCACGCCCCCGACATGCACGTCGAACCCGCCATCCACCGCGATGAGCCGGACGGCCATCGCTCCCCCGTCGTCGATGCCCGCGCCGTCTTCCATCATCTCGTCTCCCGGGGGGACGCCGGCCCTTCTTTTGAGGCGGCGGTCGTCGCGTCAATCGAGGGTCAGCGGCCCATGCGACAGTTTCGGCAGCACGTGGCGCGCGAACAGATCCGCCTCCGCCGCATGCGGATAGCCGGAGAGGATGAACGCCTCGATCCCCATGTCCTGATACATTTTGAGCTTGGCGTGTACCTGATCGGGATCGCCGACGATCGCCGCGCCGCAACCCGACCGTGCACGGCCGACGCCGGTCCACAGATGCTCTTCGGCATAGCCGTCGTCCGTCGCATTTTCGCGCAGCGCGGATTGTGCGGCGACGCCGGCCGACGCGCTGTCGAGCGACTTCTTGCGGATCGCCTCGCCCTGTGCGGCATCCAGCTTGGACAGCAGCCGGTCGGCGGCGGCGCGTGCTTCGGCTTCCGTATCACGCACCACCACATGCGCGCGATAGCCGAAGCGGAGCGTGCGGCCGTGCTTCGCGGCCCGCGCGGTCATGTCGTCCATGATCGCCCGGATCGTTTCGCGCTTGTCGGGCCACATCAGATAGACGTCGCAGCCTTGCGCCGCCGCCTCGCGCGCATCCGGCGACAGGCCGCCGAAATAGAGCGGCGGGCATCGGCCGGACACGGTGGTGACGGCGGGCGGATCGAGCTTCAGCTGCCAGAACTCGCCCTGATGGTCGAGCGGTTGGCCCGATAGCATCGTCTTCAGGATCCGCATTGCTTCCAGCGTCCGCGCATAGCGGGGGGCGCTGGCCAGCGTCTCGCCGGGCAGGTCGGAGGAGATGATGTTCGCCGTCAGCCGCCCGCCGAGGATCCGGTCGATCGTGGCGATCTGGCGGGCGAGTTGCGGTGGCCAGCTTTCGCCGATCCGCACCGCCATCAGCAGGCGGATGCGCTTCACCAGAACCGATATGGCGGCGGCGAAGGCGGTCGTATCGATTCCCAGCGCATAGCCGGAGGGCAGGAGGATGTTGTCGAAACCGCCGGTTTCCGCCTGCAACACGATGTCGCGGCAATGCTCCCAACTGGATTTCAGCTTCGCATCGGGGACGCCGAGGAATTCGTAATCATCGTCGCATAGGGCCGAAAACCAGCTGACTTCGCATTGCCCGGTCATGGCAGCTTCTCTCCAAGGCTCGCCTCCAGCACGGCGTACCATTCGGCGCGCGTCCACTGCGGCGTGTAGGCGGCGGGTATCGTTGCGATCCTCGCCGGGTTCTGGGTGCCCACGATCGGGATCGGGCGCGCGGGATGCGCCATGATCCAGCTGTAGGCGGCAGCGGCACGATCGACGCCGGCCTCCTCGGCCTTGGCATCGAGCAGCGCGACGACGGCGCGGGCGCGCGCGTCCTGCGGATCCGCCAGGCGGCCGCCGCCCAGTGGCGACCAGGCGAGCACGGCCATGCCGCGCTCCATCGCCTGATCCATCAGGCCATCTAACAGCGGTGCCGTGGCGAGCGCCGAGAATTCCGGCTGATGGCTGACGAGCGGCACCGGCAGGAAGGCGGCGAGCGCGCGAGCCTGCGCTGGCGTATGGTTGGAAACGCCGATCGCGGTGATCTTGCCGGCGGCGCGCGCATCCTCCAGCGCGCGGGCGGCTTCCTGCGGATGGGTCAGCAGGTCGGGGCGGTGGATCTGCCACAGGTCGATCGATTCGCAGCCGAGCCGGGCAAGCGAGGCGTCGATCGCCTCCGCCATATAGGCCGCGCTCGAATCATAGGGCACGCCCATGCGGATGCCGCCCTTGCTGGCCAGCACCATGCGATCCCTAAGGCCGGGCGCCTCCGCCAGTACGCGGCCCAGCAACGCCTCGGCTGCGCCGAACGGCTCGCCATTGTCCGGACCGTAGATGTCGGCGGTGTCGAGCAGCGTGATGCCGGCATCGAGTGCTGCCTCCACGCGTGCACGGGCGGCGGAGACGTCGTCCCCGGCGAAACGCCACATGCCCCAGGCGATGGTGCTGACGGTCAGGCCCGTGTTTCCAAGGGCGGCGGTGCGGGGGGGAGGGGTTATGTAAGACACCGTTGTCTTATGTCAGCCAAATAGGCTACAGGGAAGCGAGAAAACGCCTATGGGGGAAATCGACGACCACGCGATCGGGGGGACGGCAGGGGCCGTGCCATGCGTGGCGGACGATCAAGTCATTGGAACGGCGTGGTTCTGCGGAGGAGAGGTTATGCGGAAAGTTTGTTCAAGCCGAATGGCTGCGCTGTTGATCGGATGTGCCACGGCAGCGTTCGCCACGCCGGCCCTGGCGCAGGAGGCCGCGGGCCCGGCGCTTAGCCCGGCGCCCGGTACCACGCCCGATGCGCCGCCCGCGCCCGGGGTCGCCGCGCAATCGCCCGACACCGCCGATGTGGAGCCGGGCGATATCGTCGTCACCGCGCAGAAGCGCAGCGAGAAGCTGCAGGACGTGCCGCTCGCCGTATCGGTGATCGGTGGCGAGGCGCTGGCCGCCACCGGCAAGCCCGGCCTCGAATCGGCCGTCAATCTCGTCCCCGCGCTCAATTTCCAGAAGTCCGGCACGACCCTCAATCAGTCGCTGTTCCTGCGCGGCGTCGGCACCACGACCTTCTCGATCGCTGGCGAGCCGTCGGTCTCGACGATCGTCGATGGCGTCGTGTTCGCGCGATCGGGCGAGGCGTTCGGCGATCTCGTCGATATCGAGCGGCTGGAGGTGCTGCGCGGCCCGCAGGGCACGCTGTTCGGCAAGAACGCGTCCGCCGGCGTGGTCAACATCGTGACCGCGCAGCCGACCCGCGACTTCCGCGGCACCGTGGAGAGCAGCTACTTTACCAACGGCGACGAGGCCCGCGTGCGCGGCATGCTGAACGTGCCGCTGGCGGACAATCTGCTCACCCGCGTCACCGGCTTCTACGGCCATTATCGCGGCAACATCCGCAATCAGGCGTACGACAATCGCCGGGTGAACGGCTATGAGCATTATGGCGCGCGCGCCCAGATCAAGTGGATGCCCAGCAGCGCCACCACGATCGCGATCATCGCCGACTATCACAAGAATGACGATGATTGCTGCGCCGAGGTGATCGGCACCGGCCCGCTGAACGCGGCCGGCGCCGGCATCACCAGCCCCGCCTTCGCGGTGCTGCCGACCCCGCGTGGCGACGAGACGCGCGCGGTGAACCAGAATCTGATCACCCGCACCACCGAGCGCGGTTACGGCATCTCCGCCCAGCTCGATACCG
>CAJYJW010000178.1 GCA_913775025.1 uncultured Sphingomonas sp. | reverse complement strand
CTGTACGATCATCGCGGCGAACGGCGCGATCAGCACGGCGGCGATGCCGGCGAGCAGGTTGGGGCGCTCCGCATCGCCATGGCCGAAGAACAGGCCGAAGTTCGCGAGCATCGAGATGGCCCCCGCGATCGTCGCCGTCATGGTCATGATCAGGGTGTCACGATTGCGGACATGGCCAAGCTCATGCGCCATCACGGCGGCGATCTCGTCGCGATCGAGAATGGCCAGCAGCCCGGTCGTTGCGGCGACGGCGGCGTGATGCGGGTCGCGGCCAGTCGCGAACGCATTGGGGTGGGGCGAATCGATGACGTACACGCGTGGCATCGGCAGCCCGGCGCGTATCGCCAGATCCCGGATCAGGCCGGTGAGTTCGGGGCAGGAGCGCGCGTCCACTTCGCGCGCGTCGTGCATCCGCAGCACGATCCTGTCGGCATTCCAGAAGGTGAACAGGTTCATGCCCGCCGCCACCGCAAGCGCGATCAGCGCGCCCGCCACCCCGCCGAACGTGAAGCCGAGCGCCATGAACAGCGCCGTCAGCGCGCCAAGCAACATCGTCGTCCTGAAACCGTTCATCTTGCTCATCCGCCTCCTGTATCCGATGTGGGAAGCCGCCGGCGGAATGGCAAATATCGAGGGAACCAAATATGAATGGACAACGCCCCGCCCATCTGAAGCCCCCCAAGCATCTGAGCCCGAGCCCGCCCGTGCCAGAGCCGCAGGCGGTGGCGGAAAAGCCCGAGCATGGCGGCCGCAAGAATGGCGCGGATCCGACCCGCTATGGCGATTGGGAACTGAACGGTATTGCGGTGGACTTCTAGACCACCAGGACGGTCGCTAGGCCTGCTCGCGCCCAAGCGGGCGGGCGAGCAGTTCCTCCACCACCGTATCCACGCCGACACGTGCCTCCAGCAGCGCGCAGACGGCGGCGACGATCGGCATGTCCACGCCCGCCGCCGCCGCCGCACGATGCAGCACGGGGGCGGTGAACGCGCCCTCCGCCACGGTGCGGCGATCGGCGAGGAGATCGGCGGCGGCGCGCCCCTGCCCCAGCCCCAGCCCGAGCGAAAAGTTGCGCGAGCTGGTGGACGAGCAGGTGAGCACCAGATCGCCTAGGCCGGACAGGCCGGCCAGCGTTTCTGCCCGCGCGCCGCGCGCCCGGCCGAAGCGTGTCATCTCGGCGAAGCCCCGGCTGATGAGAGCGGCGCGCGCGTTCTGGCCGAGGCCCGCGCCTTCCACCACGCCGCAGGCGATGGCGAGCACGTTCTTCACCGCCCCACCGATCTCCGCACCGATAACGTCGGTGGAGAGATAGGGGCGAAACTCTGGCCGGGCGAGCCGCGCGGCCAGCGCCTCTCCCACCGCCTCGTCCTCGCACGCGAGCGTGACGGCGGTGGGCAGCCCCTTCGCCACCTCATGCGCGAAGGTCGGGCCGGAGAGCACGGCGATCCCGCCGGCTCCTCGAAAATCAGCGGCGATCTCCGACATCAGCCGGCCGGTGCCCGCCTCTATCCCCTTGGCGCACAGCACCAGCGGCGCATCGCCGGGCGGCAGGGTCTGTAAGACGGCGCGCAGATGTTGCGCCGGGGTTACGACCAGAAGCGCGTCGCATGTCGCCAGCTCGGCTATCGTCCCGGTCGCGCGGATCGCGGGGGAGAGGGGGACACCGGGCAGGAACGCGTCGTTGCAGCGCGTATCGTTGACCGAGGCGACGACTTCCGCCTCCCGCGCCCAGAGGAGGACGGGCGCACCGTCTGCCGCCGCCACCTGCGCTAGTGCGGTGCCCCAGGCACCTGCGCCGATCACGCCGATCCGCTCGTACGTCATGCCTTCACCCCCGCGCCGCGTGCCTTTTCGGCCGTGGGATCGAGCGGCCATCGCGCCCGCGCCGCCACGTCGAGCGAATCAGTGAGGCCGGCGGCAAAGCGTTCCGCTCCGGCCCAGGCGATCATCGCTGCATTGTCGGTACACAGCCATCCGGGCGGGGCGGCGAAGGGGAGGCCGTGCTCCGCCGCCAGCGCCGCCAGCGACGCGCGGATCGCGCCGTTCGCCGCCACGCCGCCCGCCACCACCAGCGCCGTCGCGCCATCGGCCTGCGTGAGCGCGCGACGGGTGCGATCGATCAGGCAATCGACCACCGCCTGTTGAAAGGAGGCGGCGATATCCTCCGCCGAATGCACCCCGGCGTCGCGCGCGCGCAGCACCGCGCTTTTCAACCCGGCGAAGGAGAAATGCGGCTCCTTCGTGCCGACGAGCGGACGGGGCAGGGGTACGGCGCGCGGATCGCCCAGGCGCGCCGCCGCCTCCACCGCCGGGCCGCCGGGGAAGCCCAGGCCGAGCAGCTTGGCCGTCTTGTCGAACGCCTCGCCCGCCGCGTCGTCGATGGTGGTGGCCAGCCGCCGGTAGCGTCCGACGCCTTCGACGAATAGCAGCTGGCAATGCCCGCCGGAGGCCAGCAGCAGCAGATAGGGGAAGCCGAGATCGGGATCGGCGAGGCGGGGCGAGAGCGCATGCCCCTCCAGATGATTGACCGCGATTAACGGCTTGCCCGCCGCCATCGCCAGCGCCTTGCCCGTGACGAGGCCCACCATCACCCCGCCGATCAGCCCCGGCCCGGCGGTGGCGGCGATCGCATCGACCTCCGCCAAGGTTACGCCGGCATCGGCCAACGCCTGCTCCACGAGCGGGGTCAGCACCTCGACATGGGCGCGCGCGGCGATCTCCGGCACGACGCCGCCATAAGGGCGGTGCGCCGCCTCCTGCCCGGCAAGGCGGTGGCTTAGGATACGGCGATCCGCCGTCACCAGCGCGGCGGCCGTCTCGTCGCAGGAGGATTCGAGGCCGAGAATCAGGGTCATGCCCGCTTCCCTGCCACCGTCGCCCGGTTTAGAGCAACCGCCGATGACGACACCCCGCCCCCCCTTGCGCCTTGGTACGCGCGGATCGCCGCTGGCATTGACGCAGGCCCGCATGGTCGCCGCCGCTTTGTCCGCGGCCCACGGTCTTCGCGACGGCGACATCGTGATCGTGCCGATCAAGACCTCCGGCGATCGCATTCAGGATCGCCCGCTCGCCGAGGTAGGCGGCAAGGCACTGTGGACGAAGGAGCTGGATCGCGCGCTGAACGCGGGCGAGATCGACTTCGCCGTTCATTCGATGAAGGATGTCGAGACGATCCGCCCGCCCGAAATCGCCATCGCCGCGATGATGCCCCGCGCCGACGTGCGCGACCGGCTGATTGGGGCGGAAAGCCTGGGCGGGCTGAAAGCCGATCCGGTGGTGGGCACCTCCTCCCCCCGCCGGTCCGCGCAACTGCGACGCGAGCGGCCTGACGTGACGATCACGCTGTTTCGCGGCAACGTCGATACGCGCCTGTCCCGCCTGAACCTCGGGGAGGCGGATGCGACCCTGCTCGCCGCCGCCGGGCTCGACCGGCTGGGGCGGCCGGAAATCGGCGCGGCGATCCCGACCGAGGTGATGCTGCCCGCCCCCGCGCAAGGGGCGGTGGGAATCGAGACGCTGGCGGCGAACGATGCCGTCCGCGCGATGCTGGCCGCGATCGACGATCCCGCGACCAGCGCCTGCGTGTTGGCCGAGCGTGCGCTGCTCGCGGCGCTGGGGGCGGATTGTCGATCGCCGGTAGCGGCTTTGGCGCTGCTGGACGGCGACACGCTGTCGATGCGGGCCGAAATCCTGACCGAGGACGGCACGGAATGCGTGGCGGGTGACGCGACCTTCCGGGCGGGCCACGTCGAGGCGCCGGGGCGGCTGGCGCGCGATTTGCTCGATCGCGCCAGCGCCGGTCTGCGCGCGCTGTTCACCGGGTGAGCCTGCTGATCCTGCGCCCGCAGCCGGGCGCGGAGCGGACGCGCGAACGGGCAGCGGCGCTGGGGCTGGATGCCGTCGTCGCGCCGCTGTTCGTCGTGACGCCTATGGCCTGGGATCCGCCCGATGCCGCAAGCATAGGGGCGGTCGCGATGACGAGCGCGAACGCCGCGCGCCACGCCGGCCCCGCGCTTTACCGCTTCACGCATCTGCCGCTCTATGCGGTCGGCGCGGCGACGGCGGCGGCGGCGCGGGCGGCGGGCTTCGATCGGATCGTGGCGGGGGCGGGCGATGCCGCAGCACTGACCGCGCTGATCGCGGCGGAGGGGGCGGGGCCGGTGCTGCATCTGGCGGGGGAAGATCATCGCCCCCTGGCGGCGGAAGGGCCAGTGGCGGTCGTCTATCGAGCCGCGCCGGTGGCGATGCTCCCGCCCGAAGCGATCGGCGCGGCGGGGGGCGGGGCCGTGGCGCTCCTCCACTCGCCGCGCGCGGCGGGCATGTTCCGAACGCTCGCGGAGGGGGTGGGCCTGGCCGTCGCCGATCTTCGGATCGCGGCGATCAGCCCGGCGGCTGCGGCGACGGCGGGGCCGGGATGGAAAGCGGCGGCGATCGCCGATCGCCCGACCGACGACGCGCTGTTGGCAGCGGCCGCCCGCCTGTGCGATCAGGGGCCCGGAAGGGGCGCGTGATGGCGGGCGACGGGATGGTGAGCGACTATGCGACGATCGAGCCGGCACCGGCCTATTCCTCCACCCCGGCGCGGCGGCGGGGCGGGCTCGGCTGGCTGATCCTGCTGCTGCTGGGCTTCGCAGGCGGCGCCGTAGCGACCGGTTACATCCTGCTGCACTGGCCGCTCGCCCGACAGACCCTGTTCGGCGACGCGATGGCGACGCGTGTGGCGCAAACCGCCCCCGTGATCGTCGCCGCGCCCGCGCCGTCCACGATGCCGGTCGATACGGCCGCCACGGCGGCGCTGGATGCGCGGGTAGCGGGGCTGGAGGGACGCATCGGCCAGATCGCCGCGCGCGCCAATGCGGCGGTGGGCAATGCGGATCGGGCGGAGGGGCTGCTCGTCGCCTTCGCCGCGCGCCGCGCGCTCGATCGTGGCGTGGCGCTCGGCTATATCGAGGCGCTGCTGCGCGAACGTTTCGGCGAACGGCAGCCGCAGGCGGTGGCGACGATCATCGCCGCGGCGCGCCAGCCGGTGACGCTCGAGGAATTGCAGGCCGGCCTCGCCGACGCGGGCGAGAAGCTGACCGGCGGCGGCCCGAACGAAAGCTGGCTGGACGGCGTGCGGCGCGAACTCGCCAGCCTTGTGATCGTGCGCCGCGCGAACGTGCCCTCGCCCGATCCGGCCGATCGGCTGGCGCGCGCGCGCCGACAGGTTGAGGCGGGCCATGTCACGGCGGCGCTGGCGGAGGTGGCGCGGATGCCGGGGCGGGATTCCGCCGCCGGCTGGATCGCCGCCGCCCGCCGGTACGCCGCCGCGCGAGACGCGCTGGATGTGATCGAGACGGCCGCCCTGCTGGAGCCGCGCGCGTCGCGCCCGGCGATCGAGGCAACGCCTGCCCCGTCCGCCCCGGTGGCCGATCCCGCCCCGACCGCCGACCCCGCCGCCTGACCGCCATCGATCTCAAGGAGGATGCCCATGCCCCGCCTGTCGCTGCTGCTGCTGATCGCCGCCGCCGCCGCCCCAGCGATCGCCGTGCCGCCCGCAAACCCGTTCCAGCAACGGCTGCTGCAACTCGATCCCGTGCGGCGCGCGGCGGCGATCCGCAGCGCGATTGTCGACAATGGCGAGCGTTGCGGGCGGATCGAGGCACCGGTGCAGCGCGGCATGTGGAAGACGGCCTATATGTGGGCGGCGCGCTGCCAGCCGGGCGGCGAATATGCCGTCTATATCGGGCAGGATGGATCGGCGCAGGTGCGCCCATGCGCCGATCAGGTAAAGCTCGGCCTGCCGGCCTGCGATCTGCCCGCCCCGACCCGCACCTTGCCCCGTCGCCGCCCTTGACCTGACGCCGCCGTGCCCCCAAGTGGCAATCGGATCGAATCGGTCCGATTGCTCCGGGCAGGGATTGCGATGCGGCTGACCAGCCTTACCGATTATGCAGTGGTGATGCTTTCCGCCGCCGCGCGCCATCCGGGCGGCACAAGGCTGTCGGCGGCGATCCTGTCGGACGAGACGGGTGTGCCGCTGCCCACCGCGCAGAAGCTGATGGGGCGGCTCGCCGTCGCCGGATTGTTGCATTCGGCGCGTGGCACCGGCGGCGGCTTCGTGCTGGCGCGCGATCCGCAGGCGATCAGCCTGGCCGATATCGTCGAGGCGGTGGAGGGGCCGATCGCCATGACCGCGTGCGCCGAACATGGCCGCAACGATTGCGGGCTGGAGAGCGCCTGCCGCGTCCGTCCGCATTGGCCCGCCGTCAACCACGCCGTGAAGGGCGCGCTCGATCGCGTCAGCCTCGCGACGCTCGCGATGCCGCCCGCGCCGCTTGAGCGCCCCGCCATGAGCCTTACAGGGACTGCCGTATGACCGCCCCGAATGATTTCTCTGATACCGGCGTCGATACCCGCAACCGCGAGGCGCAGGACGCCGCTGATCGCCTCTCTACCTACGAGTGGGGGTTCAATTCCGACATCGAGCAGGAGTTCGCGCCCAAGGGCCTGTCCGAGGATATCGTCCGCTTCATCTCCGCCAAGAAGGAGGAGCCGGAATGGATGCTCGAATGGCGGCTTAAGGCCTACCGCCTGTGGCTGACCATGGAGGGGCCGAACTGGGCGAAGCTGAACGTGCCCCCGATCGATTATCAGGACGCCTATTACTACGCCGCGCCCAAGGCGAAGCCGAAGCTCGACTCGCTCGACGAGGTCGATCCCGAGATCCTGCGCGTCTATGAAAAGTTGGGCATTCCGATCGAGGAGCAGAAGGTGCTCGCCGGCGTCGAGGGCAGCCGCAAGGTGGCGGTCGATGCGGTGTTCGATAGCGTTTCAGTGGCCACTACGTTCCGCGCCGAGCTGGAGCGGGCGGGGGTCATCTTCCGTTCGATCAGCGAGGCGCTGAAGGAGTTTCCGGATCTCGTCCGCAAGTGGCTGGGCAAGGTGGTGCCGGTCCACGACAATTACTTCGCGGCGCTGAACGCCGCCGTCTTTTCCGACGGCACCTTCGTCTACATCCCGGAGGGCGTGCGCTGCCCGATGGAACTGTCCACCTATTTCCGTATCAACGCCGCCAACACCGGCCAGTTCGAGCGGACGCTGATCGTCGCCGACAAGGGCAGCTACGTCAGCTATCTGGAGGGCTGCACCGCGCCGATGCGCGACGAGAATCAGTTGCACGCCGCCGTCGTCGAACTGGTGGCGATGGACGATGCCGAGATCAAATATTCGACCGTGCAGAACTGGTATCCCGGCAATGCCGAGGGGCTGGGCGGCATCTACAATTTCGTCACCAAGCGTGCGCTGTGCCAGGGCCGCAACAGCAAGGTAAGCTGGACGCAGGTGGAGACCGGCTCCGCGATCACGTGGAAATATCCGTCCTGCGTGCTGGCGGGCGAGAATAGCGTGGGCGAATTCTATTCGGTCGCCGTCACCAACAATCGCCAGCAGGCCGATACCGGCACCAAGATGATCCATCTGGGCAAGGGATCGCGTTCGACCATCGTATCGAAGGGGATCAGCGCCGGCCGATCGGACAACACCTATCGCGGCCTCGTGCGCGTGGGGCCGACCGCAGAGAACGTCCGCAACTTCACCCAGTGCGATTCGCTGCTGCTGGGGAGCGAGTGCGGCGCGCACACAGTGCCCTATATCGAGGTGCGCAACCCCAGCGCGCAGATCGAGCATGAGGCGACGACCAGCAAGATCAGCGACGATCAGCTGTTCTACGCGATGCAGCGCGGGCTATCGCAGGAAGACGCGGTGGCGCTGATCGTCAACGGCTTCGCGAAAGAGGTGCTGCAACAGCTGCCGATGGAATTCGCGGTCGAGGCGCAGAAGCTGCTAGGCATCAGCCTTGAGGGGAGCGTGGGGTGAGCGTGCAAGCTCGAATAAGCGATGCTTTAGCTGACCTTCAAGAGCTGCTTGTTGCAGGCCATGAGTTTGATGCGGCTGTCCGCAATATTGCGGCAGAACATAGTGTCAGGGCTGAGGTCTTAGAAGCAAGGGCACGTCGAGAGGGGGGCGTTACAGATTCTGTACATCGTCTTCGGCGTGAAGCAACCCTGACATCGCTGGTTCAGGCATACGAGAATGAGGGCTGTTTATTTAATTATCCAGGTATTGCCTTTGAGGATTGGTATGAGACGGAGTTCGGATCGACCCTAGGTTATCAGGATGCCGCCTTTACTAACAGTTTGTTGAATGCAGCCGTCGAGCGGGGGCAGAAGCTTCATTATCAACGGATGCTGAGGGATATCTCTCGAAATAAAGATGAGTAAGATGCTGCAAATTAACAACCTTCACGCCGAGATCGACGGCAAGCCGATCCTCAAGGGCCTTTCGCTCGCGATCAACGCAGGCGAGATCCACGCCATCATGGGGCCGAACGGTGCCGGCAAGTCGACGCTTGGCTATACGCTCTCCGGCCGCCCCGGTTACGAGGTGACGGGCGGCTCCGTGACCTTCCTGGGCGAGGATCTGCTGGAGAAGGCCCCGCACGAGCGCGCCGCCGCCGGCCTGTTCCTCGGCTTCCAATATCCGGTCGAGATCCCCGGCGTGTCGAACGTGCAGTTCCTGCGCACCGCGCTGAACGCGCAGCGCCGGATCCGGGGCGAGGCGGAACTTTCGGGCGGCGAGTTCCTCAAGGTCGCGCGCGCCCAGGCCGATGCGCTGGGGCTTAATATGGACATGCTGAAGCGGCCGGTGAACGTCGGCTTTTCGGGCGGCGAGAAGAAGCGGAACGAGATGGTGCAGATGGGCATCCTCGACCCGAGGCTCGCGCTGCTCGACGAGACGGACAGCGGCCTCGACATCGATGCGCTGCGCACGGTGGGGCAGGGGATCAACACGATCATGCGCAAGCCCGACAAGGCGGTGCTGCTGATCACCCATTACCAGCGGCTGCTCGACTATGTGCAGCCCGATTTCGTCCATGTGCTGGCGGACGGGCGGATCGTCCGTTCGGGCGGGCCGGAGCTGGCGCTGGAGCTTGAGCGCGAAGGCTATGCCGGCACGGTGGCCGACGACGTGGCGGAGCGCGCCGCTTGAGCCTCGCCCTCCCCACCGCGCGCGACGAGGCATGGCGCTGGGCGGACCTCGCCGCGCTGCCGGAGCTGCATGCGGCGCAGCCTGCGGGCGGCGCGGTCGATACCGGCGTACTGTGGCTGAACCTCGGTGGGCCGCGCCTGCTGTTCGTGGACGGACGGCTTGATGTGGTGATGAGCGATCTCCGCACGCTGGAGACGGGCGCGGTGGCGGTGGAAACCGCGCATCCGCTCGGCCGTCTCGCGGCGGGCGAGGGGTGGATCCTGCGGCTGGCGGCCGATCAGGCGACAGGCGGCCCGGTCGAAATCGTCCATGTCGCGACCGGCGGGGCGAACCATGTGCCGGCACTGATCGATCTGGCCGAGGATGCTCAGGCGAGCGTCGTCGAGACGTTCGTCGGCGATGGCTGGGCAAACCGGCTGACGACGATTCGCCTCGCGCGATCGGCGCGGCTGATGCGGAGCGTGCGGCTGCTGGGCACGAGCGGCTTTGCCTCCCTGCGGGACGAGGCGACCCTGGCGGAGGGCGCAAGCCTGATCGCGACCGTGCTGGGCGCGGGCGGGGCCGGCAGTCGCGTCGATGCCGCCGTCACGCTGGAAGGGGCTGGGGCGTTCGCCGAATATGGCGGCGCGCTGCTTGCCCGCGCGGAACAGCGGCATGAGGCGGCGGTGGTCGTGCGTCATGCCGCCGCCCAAGGCACCAGCCGCCAGTTGTGGCGTGCCGTGGCGGACGATCGCGCGACCGTGAGCCTCGCCGCCCGCGTCGAGGTGGCGCGCGATGCGCAGAAGACCGACGGCGAGCAATCGTTGCGGGGCCTGCTGCTCCGCCGCACCGCGACGGTGAATCTGAAGCCCGAACTGGAAATTTTCGCGGACGACGTGAAATGCGCGCATGGCGCGACGGTGGGCGAACTGGACAAGCGGGCGCTATTCTATCTCGCTAGCCGGGGTCTGCCGGACGCGCAGGCCCGCGCGCTGCTTACCCGCGCATTCGTGGCAGATGCCTTGGCGCGGATCGGTGAGGAGGCGGTGCGCGAGGCGTTCGCCGCCGATGCCGACGCCTGGCTTGGAGACATGTCGTGAGCGTGATGGAAGACACCCGACCGCTGGATACGGTGGCGGACTTTCCCGCCATTCCCGATGGCTGGGCCTATCTCGACACCGCCGCCACCGCGCAGAAGCCGCGCCCCGTGATCGACGCGATCACCCGTGCCTATGCCGAAACCTATGCCACCGTGCATCGCGGCGTCTATGCCCGATCAGCCGACATGACCGTCGCGTATGAGGCGGCGCGGCGACGTGTGGCGGGTTTCATCGGCGCCGCATCACCGGACGAGGTGGTGTTCGTGCGCGGCGCGACCGAGGGGATCAACCTCGTCGCGCAGACGTGGGGGCAATCGCTCAAACCGGGCGATCGCATTCTGCTTTCGATGCTGGAGCATCACAGCAACATCGTGCCGTGGCAGCTTCTGGCCGAGCGGACGGGGGCTGCGATCGACGTCGCGCCGCTGACGGCGGATGGCCGGATCGACCTGGACGCGGTGGAGGCGATGCTGACGCCGGCGCACAGGCTGGTGTCGCTGGCGCACGTATCGAACGTGCTCGGCTCGATCCTCGATGGCAGGCGGGCGGCCGATCTGGCGCATCGGGTGGGCGCAAAGCTGCTGCTGGACGGATGCCAGGCTGTGCCGCGCGTGCGCGTGGACGTGGCGGCGCTCGACTGCGACTTCTACGTCTTTTCCGGGCACAAGCTGTATGGGCCAACCGGTATCGGCGCACTGTGGGCGAAGGCAGAGATCCTGGACGCGATGCCGCCATGGCATGGCGGCGGCGCGATGATCGATCGCGTTTCGTTCGAACGCACCACCTATGCGCCCCCGCCCGCCCGGTTCGAGGCGGGCACGCCGCATATCGTCGGCGCGCTGGGGCTGGCGGCGGCGATCGATTATGTCGAGGATATCGGCCTCGATGCGATCCACGCGCATGAGACGGCGCTGGTCCGCGCCGCGCGTGCGGGGCTGGCCGGGATCGACGGCCTGACCCTGTTCGGGCCGGAGGATTCGGCCGGCATCGTCAGCTTCGCGATCCCGGGGGTGCATCCGCACGACATCGGCACCATATTGGATGAGGAGCGCATCGCCATCCGCGCCGGCCATCATTGCGCGCAGCCGCTGATGGAGCATCTGGGCGTGCCCGCCACCGCGCGGGCGAGCTTCGGCGTGTACAACCGGGCGGCGGATGTCGATGCGCTGATACGAGGGCTGCTACGGGTGATGAGAATCTTCGGATGAGCGACGAACAGGAGATCCGCCACGAGGATGTGGATGCGGTCGCCCCGCCGCCCCGCGCGCGCGTCGAGGATGCGGCGGGGGAGGACAGGCCGCGCCGCGCCGATTATCTCGAAGGATTCCTCGCCGCGACCCCGCCGGCGCAGCCTGCGGGGGAGCCGGGCGGCGTGCTGTACGATGCGGTGATCGAGGCTTTGAAGGAGATCTACGATCCCGAAATTCCGGTCAATATCTACGATCTCGGCCTGATCTACGGCGTCGACGTAACGGAGGGCGGCCATGTCGTCGTCACCATGACGTTGACGACGCCGCATTGCCCGGTCGCCGAATCGATGCCCGGCGAGGTGGAGATGCGGGTGATGGCGGTGCAGGGCGTGGGCGCGGCGGAAGTGAACCTCGTCTGGGATCCGCCGTGGGATCCCGCCAAGATGTCCGACGAGGCGAAACTCGAATTGGGAATGTTGTGATGGCGACGATTGCCCGCCCCCGCCCCGCCGCGCTGATCCTCACGCCGTCGGCGGAAGCTAGGATAGCCGATTTGATGGCGAATGCGCCGGAGGGGGCGGTGGGCGTCAAGCTTTCCACCCCCCGGCGCGGGTGTTCCGGCCTTGCCTATTCGGTCGATTACATCACTGCCGCCGACCCGTTCGACGAGAAGATCGCGACGGCGGGGGGCGACCTGTATGTCGATGGCGGCTCGATCCTGTATCTGATCGGATCGACCATGGACTGGGTGGAGGATGATTTCACCGCTGGCTTCGTTTTCGCCAATCCGAATGCCAAGGGGGCCTGCGGCTGCGGCGAAAGCTTCACCGTCTAATCGGAGGACGGGCGGCTGTCAGGGAACCGCCGTCTGGTCCGCCTCGACCGCGCGGCGCTCCGCCGCCCAGGCGCGCAGCATCGCCTGCGTGCATCCGGTCTGACCGCCGGCACCGACCGTGGTGCAGCTTCCTGGGCGCTGCCCGCGGCTTGCCTCCTCAAGATCGGGAACTCGGTCGGTCCAAGAGCGGGCCGCCGGCTCGTCCTCCGTCTTGCGTAGCCTTTTCGGGATGCGATAGCGCTCGCTCTCAGGCTCACGCGCGCAGACGACGATGTCGTCCCCTTCGCCTTTGGGGCAAGGATCGGACCCGTAGACCGTCAGGGCGCGTATCCGCTGGGGGGGCGTCCCCGTCTCGGCCTGGGCCACGGATCCGATCAGGCCGACGGCGGCCGTGGCGAGCAGGGGCAGCAGGGCAATGCGTATCATCGCGCGTGTCCATCATCGGGGCGATCGGCGAGGCCGGTGCCCTTGCGGCCGGTCGGGACGATCCGTCACGCGAATAGCGCATCGTATCGCGTTTTGGTTGCAGCGCGCTTCTGATGCCACGTTGATTTCGGCGGAATGAACGATCGTTACAACGCTTTTTCGTACAGCCGATAGGTGCGGTTGATTTCGCTTCCCAGCATCTCCGCGATCGAAACCATCCCCTGATTATCCTCCAGGATCCAGCCGATCTCACCCCGCGTCGCGCCGTAGCTCTTCACCGCCTCACGCCGGATATATTCGATCATCATGAAGGCGAGCTGGCTTGCCAGCCGCGTCGCCTGCAGGCGTTTCACCACCCCCATCAGCGGCACGCGCATCGTGCGGACCTTCGGCGCGCGCAGCCACCACAGCAGCTTGGCCCAGTTGAACGGCAGCAGCGATCCGCCGAAGCCGCCCAGCTTCTCGTTGAGGTCGGGCAGTGTCATCATGAAGGCCACGGGTTGACCCTCCACCTCGGCGATCATGATGAGATCCTCGAACACGATCGGCTTCAGCTTCGTGCCGACATAGGCGATCTCGGCGTCGGTCAGCGGCACCGTGCCCCAGTTCTCCTCCCAGGCGTCATTCAGGATGCCAAGGATGAGCGCCGCCTCGGAGGCGAACTTCGACTTGTCGACCCGGCGGACGTTGATCCGCGCGTTCCGTTCCCCCGAGGTGACGATCCGCTGGACGAGCGGGGGGAAGGGCGTATCGATCGGCAGATCATAGGTGTGGAGATCCTTGATCCCCCTGTAGCCCGCCGCCTCCACCCAGGCCTCATATTCAGGGCGGTGATGGCCCATCATCACGGTGGGCGAATGATCGTGGCCCTTCACCAGCAGACCGGGCTCGTCCCAGATCGAGAGGCTGATCGGGCCGATCGCGCGCGTCATGCCCTGCGCGCGCAGCCAGCCTTCCGCCGCCGCGATCAGCGCCGCCGCCGCCTCGGCGTCGGTCGCCTCCAGCATCCCCCAATGGCCCATGCCGGGGCCGCCGCCCATGTCCGGCGAAAGCGCGAGGACGAGATCATCCACCTGGCCGGAGATGCGACCGACCGGCTTGCCGTCCCGCTCGGCGAGAAAGAAGGCGGCACGGGCATGGCCGAACCATGGATTTTTCTTTGGGTTGATGAGGCCGTGGACCTCATCCTTGAGCGGCGGCACCCAGGCCGGATCGCTTGCGTTGATCGCGAACTGTACATCGACGAAGCTGTTTCGGTCCGCCTTGCTGTCGCTGATCTGCCGTACCGTTACCGCCACCTGATCCCCCCGCCAGAACCGCACCGCCATGCCCGAAGCCGGGGATGGCCGTAACCCGATTCGCGCGGGAATGAACCGGAATTAATCGCGGCGGTGGCGCTGGCTCGGCGGCCGCATCTCGACCCCGCCGGACAGGCGGGCGACATGGGGGTAACGATCCGCCACCTCGGGCGTGTAGCCGAGGTTGAAGACGGTGGCGCTTTTCGCCCGGTCGCTCACTTTGTCATAGCGGGTGGCGAACAGCGTATCCCACCAGAAGTTGGTGATGCCGAAATTGCCCGTCTCATCATGAAAATGATGCGCCATGTGGCGCTGCTTGATCGCCGCCAGCCAGCGGTTCTTCGGCCGGTAGCTCAGGTGCTGGATGCAGTGGAAGAATTCGTTGACGCAGGTCGTCACCATGCCGGTCGCAAAGGCGATGGCCGCGCCGCCGACGCCGCCGATCGCCCAGCCGATCGGGATGGTCGCCACCGCCACCGTCGGCACCACGTTGGCGGGCGATCCGAACAGCACCTCAAGATGATTCGGATCCTGGTGATGATCGTAGTGGATGCGCTTCCACGTGGAGGCGAGCAGGCTGTGCTTCCACATCCATTGCGAATGCAGCACCCAGCGATGGAGGATGTACCAGACGAGCGGGAACAGGATCACCGCCGCTGCGATCGCCGCCAGCGTCTGCCCGGCGGACGCTGGGCGCCACATCCAGACGCCGCCGGCCGCCGCCGCCAGCCCCAGATAGAGAATGATCGCCGGATATTGCAGATAGGCGACCACCAGCCCCTTCAGCGTCATGCGATCGAGATGGTGCGACTTCTTCCAGAAGCCTTGCTTCACCGGGGTCGCGGGCATCGCGGGCATTGCGGTCGGTCCTGTTTCTGGCCGGTGGGGTCGGGTCGGCGCTGAATATGGGCCGGTGTCATGGATTCGCAATGCGGCGCTTTTTGGGCCTGGCGGGGCGGGGCCTATTCCTCCGTGCGGATCAGTACCGTCTCGCCGATCAGCAGGAACAGCAGCGGCGGCGCCCAGGCGGCCAGCAGCGGCGGATAGGCGCCGAGGTTGCCCATCGCCAGCGCGAAATTATCCACTACGAAATAGGTGAAGCCCAGCGCCATGCCGATCACCGCGCGGATGAACAGATGGCCCGACCGGGCAAGGCCGAAGGCGGCGACCCCGGCCAGCAGCGGCATCAACAGCGCGGAGAGCGACCCCGACAGCTTGTGCCACAGCCCCGCCTCCAGCTCGCCGGTCGGCCGGCCGGCGGCCTTCAGATCGCCGATCGCGATGCGTAGCGCGCCGAAGCTCTTATCGTCCGCATCCACGTTGGCGAGGGTGAAGCGATCGGGCGTGATGCCGCGGCCGAAGGTGAAACGCGGCAGCACGCGCTTCGCCCCGCGCGTCACATCGAAGCCGGTCGCATTCTCGATCACCCAGCCGTCGCCCGCCTGCCGGGCCTGCGCGCCCGACACGATCGACTGCAAGGCCCCTCCGCGCCGATCGTAGAGCGTGACGCCGTTCAGCACGGTGGCCTTGCCCCGGCCGCCTGCCGTATCGGCATGGATCAGATCGTCCCCGTCGCGCACCCAGACGTTGCTGGCGACGCCGCGATCGGGGGGCACGGGGCCATAGCTGGCGTTCTGCCATGCGGTCAGCGTTCCGGTTGCGCGGGTGACGACGCGATCGTTGAACCAGAAGGCGGCGGCGGCCACCAGCACGCTCGCCACGATCAGCGGCGCCAGGATCTGATGCGCGGACACGCCCGCCGCCTTCATCGAGATGATCTCGCTATTCTGGTTCAGCGTGGCGAGGGTGATGAGCGATCCGAGCAGCACCGCGAACGGCAGGAAGCGGGCGACGATCTGCGGCACCCGCAGCGAGACATAGGTCCACAGCTGCGCGTCGCCATTGCCGGGATAAGCCAGGATGTCGCCCGATTCGCCCAGCAGATCGAGCGTCTGAAGGATCAGCACCAGCCCCGCCAGCACCGCGAAGCTGCGGATGAGGAACATCCGGGCCATATACCAGGTGATCGTGGGCGACGCGAAGAAGCGGACGTTCAGGCTCATGCCCGTGCCTCCCGCCGGCGACGCCAGACGCCGAACCAGCGCCGCATCGCAGCCCCCGTCTTGGCGGCCGCCCGCTCCAGCGCGCCGATCGGCTGGCCGCCCGGCACATGCGCCAGCGTGCGGTACATCCACCAGCTGAGCCCCGCGAAGAGCAGGAAGGGCACCCACAGCGCGATGATCGGATCGACCTGCCCGCGCCCGCCCAGCGCCTCGGCATATTCGTTGATCTTGTGCTGCGTGACGATCAGCACGATCGACAGGAAGACGCCCAGCGCCGAGGTGGATCGCTTGGGCGGCACCGCGAGCGCGACGCCCAGCAGCGGCAGCAGGAACATCGTGGCGACCTCGACCAGCCGGAAGTGGAAGTTGGCGCGCAGCTCCGCCCGCGTCCTGGCATCGGTGCCGCTTTCATGCGCCACGCGGGCGAGCTCGGGCATCGTCATTTCCAGATCGCGTCCGCCGCGCGTGCGGAACGTCTCCATCCGAGGCAGGTCGATCGGCAGATCGTGGCCCGCGAAGGCCAGCACGCGCGGGGTGACGAAGCCGGGCGCGTCGTGCACCAGCGTGCCGTTGGACAGCCGCAGGATGATCGTGTTGGGATCGTCCGTCGCCATGAAGCGGCCGTGTTCGGCGGTGACGGCCAGCGTCTTGCCGGCCTTGCCCGCCGCCATCACGAAGATACCGCTCAGCGCCTTGCCGCCGTCCCGGCTCTGCTCGACCCGCAGCGTCATCTTCCGGCCCAGCTTGGTGAACTCCCCGACCTTGATCGACGCGCCGAGCGCGCCGGACCGCAGCTCGTAGCGCAGCCCCTCATAGGCGTACCGGGCATAGGGCTGAACGAAGCCGACGATCGCGAGGTTCAGCAGCGCCAGCGCGATGGCATACATATAGGGGACGCGCAGCAGCCGCCCGTAGCTCATGCCCACGGCGCGAAACACGTCCAGCTCGGACGACAAGGCAAGCTTGCGGAAGGCGAGGAGGATGCCGAGCATCAGCCCGATCGGAATGCCGAGCGAGAGATATTCCGGCAGCATGTTGGCCAGCATCTTCCACACCACGCTGACCGGGCCGCCCGCCTGCGCCACGAAATCGAACAGCCGCAGCATCTTGTCGAGCACGAGCAGCATCGCCGCCACCACCAGAGTGCCGAGCAGCGGCACGGCGATCAGGCGGGCGAGGTAACGGTCGGTAAGGCTGCCGATGATCAAATTTGGACGCCTCATGACCATGTTTTGGCCGCAAAGGCAGCCGATTTAGGCAGCGAGGGGGATAGCCGCTTCGCCGTCCGTTCGGCGAGCCTATAGCTTCCGGGAGTCGAGAGGTCATGTCGAAACTGTCGCTTACCCTTGCAGCCATGGTCGCGGCGTTCGTGCCGCTGGCGGGCGCGGGCGCGGCGATCACTGGCGCCGCCGTCGCCGATCCGGCCGCATGCCGCCCCGGCAGTCAGCACCCGGCGCTGCTGGTGCGGGTGAGCGGGTTCAAGGCGATCAGCGGCGATCTGCGCGTGCAGGTCTATGGCGACGACCCCAAGCAGTTCGTGAAGGGGGGCGAGCGGCTTGCGCGAATCGACATGCCCGTGCGCCAGGCGCCGACCGAGCTGTGCATCGCGGTGCCCGTGCCCGGCCGCTACGCGGTGGCCGTGCGACATGACGTGAACGGCGACGGCAACAGCGGCCTGAACGACGGCGGTGGCTTCTCCCGCAACCCGCGCATCTCGCTGGGTGACGTGCTCGCACGCAGGATGCCCGCCTATGAGGATGTGGTGATCGCGGTCGGCAACGGGCCCAAGCCGGTCGATGTCGTGCTGAACTATCGCCAGGGCCTGTCGATCAAGCCCCTGGCGATGGTGAACACGCGCGTGGCGGTGAACTGACAATGGCGCTGATCGCTCTCCTCTCCAATCCCCGCTCAACCGGCAACCGCTCGCTGTTGCCGCGGGTCCGCAGCTTCTGCGCGCAGCATAGCGAGATCTTCCACTATGAGGTGGAGGACGTGGCGCAGATCGGCGATGCGCTGAAGACGATCGCGCGCGTCGCCCCCCGCGTCTTGGTGGTGAACGGCGGCGACGGCACGGTGCAGACGACGCTGACCGAATTGTATCACGGCGGCCATTTCGAGGGCGCGCCGCCCCCCGTCGCGGTGCTGCCGAACGGCAAGACCAACCTGATCGCGCTCGATCTGGGCGCGACCGGCGACCCCATCGCCGCGCTGGAGCGGGTGCTGGACATCGCGCGCGCCGGGGTGGAGGAGCATGTCGTCTCGCGCGAGCTGATCTCGCTCTCCGATGGGGAGACCGATGCACGGCCGGTGCTGGGTATGTTCCTCGGCGGCGCGGGGCTGGCCGATTCGATCCTGTTCTGCCGCAACAAGGTGTATCCGCTGGGCCTGCCCAACGGCATCAGCCATGCGCTGACCTTCTTCGCGGTGGTGCTGTCGCTGCTGTTCGGCATCCGCGCCGCCTTCCTGCCGCCGCGCCCGCGCCCGGTGACGGTCTCGCTGATCCGGCAGGGGGTGATCCAGGGCAGCTTCGCGCTGCTGATCGTGACGACGCTGCAGAAGATGCTGCTCAACACGCGCACCTATCATGCCGATCAGCGGCCGGGCGGGCTGAAGCTGATGATGGTCAACCACAGCCCGGTCAGCCTGGTGCGCGCGGTGGCGGCGGGCGTTTCCGGGCGGCTGGGCAAGCAGGCGCTGGCGGGCGTGCATGTCGAGCGCGGTGACGAGATCCGCATCGAGGGCGAGCGATCGAGCGTGATTCTCGACGGCGAACTGTTCGAGGCGCGGGCCGGCGGCGCGATCGTGCTGAAGCAGACCAACCCGATGCCCTTCCTCCGCCTCGCCGCCTGAGGCCGGACGCACCGCCCCATGAGCGCCCTTGCCGAACTGGTCGCCGATGAACTCGGCGAGCCTGTCGATGTCCGCGTGACGGCACTGGCCGCCGCTATCGCCCGGCGCCACGGGGCGGCGTCGCGCGCCGTGCTATTCTACGGATCCTGCCTGCGCGAGCGGAACCTCGACGGGCTGATGCTCGATTTCTATCTGATCGTCTCCGACTATCGCTCCGCCTATCGGCAGGGCTGGTTGGCGACGGCGAACCGTCTGATCCCGCCGAATGTCTTTCCCTTCGCCGAGGCCGGGCTCACCGCCAAATATGCGGTGTTGAGCGAGGCGGATTTCGCGCGGCTGGCAAGCAACGCGACACGGGGCGTATCGGTGTGGGCGCGCTTCGCCCAGCCCGCCCGGCTGGCGTGGAGCGCCAATGCGGTCGCCCGCCGGCGTGCGGTGGCGGCGGTGGCGGGCGCGGCCCCTGCGCTGCTGGCGGCGGCAAGGCCGATGCTGCCGGACGAGATCGACGGCGCTGAGATGTGGCGCGCCGCCTTCGCGCTCACCTATTCGGCCGAGCTGCGGGCGGAGCGCAGCCAGCGCGCCGCCTCGGTGGTGGATGCTGATCCGGCGCGCTACGCCGCCTTCACGGCACCCGCGCTCGCGGCCGCCGGCCTGGCGGCGCGGGTCGCCCCGGACGGGACAATTGCTTTCGCCGAGGCGCAGTCGCCCGCGGATCGGGCGCGAGGCGCGCGCCTGTGGGCGCGGCGGCGGCGGGAGGGCAAGGCGCTGACGTTGCTGCGGCTGGCCAAGGCCAGCGCCACCTTCGCCGGCGGAATCGATTATCTGGCATGGAAGATCAATCGCCACGCCGGCACCACCATCGCCATCCGCCCATGGCAGCGGCGCTTCCCGCTGCTCGGCGCGATTAGCCTGCTGCCGCGCCTGATCGGCGGCGGGGCGATCCGCTAGGGCTGCAGCTCGTGCTCAGTGCGCAGGCGTCTCATGGTCGGCGGGGCCGCCGATCAGGATGAAGCGGCGGTCGCAATAGCCGCAATCGACATAGCCTTCCTCGTCGATCTCCAGCCAGACGCGCGGATGGCCGAGCGCCGCCCCGCCGGGAATGTCACTGGCCCCGTCGCAGGCGACGCGGTGGTTGGGGGTGCGGGTGGTTTCGGGGGCGGGTTGCATGGCTTCGGCCCGTAGCAAAGTCGATAGCCCCGCTTCAAGCGCGCCGCGCATCGGCTAAAGGCTTTCAACCGGGCCGGGCCGCGTATAAGCCGTCGCGATGAACGAAGCCGCGATCAGCATCTCCAATCTCGCGAAGCTCTATGCGGGCGGCAAGCAGGCGCTGGGCGGCGTCAGCTTCGATGTGCCGCGCGGGCAGATCTTCGGCTTGCTCGGGCCGAACGGGGCGGGCAAGTCCACCCTCATCAACATCCTGGCTGGGCTGGTGAACAAGACGTCGGGATCGGCCTCGATCTGGGGGTTCGATATCGACGCGGATCACCGCAACGCCAAGGCCTCGATCGGGATCGTGCCGCAGGAGATCGTGTTCGATCCCTTCTTCACCCCCTTCGAGACGCTGGAGAATCAGGCCGGTTTCTACGGCGTGCCCAAGGCGAAGCGGCGCACGCACGAGCTGCTGCGCGCGGTGCGGCTGGAGGACAAGGCCAACGCCTACGCCCGCTCGCTCTCCGGCGGCATGAAGCGGCGGCTGCTGGTGGCCAAGGCGATGGTCCATTCCCCGCCCGTGCTGGTGCTGGACGAGCCGACCGCCGGCGTGGACGTGGAGCTGCGCCAGCAGCTTTGGGCCTATGTGCGCGAGCTGAACCGCGAGGGCGTGACCGTCGTGCTGACGACCCACTATCTGGAGGAGGCGGAGGAGCTGTGCGATCGCATCGCGATCATCAACCACGGCCGCCTCGTCACCAACGAGCCGACCCGAACGCTGATCGGCCGCGCGAACGAGAAAGCGGTGGAGGTGACAGTCGATCGCGATCTCACCGAACCTCCCGCCGCCGCCTGTTTCGAGAAGATCGAGCTGAAGGGCGAGCGCACCGTCGTGATCACCTACGGCAAGGACAAGGTGAACGCGGGCGACGTGCTGGCGGCCTTGCAGCAGGCAGGGCTTGGCATCGTCGATGTTTCCACGCGTGAGGCGGATCTGGAGGACGTGTTCCTAAGCCTGACGCGGAGCGCCGACGCCCATGGCTGACACGCACGCCTTCGATGTCGTGATCGTCGGATCGGGGGCGGCGGGGCTGACCGCCGCGCTCAACCTGGCCGAGCGGTTCCGCGTGGTGGTGCTAGCCAAGGGCGGGCTTTCCGATGGCTCGACCGCCTGGGCGCAGGGCGGGATCGCCGCCGTGCTGGAGCCGGGCGACACCTTCGCCTCCCACGTCGAGGATACGATGGTGGCCGGCGCGGGGCTGAACGATCGCGCCACCGTGGAATTCGTGGTGGAGGGCGCGCCCGCCGCGATCGAGCGGCTGGCCGAACTCGGCGTGCCGTTCAACCCCGGCGAATCCGATCGTTGGCACCTGACGCGTGAGGGCGGGCACAGCGCGCGCCGCATCGTCCATGTCGACGATGCGACCGGCTGGGCGGTGCAGCAGGCGCTGGAGAAGGCGGCCGCCGCCAATTCCAACATCACGCTGG
>CAJYJW010000177.1 GCA_913775025.1 uncultured Sphingomonas sp. | reverse complement strand
TTCGATGGCGAGGTTGGTGGTCGCACCAAGCCGATCACGGGCGAGATTCGCGTGGGTGAATCCGCGCTGACCGGCCGTAGCGGCGCGCGCGCGCGTTTGCGTGGCGACGGCGTTCGTATTGCGCTTGCGGACGGCGCGATGCGATTGAATGGCGCGATCGCTGTCGGGGGCGGCGGGTTGCCCACCATGCGTGCGGTCATGCGGCAGGAGCAGGCGGGTGATGCCTTAAGCGGCGTCGCGACAATGGCGCCTTACGCGGTGCCTGGAGGACGTCTGCAGCTCGCGCCGGTGCGCTTTACCGGATCGAATGGCGTCATGCGTATCGCGACGGTGGCGACGATGGACGGACCGGCCGCCAGCGGCCGCGTGACCGGGCTGACTCTCCCTGTCGACGCCGCGATCGGGCGGGAGACGATCGTCAACCGGGATTGCGTACCGTTGACCTTCGAAAGCCTCGCCATCGCCGGCATGACGTTCGGGCCAACGCGGATGCCGCTGTGCCCGACTGGTGACGCGATGCTCCGCGTGGCCGGTGGCAAGGCGAGCGGCGGCGTGACTACGCCGAGCCCCCGCCTGGCCGGGCGGGTCGGCGCGCAGCCGCTGACGATGACCGGAGAAGATCTCCGCTACGATATCGCCTCCGCCCGCTTCTCGGTCGATACGGTAAGGGCGCGATTGGGCGGGGAGGGGGGCACCCGGCTCGACCTCTCGCGACTGGAGGGGCAGGCTGGTCCGCAGGGGCTTGTCGGGCGTCTTGCCGGGGCGGATGGCGCCATCGCGAACGTGCCGATCCGCCTCTCCGATGCGGCCGGCGGATGGCGTCTTTCTCGCGGGCGGCTGTCGATCAAGGCGGCGGGCACCGTATCGGACATGGACGCCGCGCCACGCTTCTACCCGCTGTCCGCCCCGGATATCGCTTTCGATCTGACGGGCGGGGTGATTCGCGTGACGGGCACGCTGCGCGAGCCGAAAAGCGGCGTCGCCCTCACCGACGTGACGATACGCCACGATCTGGGCGACGGTGCGGGCAATGCGACTCTTGCGGTGCCTGGCATCACATTCGGTCCAGCCTTCCAGCCCGAAGCATTCACCCGGCTGACGCTGGGCGTGGTGGCGAACGTCGCCGGCACGGTCCGTGGTGAAGGCCGGATCGCCTGGAACCGCGATGGCGTGACGAGCAGCGGCGACTTCGCTACCGACGGCATCGATCTGGCCGCCGCGTTCGGCCCGGTGACCGGTATCAGGACCAAGCTCCACTTCTCCGACCTGCTGAAGCTTGAGACGCCGCCCGGACAGATCGTGACGGTCGCGGGGTTCAATCCGGGCATCGCGGTGGAGGGCGGGATCGTCGGCTATCAGTTGCTGGAAGGGCAGAGGATCGCGGTTGGCGGTGGCAAATGGCCGTTCCTCGGTGGCGCGCTGATCCTTGAGCCGACGGTGCTGGATTTCGGCCAGCCGGTGGCGCGGCGTATGACCTTTCGGGTAGAGGGCATGGAAGCCGGAAAGTTCATCGAGCGAATGGAATTCAAGAGCCTCGCCGCGACCGGCCTGTTCGATGGCTCGTTGCCGATGGTGTTCGACGAGCGCGGAGGGCGGATCGTCGATGGCTATCTGCGGGTGCGCGAGCCGGGGGGCACGCTTTCCTATGTCGGCGCGCCGCCAGCGGATCTGAACCTGTTTGCCCGGATCGCCTTTGATGCGCTGAAATCGGTGCGTTACTCCAACTTGCGGGTAGTGCTGGATGGGCCGCTGGAAGGCGAAATCGTCGATCGCGTCATCTTTCGCGGCACGAACGACGGCGTGCGTACAAAACCGGCGCGGGGTCTGCTGGCCGGGCTGTCGCGAATACCGATCCGCTTCAACATGGTGATCCGGGCGCCCTTCCGGGCGATGACCGGCGCCGTTCGCGGTTTCACCGATCCATCCCGCCTGATCGCCGACGCCGCCCGCCAGGGCATGTCGCCCGAGCAGGAAATTCAGCTCGTTAAGCCCCCGCTCAGCCGCAATGAGCGATGAAGCGTAGGAGAAAGACGTTGAGTCGATCGCGAAAGACCTTTTCGGCCCTTCGGCCGGTTGCCCCCCTCGCCACCCTGGTGGCGCTGGCCGGGTGCATCACGGTGAAGGCGCCGGAGAAGCCGATCGAGATCAATCTCAACGTCAATGTCAGGCAGGAGGTGGTCGTCCGGCTCCAGAAGGACGCCGGCGATTTCATCTCCAACAACCCGGAGCTGTTTCCGCAATGACCCGTACCCCGAAACGACTGTTGACCCTGGCTCTCGGCGCCGTGCTGGTCGCCGGCGTGACGGGGGCGGCCTGCGCCCAGAGCGCCGACCTTCAGGCCGCGATGGCCGAAGGCATCGTCGGCGAGAAGGCCGACGGCTATCTCGGCCTCGCCAAGGCCGCACCTGCCGACATCAAGGCCAAGGTCGATGCCATCAACATCCGCCGCCGCGCCGCCTACACGCCGGAGGCGGCGAAGCGTGGCGTGACGCTGGAGGAATGGGCGGCCGCGATCGGCTGCAAGACGCTGTCCGGGCGCGTGGCCGATGGCCAGGCCTATCAGCTTTCCGACGGGGTATGGCGGGTGAAGTCCGGCCCGATCGCGCTGCCAGCCACCTGCGGTTGAAGCCGCGGGCGTCGTCGGTCTGCCTCCATCGCGCCGTGCCGGGACTAGGTTGACTTGGCCAGACCCCCTTCCTAAAGGGACCGGGCCTCGGCGGGGGCGGTCGCCGGCATGATCTCTCCTGGCCGCAGGGGCGGGGGTGAGCATGACGGCGGACGAACCTGGGCAGGATCCTCGAAGCGCGGAAGATGCGCGGCTGACGTCGCTCGATGAGCGACTGGCGGCTGCGACCCATGCGGAGAAGGTCAGGACGGGTAGCAGGCAGACGAAGCCGGGGAAGGGTTATTCCCAAGGCAATCGCGTGCTGGCCGAACTGATCGCGGGCCCTGCCGGCGGAGCGTTGATCGGCTGGCTGCTTGACCGCTGGCTGGGAACCTCCCCCTGGCTCCTGATGGGGTTGCTGTTCGGTGGAATAGCGGTGGCCTTCAGGAACATCATACGGATTTCGAACGAGCGCCCTGAGTAACCTCGGGGCGCTCGCCGCATAGCAGGGGGAATGGGCAGCGTGGCAGCCGAATCGGGCAAGATCGATCCGATGCACCAGTTCCTGGTCGAGCCTCTGTTCGGCCGGCACATGGCGATCGGTGGCTATGATATCTCGTTCACCAATTCCGCACTGTGGATGGTGCTGACGCTGGCCGCGCTGTGGATGTTCATGCTGGGCGGCATGAAGCGGGAGCTGGTGCCCGGCCGCTGGCAGGCGGCGGTGGAAAGCTTCACCGGCTTCATCACCAACATGATGCATGCGAACATCGGGCCGAAGGGGCGGGCCTTTACGCCCTATGTCTTCTCGCTGTTCATGTTCATTCTGATCGCCAATCTGATGGGCATGCTGCCGGTCGGCATCGTACCGGGCCTCCATGCCTTTACGGTCACCAGCCATCTGACGGTCACCGGCGTTCTGGCTGTGCTCAGCTTCTCGATCGTGCTGATCGTCGGCTTCGCCAAGCATAAGTTGCATTTCTTCTCGCTGTTCGTGCCGCACGGCACGCCGGTGGTGATGATCCCGCTGATCTTCCTGGTCGAGCTGCTCTCGTTCCTAGTCCGCCCTTTCTCGCTCGGCCTCCGACTGTTCGTCGCGATGACGGCGGGCCATATTCTGCTCAAGGTGTTGGCGGGCTTTGTGGTCAACGGGCTGAACGCGGGCGCCGGCATTGCGGCGATCGTCTCCGTCCCCAGCTTCATCCTGATGATCGGCATTACGCTGCTTGAGCTGCTGGTGTGTGCGATCCAGGCCTATGTGTTCGCGCTGCTGACATCGCTGTACCTCAACGACGCGATCAATCTTCACTGAGTTTTCTCAACCACCACAACGATTTCAAAAGGGAGTTTATCATGGACGCAGAAGCCGCAAAGCTGGTGGGTGCCGGTCTGGCCGCGATCGGCGTGGGCTTGGCCGCGCTCGGCGTGGGTAACGTGTTCGGCTCGTTCCTCGAGAGCGCGCTGCGGAACCCGGCCGCCGCCGATGGCCAGCAGGGCCGCCTGTTCATCGGCTTCGCCGCCGCCGAGCTTCTCGGCCTGCTGGCGTTCGTCGTCGCGATGATCCTGCTGTTCGTCGCCTGAACTGACGTTATCCGGGGCCGGGCGCATCGCTCCGGCCCCGTTTCAATTTCCGGGATTCCTCGATGCCTCAGATCGCACAGATCGCCGCCACCTATGCGTCGCAGATCTTCTGGCTGCTCATCGTCTTCGGGCTGATCTATTTCGGGATCGGCAAGGCTATGCTGCCCAAGATCCAGTCGACCGTCGATGCGCGCGACGGCAAGATCGCCAGCGACATCGCCGCTGCCCAATCCGCTCGGGCCGAGGCGGATCGCACCGAGGAAGCCTATCGCACGGCGATGGACGCCGCCCGCGCCAATGCCCTCAAGGCGACGCAGGAGGCCAAGGCCACCGCCGCCCGTGAGGCCGAGACGCGCGTCAAGGCGCGCGATGTCGAGCTGAACGCGCTGGCTGATGCCGCGGAGCAGCGTATTGCCGCGTCGCGCCGCGATGCCCTGTCCAGCATCGAGGATGTCGCCGCCGAGGCCGCGCAGGATATCGTCGCCCGCGTCTCCGGCGTAACGGTCGATCGAGACGAGGCGGCCAGCGCCGTCCGCGTCGAGCTTGGCCGCACGGCCGCCGCCCAGGCCTGAAGGAACCGATCATGAGCATGGCTCCCCAGTCCGATCCCGCTTCGCAGCAGGTTGCCGCCAATCTCGCCGATGCCGACAAGCTGGAAGGCATGCACGGGACCGAGGCGACCGCCGCGCATAGCGGCGAGACGGCGCATGTCGACCCCAAGGCGCTCGGCCTTGACGCCACCGCGTGGGTCTCGCTGGCGATGATCTTCGTGATCCTGCTGATGCTTTGGAAGAAGGTGCCCGCCGTGATCGGCGGCGCGCTGGACAAGAAGATCGCCGGCATTCGAGCGCAACTCGACGAGGCAGGCCGTCCGCGTGCCGAGGCGGAGGCCCTGCGCGCCGAATATCAGGCGAAGTCCGCCGCCGCGAAGGGCGAGGCCGAGGCGATCGTCGCCCATGCCCGCGAGGAGGCCGAGGCCATCGCGGTTCGCGCCCGTGCCGATGCGGCCGCCCTGATCGAGCGGCGCGGTCGCATGGCCGAGGACAAGATCGGCGCCGCCGAGCGGGCCGCCGTGGCCGAGGTGCGTGCGACCGCCGCCCGCGCCGCTGCCGCCGCCGCCGCATCGATCATAGGTGCGCGTCATGATGCGAGCGCGGATCGTGCGTTGGTGGATCAGACGATCGCCGGGCTGGGGACGACCCGCCTTAACTGATCGGTCTGCAAGGATCGCGAGGGGGCGTGGCGAGCGATCGCTGCGCCCTTTTCGTTATGCTGTCGGGGTGGCGCAAGGCGGTTCCGACTCCTAAATCGCGAGCGTGACCGAAAAGCTGACCACCGACCGCTTCCACGAAGAGAAATCCGCCTACACGGTACGCGGCGAAGATCGCCCGGATATTGAGCTGGGCGTCGCGGCGATCCGCAACGTGTTGAAGACGTTGCCGCTCAGGCCCGGCGTCTATCGCATGCAGGATGCATCGGGCGAGGTTCTGTACGTCGGCAAGGCCAAGGCGCTGAAGAACCGCGTGGCCAACTATACGCAGGTGGCGCGTCTGCCCAAGCGCATCGCCCGCATGGTGGCGCAGACGCGATCGATGACGATCGTGACGACCAACAGCGAGGCGGAGGCGCTGCTGCTGGAGGCACAGCTCATCAAGCGATACCGCCCACCATACAATGTGCTGCTGCGGGACGACAAAAGCTTTCCGTTCATATTGCTGCGCGAGGATCACGCCTTTCCGCGTGTGCAGAAGCACCGCGGTGCGCGGCGCGCGAAAGGGCAATATTATGGGCCGTTCGCCAGTGCAGGCTCGGTCACGCGCACGCTGAACGCACTACAGAAGCTGTTCCTGCTGCGGTCCTGCACCGACAGCTTCTTCTCCAATCGGTCTCGCCCGTGCCTGCTGCATCAGATCAAGCGCTGCTCCGCGCCCTGCGTCGATCGTATCTCGAAGGAGGAGTATGCCGAACTGGTGGCGGACTCGAAGGCGTTCCTCGCGGGAAAATCGACACAGGTGCAGACCAAGCTTGGCGAGCAGATGACGGCCGCCGCGCAGGCGATGGATTTCGAATTGGCGACAGTGCTGCGCGACCGACTTCGCGCGCTGACGTTCATTCAGGGCGCGCAGGCGATCAATGCGGAGGGCGTCGGCGACGCGGACGTCTTCGCGCTCGCCTGCAAGCAGGGCGTTATGGGGATTCAGGCGTTCTTCATTCGCGGCGGACAGAATTGGGGGCATCGCAGCTTTTTCCCCGCGCATACGGCAGACGTGCCGGAGGACGAGGTGCTGACGGCTTTCCTGATGCAATTCTATGAGGAGGTGCCGCCCGCCCGCCTGATCCTGCTCGACCGCACGCTGGAGGAGGCGGAACTGTTATGCGAGGCGCTGGGAGAACGCGCCGGCCGCAAAGTGACGCTCAAGCAACCGCAGCGCGGCGACCAGAAGAAGCTGCTCGCGCAGGCACAGCGCAATGCGGTGGAAGCGCTCGACCGGCGGCTGGCCGAATCGACCACGCAAGGCCGGTTGCTCCAGGAGGTCGCCGATCTTTTCGAGCTGGAAGGGCCGCCCGCGCGAATCGAATGCTACGATAATAGCCACATCATGGGCACCAACATGGTCGGCGCGATGATCGTGATGGGGACGGAGGGCTTCCGCAAGAACGGCTATCGCAAGTTCAACATCAAGCGCCCCGAAACCGCCGCCGGGGACGATTTTGCGATGATGCGCGAGGTGCTGCAACGGCGCTTCGAGCGACTGGAGAAAGAGGATCCTGATCGCAAGAGCGGCGACTGGCCCGACCTTCTACTGATTGATGGCGGCAAGGGACAGGTATCCGCCGTGGCGGCGACGCTGGAGGAGATGGGCGTGCAGGACGTACCGATCGTCGGCATATCCAAAGGGCCGGACAGGAACGCCGGGCGCGAGCATTTTCACATGCCGGATGGCCGCGAATCGATGCTGCCGCTCAATTCGCCGGTGCTGTTCTTTCTTCAGCGCATTCGCGACGAGGCGCATCGCTTCGCGATCGGTGCCCATCGCGCGAAGCGGGCCAAGGCGTTCACTGCAAGCCCGCTGGACGAGGTGCCGGGTATCGGCCCGGCGCGCAAGAAGGCGCTGCTGATGCATTTCGGCACGGCAAAGGCGGTGCGCGGCGCCGCTTTGGAGGATCTGGAGCGTGCGCCGGGCGTGTCGAAGGCGATGGCGCGGGTGGTGTGGGACTATTTCCATCCGGGCGGCTGAACGGCCTGCCGCTTCCCCCCGGCAGCGGTGCGCGATAAGCCAAATCCTCCATCAGCCGGAGCCGATCGACG
>CAJYJW010000176.1 GCA_913775025.1 uncultured Sphingomonas sp. | reverse complement strand
ACCGCGATGAAGAAGAACATCCACGGCAGGTCGATCAGCGCGGTCGGCCCGCCGCCGGAGAGGAACGTGCGCACCTGATCGAGATCGCGCATCGGCTGGAGGCTATCCTGACCGGGGCGGGTGCGGGCGATCTGGCCGATCATGCGATGGATCCGTTCGCCCAGATCCACATCCAGCGTGGCCGCGACATGACGCAGCAAGCCGGAGCGGATCAGTTCCAGCAGCGCCTGAAAGACGTAGACCACCATGATCATCACGAACAGCTCGAGCAGCGTCGGCACGCTACGGCTGGGCAGCACCAGATCATACACCAGCATCATGTAGATCGATCCGCCGAGCAGGATCACGTTCAGCGCGGTGCTGAGCAGGGCGATGCCGACAAAGGCCCGGCGCGATCTGCCGAGGATGGCGGCAAGCTCGGAACGCGGGGCGGCGGGGCGGGCAGGCAGGCGCAAACGGGATTCCAGTCAGGCGGGCGACGACTTCGGGCCGCGCTATAGCATGATCCGGCTGACAAGCCTTTAACGCAGTTCGTTCACCCGTGTTACCGCCAGAGCCTGCGCGTCGCCTCGTCCGCACCCGCCAGGCGGCCGTATGGACCGACCACGATATCGGATCGCAGCACGCGCGCGGGGTTGCCCCCTACGATGGAACGGGGCGGCACGTCTGACATCACCACCGCACCGGCCGCGACGATCGATTCGTCTCCCACCGTGACCCCCGGCAGCAGCGTCGAGCCGCCGCCGATGAAGCAGCGGCGTCCGACACGGATCGGCAGATCGCGGCCGCTGGCCATGTCACGCGTGTACAGAAGCGTCTTGAAGGCGACGAGCGTTTCCTCGCCGATTACGATGCCCTTGCGCGTCCGCGTGACCATGCGGCTGGAAAGCGAGATCTGCGCCGTCGGATGGACCGCAAGATTCGCGAAACGATTGAGCCACCGCCGCCTTCCGTCGATCAACAGGCGGCGAAACTTGGCAAGTTGATTGAGCGAGCGTATCGCCACGAACGTCCCGTTTACAAAGCATCGCACCGTCACGGCTGCGACGAGTCGGATCGATCCATGCCTCAGATCAGCCCCTCAAGACAACGGCGCACGGTTCGCCAACGGCTCCAGCGGCTGGTTCAGACGAGGCTTTGGGGCATGGCTATCGATCCAAGCGCCCGAATCGCCGTGACCGCGCTGATCGACCGGACATGGCCGAAAGGCGTCCATATCGCCGCCGGCGTCTCGATTGACGAGGAAGCCGTGGTGCTGACGCACGACATGACGCGGGGCATCTATCTGGATACACGGATCGGCCCGCGCACTCATGTCGGCGCACGGGCGATCGTGCTGCCCGGCGTCACCGTGGGGGCGGATTGCCTGATTCATCCGGGCGCGCTCGTGCGGACAGACGTGCCGGATGCCCATGAGGCGATCGGCAATCCAGCGCGCGTGACGCCCCGCGCCGGCGCGGCCGGTGACACCGCTGTCCCCGCCGGAGACACGCGCCGTTAATCGGCATGCGCCATGGCGTCTAGCAGCCGAAACCAGGAAAGCCTTCCTTGTCGATCTCGCACACCTCCGCCCCGGCCAGACGGGGGCGCAAGCTGCTGTTGCTGGGCAACGCCGGCGCGCAATTCTGCGCGTTGGTACGCTACACCGTGTTGGCGCGGCTGCTGGGACCTGAGCAGCTCGGCCTGGCGGTCACGCTGATCCTCGTCTCCCAATTCTTCGAATCGGTCAGCGACAGCGGCAGCGATCGCTTTCTGGTGCAGGACGCTGATGGCGACGCACCGCGGTTGCAGCGGCTGGTACAATTGCTGGCGGTGACCCGCGGCATCGCCATCGCCGTCGCGCTGATCGTGTTCGCGAGCCCGATCGCCGGCTTTTATCGGGAGCCGGCGCTGATAGGCGGCCTAATGCTGCTGGCCATCGCGCCGCTGTTGATGGGTTTCATGCACTTCGATCTGCGGCGGATGCAGCGGCATCACGACTTCGCCCGAGAGGGGGTGGCGATGCTGGTGGCCGAAAGCATAAGCCTGATCGTGACGGTGATCGCGGCGTGGATCACCCGTGATTTCACCGCCAGCCTCTATGGCCTGATCGCGCGGGCGGCGGCGATGGTGGTCGTCACCCATATCACCGCCGAACGCCGCTACGAGGTGGGCTATGCGGCCGAACATGCCAAGCGCCTCGCCCGTTTCGCATGGCCCTTGATGTTGAACGGGCTGGTGCTGTTCGCGGCGGGTCAGGGCGACCGGCTGATGATCGGCAATCAGCTGGGCGTGAAGGAACTGGGCTATTATTCCGCCACGCTGCTGCTGATCTTCTACCCCAGCGCGATGATCCTGCGCTACGTTCATGCGATGCAGATGCCGGTGGTGGCGGCGGCGCGCGGAGATACCGCTACGCTGCGAGAGGCGGTGGACGGTGTGGCGGGCGAGACGCTGATGCTTTCGCTGGCGATGATGGCCGGGTTTGCGGTGGTGGCGCCGCTGTTCGTGCCCCTGCTTTATGGCCGCGCCTTCGCGCTGCCCGTCACGCTCATCGCGATTATCGGCGTGCTTCAGATATGCCGTTTCATCCGGATCTGGCCGACGACGGTGGCCCTGGCGGCGGGTCGCAGCGGCATCGTGCTGACGGGCAATGTCGTGCGGGTGATCGCCTTTCCCGCCGCTTACGCCGGCCTACGGCTGGTGGGGGGGCTGTTCGGCCTGACGCTGGGCTTCGTGGCGGGTGAGTTGCTGGCGTTCGTGGGCGCGGTGGTGATGGCCAACCGGGCCGTGGGGCTGGGCATGGCGCGGGATGGCTGGCGAATCATTGCGTTCATCGCTTCGTCCGTCGCGATACTCGGTAGCGCCCATGCAGCGGAGACGATGGCGGCGCCCGTGGCATGGGCGGCGGCCTTGGCGACCGCGGCGCTGCTGGCGCTGATCGCATGGCAGGAGCGGCCGACGATGCTGCGCGCGGTGGCGATCGCCCGCCAGTTTCAATCGAGCCTCAGGCGGCGGGCGTGACGAATTGTGCCGATCGCGTCGGGCGATCCGACATTCGCCCGAAAGGATTTGTCCGCTAAGGGGCGTTCGTTTCCGATGTCGACCACAGGATCAATGCCATGTCTCCGCCCCGCCTGAGCGTCATCGTTCCCCATTACAACGATCTCGACAATCTCGATCGGTGCCTGGCCGCGCTTGCCGCGCAGACGATGCCCGCCGGCGAGTTCGAGATCGTGGTCGCCGACAATGCCTCGCCGATCGGCGAGGCGGCGGTGGCGGAGCGGATCGCCGGGCGGGCGCGGCTGGTGGTCGTGGCGGAGAAGGGAGCGGGGCCGGCGCGGAACGGCGGGGTCGCCGCCTCGCGGGGAGAGTTGCTTGCGTTCATCGATTCCGATTGCGTGGCGAAGCCGCAGTGGCTGGCTGAAGGCGTGAAGGCGCTGGCGAACTGGGATTTCGTGGGCGGCAAGGTTTCCGTGTTGGTGGACGACCCGCGCCGGATGACGCCGACCGAGGCGTTCGAAGCGGTGTTCGCCTTCGATTTCGAGGATTACATCACCCGCAAGGGCTTTACTGGATCGGGCAATCTGTTCGTCCCGCGCCGCATCTTCGATGACGTGGGGGGATTTCGGGCGGCGGTATCCGAGGATGTCGACTGGTCGCACCGGGCGCGCGCGAAAGGCTATCGGCTGGGTTATGCCCCGTCGGCCGAGGTGGGGCATCCGGCGCGACGCAGCTGGGCGGAGCTGCATGGCAAATGGCGGCGGGTGAATCAGGAGATGTTCCTGTTGGCGTCAGGCAGGAAGGGAGGGCGGCTGAAATGGCTGGCCCGCAGCGTGGCGATGCCCGCCTCCGCGCTTGCGCACACGCCGCGCGTACTGAAGGCGAAAGCGTTGCCCGATCTGCGGGCGCGGATCGGGGCGCTGGCGATTCTGTACCGGCTGCGCCTGTGGCGCTTCGCGGACGGCGCGAGGCTTGGCCTGACCGGGCGGGGCGGCTGAGTGCACGTCGTCGTCTGCATCGTCGGCTATCGCAACCTGCCCGACATTGAGCGCTGCGTCGCCGCGCTGGGCGAGAGCACGCATCGCGACTTAGAGGTGGTCATTTGCGAGAATGGCGGGGCGCAAGCCCATGCCGCGCTGACCGCGCGCCTGCCTGGGCGATTGGCGGGTGGGCAAACCGTCACGATTATCGAGGCGGCGGACAATCCCGGCTATGCCGGCGGGATCAATCGCTGCATCGAGGCCCGGCCCGAAGCGGACGCGTGGTGGATGCTCAATCCCGATACGGTGCCGGAGCCGGGTGCGCTGGCGGCGCTGGTTTCACGGTTGCAGCGCGGCGATTGCGCGGCGGCCGGCGGCGTGCTGCATGACGGCACGGGCCATGTGCAGGCCTATGGCGGGCGGTGGCGCGGCTGGCTGGCGCGAGCCGAGTCGATCGGCCGGGGCGCGCGCATCGATGCGCCGGTGGATGCGGCGGCGGTCGAGGCGGCGCAGACCTATATCTCGGGTGCCTCGATGCTGATCGGCAGGCGGTTCGTCGATACGGCGGGGCTGATGCGCGACGATTACTTCCTGTATTGCGAGGAGGTGGAATGGTGCGTGCGGGCGCAGCAGCGCGGGTTGCGGCTGGGTTTCGCGCCGGACTCGCGCGTTTTGCATCATCAAGGCGCCACGACCGGATCGGCGACGACGCTCGACCGCCGCCCGCGCATGCCGATCTATCTGGATGAGCGTAACAAGCTGCACGTCATCCGCGATACGACGCCCGCCCATCTGCCGGTGGCGGCCGTGATGACCTTGCTGTTGCTGACGTTGCGCTTCGCCCGCCGCGGCGCATGGGCGCAATGGCGCTACGCGCTCAGCGGATGGTGGGCAGGCCTGCGAGGCCAGCGCGGAAAGCCGGCCTAGAGCAAGAGAGATAACCAATAAGGTTATATTGGTTGACATGTAGGAACCGGAAAAGCACGCCTATCGCGTCATTCGACGATAGGAGATCCGCATGGCCGACCCTTATGCCAGCTTCAGCAACAACCCGGCGGCCCCCGCCATTCGCTATGTCGAGGTCGCCAAGGCCGACGCGGACCTGCCCGGGGGGCCGTGCAAGGCGCTCCTGGTCGGCACGGCAGGTACCGCGAACCTGACGGATGCGGAGGGCAATGCCCGGGCTGGGGTGCCGTTGCAGCAGGGCTATAATCCGCTGCGCTGCCAGCGCGTGAACACGGGCGGTACCGCCGCGAACATCTGGGCGCTCTACTGATGCTGGCGCTCGATCTGTCCATCCCCGCGCTGGCGGTGCGTGGGGGCATGGGCGGGGCCGTAGCGCCGCCCGTGACCGCGCTTTCCGCTATCGATGCGCGGGGCTGGTCCGCGCAATATAGCGGCACGCCCCCCGCCTTTACGCCCGACACCAGCCCGCAGACCGTTACGCTGAACCGGCCGGGGTACAACTCCGCCGGGAGTCCGGCGATGCTGACGGAAGCACTGGTGCTGACCCAGCGCGTGCGCCAGCCCTGGCCGAATAACGCTACGCCGACCGCCGCGACCGTCGCGCTTTCCGATTACGTCTACTCGACGGACACGATCAGCGGCGTGACGAACAATTCGGCCGAGGTCAGCCCAAAGCCGATCGTGCAGTGGGTGACGCCGGCCCGCGCCGTCGTCGGCAACAGCATCGGTGGGGCGACGAACCCGATCGAGCTGATCGCCTTCCACCGCAATGCGCGGGGCGGGCGGCAGGTGGCGGCGGTCAAGTTCCTCGTCTCGGACGGCACGACCACGCTCTCCGCCACCGTGGCGGCGACGATCGTGTCGGCCCGCACCGGCGACCGGAACGCGGTGCTGGTCTACCGGATGCCGGCGATCGACATCACGGCGCTGAACGCCGGGCTGCTGACGGTCAATGCCGAGGTCTATCCGTGGGTGGGCGGCGCGGCCTCGGTCGCGAAGTCGGCGGACAGCAGCGTTGCGCGCGAATTCTCGCCGCGCCTGTTCCTCAAAAACGTCGGCCTCGCGGCGAACCCGCCCTACGCTTATGTCGCCAAGGCGGCGGACGGCGGTGCCGGCATCGGCACGCCGTCTTTCTCCGGCACCGTCTCGACGACGCTCGCCACCGCCAAGGCGGCGCCGTTCGACACGGTGCAGAATGCGCTGACCGCGATCCATGCGGCCTATGGCTCCACGACCGGCGTGGATGGCTGCATCATCATGCTGGGCGACGATGGCGGCACGCCGCATGTGCTCACCTCCTCGACGGTGGCGCGAACGCAGAAGATCGCGGCGCTGACGATCACGTTCGATCCGCTGCGCGCGCGCACCGCCTGCCGGGCGAGCTTCGGCGCGGCGGCGTTCCGCCCCCAGCTGGGCAGCCTGCTGTCCGGCGTGAGCGAGGCGGCGATCCGCTTCGACTGCGATATAGTGCGCACCGGCACGGCGACGCTGCAGGGCGAGGCGGCGGCGCCCTTGCAGCTGATCTTCGACAACAGCCTGACGTTCGACAACGCCAGCAACAGCGCCACCTTCCTCGCCAACTCGCACGCCTACCATCTCGGCACGGCCTTCCTGAACGTCTCGGGCAGCGCGACGATCGGCCCGGCGGCGAACGAGCATCGGCTGTTCCGGGGCATCAGCCTGCAACCGGCCAGCGTGGCGGCCGGCGTCACGCTGGAAGGCTGGTCGGTGATCGGCAGCGCGATCCGCAACCCGCAGTTCCAGTTCGGCGCACGGCTGGCGGGCGGCGGCGTGGTGGCGTTCAACACGCTGACCGATCCGCCGACTTCATCGATAATGCTGCAACTGGGCCAGGCGGCGGGGAGCGCGCCCTCGGCCGACGTCAACGGTTTCGCCTTCGTGCAGAACATGGTCGAATATATCTCGGCTACCGGCAATGCGGTGCTGCGGATCAGCGGAGACAGCGCGACCGGCAACAACAGCCATGTCGTCGTGCATCACAACAGCCATGCCGGCGCGCATCTGTGCGGGCGGTGGAACGCCTTCTATGATGAAGGCGCGACACCGCGTACGTCGAAGCTGATGAGCGTCGTCGGCAATCTCGGCGTCGCCTTCTTCACCAAAAGCGATGTGTTCCGGGGCGTGAACGAGAGCGGAGCGGATGCCTCCAGCCGGACGGGGAGTTGGGCCTTCCTCTACGGCGTCGGCTGCCAGGGCAATTTCACCCAGTTCCAGTCGGCGGACCCGATCGGCGGCACACAGGCGCAGGCCTATCCGGGGGCACGTTCGCGGATAGGCACGAGCAAGCTCAGCCGAAAGGATCCTCAATTCGCCGCCTACGCCGGCACCGTCACCACCGGCAGCAGCGAGACAGCGCCGGCCTATGCGGCGGGCAGCGGCGGCGGTGTTTATACGCTCGGCTCGGCGAGCCCGGCCCGGGGGCTGGTGGCAAACGGGGTGCTCAGCCACGGCCTGGCCGGCACCGCCCGCGCGGCGGCGGACGATACGGCGGGCGCTTATGCGTGAGGAATGTGAGGAGGGGGGCGGGCCGGCGCCCGCCCTTCAACAAAGCGTAAGCTTTACCGCTGTAGCACCCCTGTGGGATGGCCGGGCGAATTGCGCTGCCGGGCGCTCCTGATATAGGACCGGCCGACTGACAGGGGCGCTTGCGTGGAAACCATTTACGACTGGATCACGGTGGCGATGTTCGCCGGCCTGATCGTTCTGTTCCTCCAGCGTTCGACCGCGGAGGTGCCGCGCGATACGATGCTGAGCTACCTGCCGCCGGCGCTCGCCTGCGCGCTCGGCAATTATCTGGGCAACGAGGGGTATGACCTGCCCGCGATATTGGTGATCGCGGCGGTGCCCGCCTACGTGTGGTTCGTCTTGAAGCCGCTCGAGAAATGACGCCCGTCATTCAGGAAGGGGCGGCAGCCTGGCAAGGGGGCTTTGCATGAGCTGGTTCACGCGACTGCTCGGCCGGAGCGATACGCCGCCGCCCGCCGCCACCGTCATGCGGCCGGCACCTCCAAGGCCGGCCCCCGCCTCGCCGCCGGCCGCGCCGACCGAGAGCCTGCCGATGTTCCGCGCCAGCGCCGCGGAGCAGTTGAACGCCACGCGGGGCGGGCTGCTGGACAAGGTGCGGCTGCGCTTACGCGATGCCTTCACCCCTTCCCAGCCGGTTATGGACCCCGCCATGTTCGCCGGGCGGGCGACCATTCTCGCAACGCTGATCCGCGCGCTTGAGGATCAGCGCCTGCATGTCGTGCTGTTCGGGGATCGCGGCATCGGCAAGACGTCCATGCTCCATATCCTGGCGCGGCAGGCGCGGGATGCGCGTTATCTGGTGCACTATGCCTCATGCGGTGAGGAGGCCGACTTCAGCGAGATGTTCCGCGGCGTGGCCGAGGCCTTGCCGCTGCGCTATCATGCCGGCCATTCGCCGATCGACGGGGAGGCGAAGGACGCGTCGATGGCGAGCCTGCTGCCCGCCGGCCCGATAACCCCACGCGTGGTGAGCGATCTGTTCGCCCGGCTTACGGGTACGCGGCTGCTGGTGATCCTCGACGAATTCGACCGCAGCCCGCAGGGCGGCTTCCGCCGGCAGGTGGCGGAACTGGTGAAGACGCTGTCCGATCGGTCGATCCGCGTGCAACTGGTGATCGCGGGCGTCGCCTCGGACCTGACGGAGCTGGTCGAGCTGATCCCCTCGATCCGACGCAACATCTTGGGCCTGCCGATGCCGAGCATGGAGGCGGACGAGGTGACCGCGCTGATCCGCAACGGCGAGCGGGTGAGCGGTGTGACGTTCGAGGATCCGGCGGTGCAGACGGTGGTGACGCTGGCGGCGGGATCGCCGTATATCGCGGGGCTGCTGGCGCAGCACGCCGGTATCATCGCGGTGGATCGTGGATCGACGGCGGTCGCTCCGCAGGACGTGGCGGAGGCGATCGGCCGCGCGGCGGAGGAGATCGGCGCGCGCATATCGGAGCGTAGCCGGTACGCGCTCGATCGGGCGACGGCGGATGGCCATCGCGCCGGCCTCGCCGATCTGGCGCATGCCTCGCTTCGCAATAGCGGGCGCTTCGATGGGACGGCCATCACCGACGCCGCCGGCACGCCCGAAAGCCGGGCGACGCTCATCTCCCGCGCGACCGACGATTATGGTCTGATCGAGCCGGTGCCGGGGGATCCGGCCGGCCGCCTTCGCTTCCGCGAGGAGGGGGTGCCAATCTATCTTTGGATGAGCGTCGCGCGAGAAGGCCTCGCCTGACAAGATCGCAAGGGCAGGGAGTGCCGCCCGCCATGGGCGCTCCGATCGGGGGCGGCGTGTCGGGCGTTATTCTCTACGGCATCCGGAATTGCGATACGGTCAGGAAGGCGCGTGCCTGGCTGGACGAGCGCGGTATAGCTTTCGTCTTTCACGACTATCGTATCGATGGCGTTCCCGGCGAGCGGCTTGCCGATTGGGTGAACGCATTTGGCTGGGAGGCCTTGCTCAACCGCGCCGGCACCACCTTTCGCAAGCTGCCGGAAGATGCGCGGATGGATATCAATTGCGACCGCGCGATAGCCTTGATGCGCATGCAGCCCGCGATGATAAAGCGTCCGGTGCTCGAGCGGGCCGGGACGGTCACGATCGGTTTCAGGCCGCTCATCTACGAAAGGATCTTTCCGGCATGACGCGCACGCTTATCTCCAGCGGATCGCCATTCGAGCGGCAGGCCGGCTATTCTCGCGCGGTCGTGGACGGAGACTGGTGCTTCGTGGCCGGCACGACCGGATATGATCCGGATACGCGCGTCATGCCCGAGGCGGCGGCGGATCAGGCGCGCAACGCGCTAAAGGTGATCGCCGCCGCGCTGGCGGAGGCCGGTCTGACGCTCGCCGATGTGGTGCGGGCGACCTATTATTTCACGGACGCGGCCTATTGGGACGAGGTCGGACCGGTTCTGGGCGAAGCTTTCGAGGGCATACGGCCGGCGGCGACCGCGCTTGTCGTGGGGCTGGTGAAGCCCGAGATGAAGATCGAGATAGAGGTGACGGCCCTTCGGCGACCCCAGGCGCGCTAACAAGAGTGGTTACGAAAGTATTCCTTCGAAAATCTCTTTTTTCTCCGATGAACCTTATGTCCGATCGCGCATTCCAGCAGCGCTATCGAAGATGAAAATTCGATAGTCTATCAAAAAGACATAAGGTAAGGGTAGATGTGGTCGTCGCTTCCTATTTATGGTTACGGTAAAGGTGCTTATCAGTCGTTAATGATAACTTTGACAGGCTAATGGTCGAGCCGATCAAGGCATGCTAGACGTTTGCCGTGTGAGGGAAGTATTTATTGACCTTGACCGTTGGTGTCGTGACGAACAGTGCGTCGTTTCGACCGCCGGAATGTCCTAGCAGGAAGCGTCCTCGAACGCCGAATGGCTCCAAGATCCGAGTTGCTGCCGCGATGCAATCGCGCCGCTCCCTTCTCCTGAGAGTTTAAATGATCCTGTCGCTATTGATGGCGGCGCTTGCCGCTGCCCCGGCCTCGACCACCACGATGGCCGTATCCGCTTATGTCATGCCGATTACCGCCAGCGCGGTGGCGGCGGTGCCGTCGCCGCAGCGGCGGCAGGCGTTGCTGTTCGAGGCGGCCCGCCTGGGACGGACCGACCTGATTTCGGCGTTGATCGAAGCCGGCGAGGATGTGAACGTTCGCGATGCGCGCGGCGATACCCCGCTCATGATCGCCACCCGCAACGCGCAATCGGACGCTGCGCGGGTATTGATCGCGGCAGGAGCCGCTCGCTGCGCAGCTATGCACTCTCGGCCTGATCCGACCCCGCCGGCTGCTCCCGCCGACGGCAATGCCGGACAGGCCTCGCTACCATCGAACGCCACGTGCATGCAGGCGCGCGGCGGGGCGGGTTAACGCTGGCGCGCGAGACCGGGCCACATGATCGTCGGTGTGGTTTGATGGGGTATGGGAGGCATCGGGCGGGCCGGCGTATGAGCGGGGTTGGGTTAAGCGGGCATAGCGACTAGGCTCCTACCCATGTCCACGACCTTTACCATCGATACCGCCACCAGCCGCGCCACGCCGACGCCGGCCCCGATGAAGCGCGTCACGGTGCCGGCGGTTCGCCAGCGCAAGCTGGATGGCGTCACCGCAGCGCCGCTCGTGATGCTGACCGCCTATACGGTGCGCATGGCGCAGCTGCTCGATCCGCATTGTGACATGCTGCTGGTGGGCGATTCGCTGGGGCAGGTGATCTACGGCCTGCCGTCCACCGTGCCCGTGAGTCTCGAAATGATGTGCGCGCACGGCGCGGCCGTCGTCCGGGGCAGCTGGCACAGCCTCGTGGTGGTGGACATGCCGTTCGGCAGCTATGAGGCGTCGCCGGAACAGGCGTTCGTCAGCGCCGCCCGCATCCTGAAGGAGACAGGGGCCGCCGCCGTCAAGCTCGAAGGGGGCGAGGCGATGGCGGACACGATCGCATTCCTGTCAGCCCGGGGCATTCCGGTGATGGCGCATATCGGTCTCACGCCTCAGGCGGTGAACGCGCTTGGCGGTTACGGCGCGCGTGGCCGCAGCGCGGCGGAGTCAGGCAAG
>CAJYJW010000175.1 GCA_913775025.1 uncultured Sphingomonas sp. | reverse complement strand
CCCTCGTCCACCGCCGCCACGATCGCCGTCTCGGCTGTCTCGCGGAAGGCGGCCTCGGTCATCTCGCTGCGCGCGGTGGCGGCGATCGCCAGATCGGCTGGCAACAGTCCGTCCGCGTCGAGCTGGTAGAGCGAGGGCAGCAGCATCCGGCGGGAAAGATCCCCCGTCGCGCCGAACAGAAGCAATGCGTTGGCCGCGCGTGTCATCCACCGTCCTCCAGTGCCCGTTCGCGGCCCTCCTAATCACGCGCCCCGCCGGTGGCAACGCTGTCGACCCGTCGCTCCCGCGCGGTGGGCATGGGGTTCACCATGCCAAATCGGACATTTGCCGCGCCGATGCGACGAAGTGTCGACCATTGCGGTTCACTCCGATTGACATGGCGTTGGCCGCCTCATAGCCCAACCGCGATGCCCCCCGCAAAATTGATCTCGCGAAGCCCCCGAGTCCGGTGCGCGCTTCCTGTCGCCCTATCGCTCGTGGCATTGCTGGCGGGATGCGGCGGCAAGGAGAAGAAGCCCGAAAAGCCTGTACCCGAGGCGGGCTTCATCGTCGTAAAGGCCAGCCGGGTAGCGCTGCCGGTAGAACTGGCCGGCCGCACCGCCGCCTATGAGACATCGGAAGTGCGTCCGCAGGTCTCCGGCCTGATCCAGCGTCGCCATTTCACCGAGGGTTCGATGGTGCGGGCGGGGCAGACGCTCTATACGATCGATCCCAGCCTGTACCGCGCCGCCGCCGCGCAAGCGAAAGCAAACCTCTCCAGCGCGCAGGCGGCCCAGGTCGCCGCTGCGGCGCGCGCCGATCGCTATGCCCCGCTCGCCCGCATCGAGGCGGTGAGCAAACAGGATCTGTCTGATGCACGGGCAACCTCGGGCCAGGCGAGCGCACAGGTCGCGCAGACGCGCGCCGCGCTGGAAACCGCCAACATCAACCTGCGCTTCACCCGCGTGCCCGCGCCGATCTCCGGGCGGATTGGGCGCTCCCTGTTCACCGTCGGCGCGCTCGTAACCTCGGGGCAGACCGATCCGCTGACGACGATCCAGCGGCTCGACCCGATGTTCGTCGACATCCAGCAATCGAGCGCGGACCTGTTGGCCTTACGTCGCGCGCTATCGCGCAACGGCATCGTCCCCTCCTCCGCCGCGGTACGGCTGAAGCTGGAGGACGGCAGCGACTATGCCTATGCGGGCCGCGTCCAGTTCGCCGAACCCGTCGTCGATCAGACGACCGGTTCGGTCACGTTGCGTGCCACCTTCCCCAATCCGGTCGGTCTGCTGCTGCCCGGCATGTACGTGCGCGCGCGCTTCTCCCAGGCGACGGATACCGATGCGATCCTCGTGCCGCAGGCCGGCGTCTCGCGCGATCCGCAGGGCAATGCCACGGTGCTGCTGGTGGGGCCGCAGGGCAAGGCGGTGAGCCGCCCGATCAAGACGAGCCGGACGGTGGGCGATGCCTGGCTGGTGACCGGCGGGCTGAAACCAGCCGAGAAAGTGATCGTGGAAGGGCTGGGCAAGATCAAGGCCGGCCAGCCGATCCGCGCCGTGCCCGCCGGCAGCCGCCCCCGCCCCGCCCCGCCCGCCTCCAAGGGCGATGCCTCCGGGCAGAACGGCCGCTAACCGCTCATGCTTTCCCGCATCTTCATCGATCGCCCCATCTTCGCATGGGTGATCGCGATCGTCGTGATGATGGCGGGCATCGGTGGCATCCTGACGCTGCCGGTCGGGCAATATCCCGATATCGCGCCCCCGCAGATCAATATTCGCGCCACCTACCCCGGCGCGTCCGCCGACATCCTCGAATCGAGCGTCACCCAGGTCATCGAACAGCAGCTGACCGGGCTGGACGGGATGATCTATTTCTCGGCCACGTCCAGTTCGGCCGGCACCGTCACCGTCACCGTCACCTTCGACAAGGGCGTTGATCCGGATATCGCGCAGGTGCAGGTGCAGAATAAGGTGCAGCAGGCGCTGCCCCGGCTGCCCACCCAGGTGCAGCAGCAGGGCCTGACCGTCACCAAATCGAACCCCGACTTCCTGATGGTGATCTCGGTTTACGACGAGACCGATCGGGCGACCGTGTACGACGTGTCGGACTATCTCGTCTCCACCCTGCAGGATCCGATCGGGCGGATAAACGGCGTCGGCGACGTCAACGTCTTCGGCGCGCAATATGCGATGCGGATCTGGCTCGATCCGTTCAAGCTGTCAGGCTTCGGCCTGATGCCGGCGGATGTCATATCGGCGATCCAGGCGCAGAATACGCAGGTGGCCGCCGGACAGATCGGCGCGCAGCCATCCCCGCCGGGGCAGATGCTCAACGCCATCGTCACTGCGCGATCGCGGCTGACCACGGTGGACCAGTTCAAGAAGATCATCGTCAAGACGCAGGAAAACGGCGCGCGCGTTTTGCTGCAGGATGTCGGCCGCGTCGAACTCGGTTCGGAAAACTACACGTCGCTCAGCCGCTTGAACGGGCATCCCGGCGCCGGCATCGCGGTGCAGTTGGCGCCCGGCGCCGATGCCCTGAAGACGGCGAAGCTGGTGCGCGCGGAGATGGATGCGCGCGCGAAGGCCTTCCCGCCCGGCTACA
>CAJYJW010000174.1 GCA_913775025.1 uncultured Sphingomonas sp. | reverse complement strand
GTTGAGGATTCGTCGCTTGCTATCGTAAAACCGGTACCGCTGCCGCCCGCTGCGATCGCGATCGGCGATCCCGCATCGCTGCTGCGCCGCCGCCCGGACGTTCGCGCGGCCGAGCGTGCGCTTGCCGCCGATACGGCGCGCATCGGGCAGGTACGCGCAGCGCGTTTCCCCCGACTGTCGTTCCTCGGCATCATCGGCATCGGCGGATCACGCCTGACCGATCTGTCACGGCTGGATGACTTCGCCGCGATCGGGGCGCCGCGCCTCAGTTGGGGCGCGCTGGATTTCGGGCGAAGCCGTGCGCAAGTCACCAAGGCGGAGGCGGTGCGCGACGAAAGCGAGGCGAAATATCGCGCCGTCGTCCTGACCGCGTTGCGGGACGCCGAAGGCGCGCTTTCCCGCTTCGGCGCCAGTCGCGTCACGCTCGCCTCGCTTGCCCGGGGGGAACGCGCGGCGGCGACCGTCGCGGCGCTCGCGACCGAGCGTTATGCGGGAGGCACGGGCACATTCATCGATCAGCTGAATGCAGAGCAGCGACATTTGCAGGCCGAGCAGGCATTGATCCAGGCGCGTGCGAATCTGACGCTAAGCTATGTGGCGATCAACAAGGCGCTCGGCCTTGGCTGGAGCGCAAATGAGGAGGCGGATCAGCCGACGAAGATGAGATAGACCGCACCCGCGATCAGGGCCGAGACGCCGCTAGCCACGGTGAGCATCCAGCTATCCAGATCGCACACCACATAATCGTGCGTTTCCATCAGGACTCTCCATGCCGCTACACGCTCTTGTCGACGTGTTCGGATGAAGGATGTCACCAATTGTGCTGGGCGTCAACGGCCTGCCCGATACCCTCATTGCGCCGCGTCCGTGCCGTTTTTGAACGCCAACGGACCGGGCCGACGGCTGCGCTTCCGATAAAATGAGTGCGGTCTATCGCTAGATGACCAGACTTACGCCGTTCGTTGGCCGAGACCGCGTCGAATGCGTTTGACGCGATTAAGGAACGGACGAGACGGGATCGAAATGCATTGGAGACGGCGAAACCTAGCCTCGATGAGCGCGGATGCGGCGGACGGCCTCGCGCCTGCCGTGGAGGCGGTGACGAGCCCGACCGGCAGGACGACGACATCCCGGCCGGCACCCGGCTATCGCGTGATCGCCCTCGTCGTCGCCTCGTCGCTGTTCATGCAGCAACTCGACGGAACGGTGCTGACGGTCGCGCTGCCGACGATGGCGCGCGAGCTGGGCACGACCGCCACCAGCCTGAGCCTGGCCATGACCAGCTATCTGCTGGCGCTCGCGCTTTTCATCCCGGCCAGCGGAACGCTTGCGGATCGTTTCGGCTCGCGCAATCTGTTCTGCGCATCGATCGTCGTGTTCCTGATTGGCTCCATCCTCTGCGCCCAGTCGAGTTCCTTGGCGCTGCTGGTCGGTGCGCGTTTCGTGCAGGGCATCGGCGGCGCGATGATGGTGCCGGTCGGGCGGCTCGTCCTGCTGCGCAGCGTCGCCAAGGAGGATATGGTCCAGGCCCTGTCGTGGCTCGTGATGCCGGCCCTCATCGGCCCGATCCTCGGGCCACCGCTCGGCGGCTTTATCGTGACCTGGCTGGACTGGCGCTGGATCTTCTACCTCAACATACCGATCGGCGTCGTCGGCATCGCCGGCGCCCTGCTGGTCGTCCCTGATGTCTCCGGGGATGCCCGCGCCCGGTTTGATCTCAGCGGCTTCCTGGTTTCGGGCCTTGCGCTGGGGGCGCTGCTGTTCGGGTTCGAGCTTTCCAGCCGCCCCGGCACGGGCGTGCTGGCGATCGCGCTGGTGATTGGCGGGCTCGTGTTGGGGCTCGTCTATTTCCGTCATGCGCGGCGGGTGGAGGATCCGATCCTCGAACCGAGCCTGATGCGGATCCCGACCTTCCGCCTGTCCGTGATCGCGGGGTCGCTGACGCGCATCACCCAAGGCGCGCAGCCGTTCCTGCTGCCGCTGATGTTCCAGCTGGGCTTTGGCCTCAGCGCTGCGAAGACGGGGACGATCACCATGGCGGGCGCCATCGGTGCGTTGGCGATGAAGGCGTTTGCGCCGCGCGTGCTGCGGCGCTGGGGCTTTCGACGCGGGCTGATCGTTGCGGGCCTGGCAAGCAGTGCGGGCTATGCCGCGTGCGCACTGTTCCGCCCGGATTGGCCCGTGGCGGCCATGGTGGCGGTGCTTGCCGTGTCCGGCTTCTTCACCTCCTTCCAGTTCACCGGCTACAATGCGATCGCCTATGCCGATGTCGGGAAGGCGCAAATGAGCGCGGCGACCAGTTTCTACGCCACCTTCCAGCAACTCACCCTGTCGCTCGGCATTTGCACGGCCGCCACCATCCTTCAGGTCGGCGCGCGGATGGAGGGCATGGAGCAGCCGACGCTGAGGATCTTCTCCGCCGCCTTTCTGATCGTATCGACGATCTCGGCATCGGCGATCATCTGGAACCGGCGTTTTGCCATGGATGCCGGGCAGGAGATGAGCGGCCATCATGCATCCGGAACCAGGTGACCGGCGCGGCCTTCGCCGTCACGCATCGGCAAAGCCATGGCAGGGATCACCCCGCCTTCAGTTCGGCACGAGTTGCGGCTCCGGCTTCAGGCAGACGGCGTCCCGGGCGCCATGGATACGGGCGGTTCCGCGCCGGGCTCGCTTCGCCTCGTACAGCGCGAGATCGGCCCGGTGGACGAGTGCGGTGGTGCCGGAGACGTTCGGCTCCAGAAACGCCGCGCCGATCGTCACCGACACGGCACGACGCACGCCGTCCCGTTCGACGACGTGCCGCAGCGACCGCAACAGGCGCGTAAGTTGATCCTCGATGCGGGCGCAATCGCGCGGCCGGGTCAGGAGCATGACGAACTCGTCGCCACCCAGTCGCGCCACGAAGGTGCTGGCGTACGCCAGGCTGCGCAGCCGATCGCCAATGATGCGGAGCACTTCGTCGCCTACCGTATGGCCGAACGTGTCGTTGACCGCCTTGAAGCCGTCAAGATCCATCAGGAGGAGGCACAACGGCTCGTCAGCGGCGCTGGCGTGCGCGACGGCCTCTTCCAGGCGCTGGTCGAAGCAGGCCCGGTTCGGCAGGCCGGTCAGGGCATCGGTATCCGCCGACCGTCGCAATGATTGTTCCCGCGCATATCGATCCGTCACGTCCTGAAACACGCCGATGATGGCAGCGGGGCGCCCATCGACGATCTGCGCCTCCCCCATCGAACGGACGCGCCGCTTGCGCCCGTCCACCGTGAACAGATCGCTCTCGAAATCGAATGACTCCCCCATCGTCGCGGTGCGATCCAGCATGTCGGCTATCTCGGCACGTCGATCCTCGGGATAAAAACTCAGCCCCTGATCGACCGACGGCATCTGCCCGGTGGGCAGGCCGTAAATGGCATAGACCTGATCCGACCAGTGGAGGCTCATGTCCGACAGATCGAGACGCCAGGATCCGATGCCCGCCATCCGTTCGGCCTGCCGAAGCTGGAGGTGCTGGCGCTCCATCCGGTCGAGATGACGCCGGGCTTCGCCGGAAAGGCGCAGGGCGGCGGCGGCGCCCGATCGGGCGGTGATCAACGATGTCACCAGCGTCGCCAGTTGGCGCAGCAGTTGGCGGTCCTCCTCCGTCAGCGTGCGCGGCCTGGTGTCGAGGATGCAGAGGGTTCCTATACCCGGCAGATCATCGGCGAACCCGTCCGCATGGGGACGCAACGGGACACCGGCATAGAAGCGGATATGCGGCTCCCCGACCACGAAGGCATTCTCGACGAAGCGCTCGTCAAGAGCCGTATCCTCAACGATCATCATGTCATCGACCATGATGGCATGTGCGCAGAAGGCGGCCCCCCGCCTCCCCTCACTGATGTCGAGGCCGCATTTGGCCTTCAGCCAGTGACGCTGGCCGTCGAGAAAGGATATCAGCGCGATGGGCACGCCGAACAGGCGGCGGGCCAACTGCACCACCGCGTCAAATTCGCGCTCCTGCGGTGTATCCAGAATCGAGAAGCTTTCGAGCTTTTCGATCCTCTCGGCTTCGCGTAGCCGTGCGATCAGTGCGGTGCCAACCATGCCCTCTATCCTGCGCGCATTTGATTAACGGGGGGTAGCATAAGCGGAGAGGCCCGCGGTCCTGGGATTTGATCGACACACCGACAGACGGTAACGAAGAGACGACACCGAGGGGAAGCACGGGACGCGATGGCAGATCGCATCATCGTTACGCCTGGAGCCGGGCGAGCGCCCCGCCCGCATCGGCCCCCTTATGCGAGGCCCTCGGCATGACGGTGGGTGCCTTCGACGCGTCGGTACGCCCCAAGCCGGTCTCGCTGCGTCAGGCCTTCTGGGTGTGGTTGCGCATCGCTATGCTGTCGTTCGGCGGGCCGGCGGGGCAGATCGCGATGATGCACCGCATCCTGGTCGAGGAGAAGCGCTGGATCGGCGAGCAGAGATTTCTCCACGCGCTCAACTATTGCATGGTGCTGCCCGGGCCCGAGGCGCAACAGCTTGCTACCTATATCGGCTGGCTGATGCATCGCACGAAGGGCGGCATCGTCGCGGGCGGACTTTTCGTCATCCCCGGCGCGGTCGCGATCTTGGCGTTGAGCTGGGTCTACGTTCTCTACGGCCGCGTCGGCATCGTTTCGGCCATCTTCTTCGGCCTCAAGGCGGCGGTACTGGCCGTCGTTCTTCAGGCGGTCGTCCGGATCGGCGGCCGCGCCCTGCGAAGCCCGCCGGCGCGCATTCTGGCCGTCGTCACCTTCGCTCTGATGTTCTTCGCGAACGCGCCCTTCCCATTGATCGTGGTGGGCGCCGGCCTTATCGGCTGGTGGTCGGCCCGGCAGGGGAGCATCGCATTTCGCGCCGGCGGCCACGCCTCGTCGCAGGGCACGACCGTCGCCGATGCCGATACGCTGCTTGGCGAGGCGCTGCCCGACCACGCCCGCCCGAACTGGCGCGAGACGATGCGCACCGCGCTCGTCTGGCTGGCGCTGTGGCTTTCGCCGGTCGCGGTGCTGCTGATCGCGCTCGGCCCCGACGACGTGTTCAGCCGGATCGCGACCTTCTTCTCCACGATAGCGATGGTCACGTTCGGCGGCGCCTATGCCGTCCTCGCCTATGTCGCGCAGCAGGCCGTCGACACCTACGGCTGGCTCGGGCCGAAGGAGATGCTCGACGGGCTCGGCATGGCGGAAACGACGCCGGGGCCGCTCGTCATGGTGCTCCAGTTCGTCGGCTTCCTCGGCGCGTATCGCGCTCCCGGCACGATGCCGCCGCTGCTGGCCGGCACGCTGGGCGGGCTGCTGGCGACCTGGGTGACGTTCGTGCCGTGCTTCCTGTGGATCTTCCTCGGTGCGCCGTTCATCGAACGGCTGCGCGGCAACACCGCGGTCGCGGCCGCGCTGTCTGCGATCACGGCCGCCGTCGTCGGCGTGATCCTCAACCTCGCGATCTGGTTCGCGCTGCACACGCTGTTCCGCGCCACGGTGCCGGTCGTGGCAGGCCCGATACGGTTTGATGCGCCGGTGCTGGCCAGCATCGATCCGGCCGCGCTGTTGCTGTCGCTGGGGGCTGGCTACGCGATCTTCGGGATGCGCTTCGGGATCATAGCCACCCTGCTGGCGACTTCGGCGGCCGGCCTTGCCTTCCACGCGCTGGGCGTGATCCGATGACATCGTCGCCGCGCCGTGCCCGGTCGGGAGCTTTTTGTTCGGACCGATAACGACCTTGGCGCGCGGTCCGGCTCCATTTCCGATACAGCGGTACGAGTAGTCTAGGCATCCTCTATAAGCGGCGTTCAAGCATGAAACCGTGGGAGTGGATACGATGCCGGAGCCATTTCATTAAAGCATCCGGTGGACGAAATCGACACGGCGGTGGTCCATCGAATGCGTGGGCAATCCACCGCTCCGGCAGTCAGTACGCCCTTCCGCAAGGTCTATTCACCGAAGGATTGCTGACTTCCGTATCCTGGCGTTTTGTATCAACGCGATGTTAGCGACGCATAGTCGGTCGATCGCAGCGTAATTCAAGAAGGACGGTTCGAATCGGCGTCAGGCTTCTCAACTCGACCCAAACGCTCCGCCTCCGCGAAGGTTCGGCGAGCCAGCCGCCGCGATGTCCCTTGCAATTGCACCCCAAATATTCAGACATCTGCACGAAACATACATAGCTGCATGTTTTTATTGTTGATGAGGAATACTCTCCAATGATAGACGATCGAATGGCTGCAGCGGCCTAACGTCGCGCGTCGCATCACAGGGAGAGGGAAATGCACAGGACCGCCTGTCGGGCAGTTTTGATCGGCACCGCGAGCATCATCGCGCTTGCTGGGGTCGCGAACGCGCAGGTCGCACCACCCAACCCCGAGCCGAATGCCAGCGGCAGCGCCGCCACCGTTCCGCAGACCGGCGCCGAGATCAGCCCCGGGCCGGCCGAGCCACAAGGCGGCCTTGAGGATATCATCGTCACCGCCCGCAAGCGCGCCGAATCCGTTCAGAATATCCCCGTCGCCGTCACGGCCTACTCGCCGGCGCAGCTGCAACGCTACGACATCTCATCGATCGAGCGTGTCGCCGCGGCGACGCCGAATCTCACCGTCGGCCGCGCCACCACCGGATCGGGCGCGCAGATCACGTTGCGCGGCATCGGCACCCCTGCATCCGCCCTCGGCATCGAATCCTCCACGGCGGTGATCGTCGACGGGGCCTATTACGGCAACGGCCGCATACTTGCCGAAGGCTTCTTCGACCTTGGCCGGATCGAGGTGCTCAAAGGCCCGCAGGCGCTGTTCTTCGGTAAGAATGCGACCGCCGGCGTCATTTCGATCACCTCGGCCAATCCCACCGATACGTTCGAAGGCTCCACCCGCGTCGGCTACGAATTCAAGGCGAAGCAGGTCTATGCCGAACAGATCCTCTCCTCGCCGCTGACCGAGACGCTCGGCGTACGCGTCGCCGTGCGCGCCGCCAAGATGTTCGGCGGCTTCGCGAAGAATCTCGCCACGCCGCAGACCTTCACGGTCACCGATACCGCAGGCGGGCCGGTGCAGACCCTGACCGCGGCGCCGGCGGATCGTCTCGCGCCGAAGTTCAAGGATCTGAACGGCCGGCTGACGCTGCAATGGAAACCGACCGAGCGGCTTACCAACACCCTGAAGGTCTCGGGCAGCTACAACAGCGGTAATGACGGCGCGTTCAACAATATCGTATTCGCCTGCGCGAACGGTTTCAGCACCCTGCAACCCACCGTGCCGTGCCGGCGCGACTGGAAGTTCTACCATAACCAGATGCCGCCGGAGATCGCCCGCGACTTTCCCAACGCCCGCGACAGCGGAGAGCTCTATACCCAGTATAAGTCGTTCACCACGACCAACAATCTGGAATATGCGCTGGATAACGTCACACTGACGTCCGTCACCAACTATCAGTATCAGCACAATAAATGGCTGACTGACAGCGACTACCAGCAGCGCCCGACACAGATCTACGTCGGCTCGCGCGAGAAATGGCGCGCTTTTTCCGAGGAGGCCCGCGCGCAGACCAGCTATGACGGCCCGGTCAATGCGATGCTGGGCGTGCTCTATCAGAAGACCAAGCTGTTCGCGGATCAGGACGTCTATTCGGGTAATGCCCGCGTCAGCACCGCGCCGCCGCAATTCCAGTATGTCGCCTTCGCCAAGATATCCACTACGGATGGCGAGACGATCTCGCCGTTCGGCCAGGTGACGTTCAAGCCGATCGAAACGGTCGAGCTTGCGGGCGGCGTGCGCTACACGCATGAAACTAAGGACAGTTTCTTCGTCCATCCGTTCGTGCGGCCCGGCCAGATCTATCGCCAGAACCAGCCGATCACGATCAAGCAGACATTCGACAACTGGTCGCCCGAGGCGACCATATCCTGGAAGCCCACAGCGAACGTCAACATCTACGGCGGCTACAAGACAGGCTACAAATCGGGCGGCTTCTCGAACGAGAGCAGCTACACCAATTTCAGCGTGCCCTCCGATCTCGATTTCGAGGAGGAGAAGGCCAAGGGCTTCGAGGGTGGCATCAAGACGACCCTCTTCGATCGCCAGCTACGCTTCGATGTCGCGCTGTTCAGTTATAAATATACGAACCTGCAGGTTGATTTCTTCGAGGCGCAGACGTTCCGCTTCATCACCACGAATGCCGGCTCGGCACGCACCAAGGGCATAGAATTCAACGCCGAATATGCACCGCGCGCGGTGCCCGGCCTCTCGCTGCGCGGGGCGCTGAACTACAATAAGGCGCGCTATCTCAGCTTCATCGCGCCGTGCGTCACGGGCCAGACGCCGGCGCAAGGCTGCGTCGCGCAACCCAACCCCTATGGCGGCACGCTGGCGCAGGATCTTAGCGGGCGTCCGACCGCCAATGCGCCCAAATGGACCGGCGCGCTGGGTGCCAGTTACGAAGGCGATGTCGGCGGCGGGTTGAAGTTCGGCATCTCCAGCGACGCGCGCTATTCGAGCAGCTATAACGGTTCGGCGTTTGGCAACCCGATCGCCACCCAGCCGAAATACGTCAACCTCGATGCCTCGATCTACCTGCGTGGCGAGGCCGGCTGGCAGGTGCAACTGATCGGGCGCAATCTGACCAACCGTTTCGTCATCAGCGGTGCGCTGGATGCACCGTCCACCGGATCCGGCACCGGCACCGTCGCCGGACGACTGGCGGATCAGCGCGGTTACGCCAATGATCCTCGCACCGTGCAGCTGCAACTCACGGTGCGTTACTGAACGGATGGCGGATTACGACATCATCGTCGTCGGCGGGGGCGGAGCGGGGCTTGCCGCCGCGACGGTGGCGTCGGAAGGCGGCGCGCGCGTGCTGGTGGTGGAAGCCGCCGCCCGCACCGGCGGCTCCACCGCTTTGTCCGGCGGGGTGTTCTGGGCCGGCGGCACGTCTCTCCAGCGGGAGGCGGGCGTGGCCGATCCCGGCGCGGACGCGATGTTCGCTTATTACATGACGCTCAACCAGTATAAGCTGGATGCCCCACTCGTCCGCCGGCTTTGCGACGATGCGGCCCCCTCGTTCGAATGGCTGCGCGGGCTCGGCGTGGAATTCTACGAGGACGATCTATATGTCTCGGGTGTCGACAAAGTGCGGCGCGGGCATCGTGCCGCCGGCATGGGCGCGGCGATCACTGACGCGCTAGAAGGCAGTTTCGCCGGGCGCGGGGTCGATGTCGCGCTGGAAACGCGGGTCGAACGGCTGCTGATCGAGCAAGGCCGCGTCGCCGGCATCATCGTCGATGGCGAGCCGGTGCGTGCGCCCGCCGTCGTGCTCGCCACCGGTGGCTTCGGCGCCAGCCCGGAAAAGCTCGCCATGCTTTACCCCGATGCCGCGCAGCACGGCGATCTCCATTGGTATATCGGCGCGCCCACCTGTCGCGGCGACGGGATCGATCTTGGCGGGCAGGCGGGCGCCGTGCTCAGCCCGCGCAACAAAGGCCTGCTGCTGCTGACGCCGGGCTTCGCCAACGATCTGGAAAGCTATCTTCCCGGCTGGCTGATGCTGGTGAGCGAGGAGGGACGGCGCTTCATCGACGAGACGATCGAATATTCGGTGCTCGCCTCGATCGTAAATCAGCTGCCGCGCAAGGAATGCTACGCGATCTTCGACGAGCAGGCCCGGCTCGCCTCCCGCACCACCGCTTATCGCCCCGCGCCCAGCTGGACGGCGGAACGCCTGGCGCAGTCGGTGGTGGACGGCACGCTGCTGCGCGCCGATACGCTGGACGATCTTGGCCGCATGCTCGATCTGCCGGCCGGCGCGCTCGCCACCGCGGCGGATCGGATGAGCGAGGCGGCGGCGGCGGGCAGCGATGCGGAGTATTTCAAGCCCGCAGCGATGCTCCGCCCGGTCGTGGATCCCCCTTTCTATGCCGCACGCATCCGTGCCGCGATCGTCTGCTGGACCGGCGTCGGCCTTCGCATCGATGTCGAGGCGCGCGTGCTCGGCAGCGATGGCCGGCCGATCCCCGGCCTCTTCGCCGCCGGGGAGACGGCGGGCGGCATGGCGGGCGATTGCTATGCGGCCGGCGGCGCCTCGATCCTCAATGCAATCGTATTCGGGCGCATCGCCGGAGCAAGCGCCGCCGCCTATGCGCTGGAGGGGGAGCGGGGATGAGCGAGACGCATACCGTCGACGTACTCATCGTCGGCACCGGCGCGGCCGGCCTCACCGCCGCCGTCACAGCACGCAAGGCGGGGCTGGACGTGCTGCTGGTCGAGAAGACCGACAAGTTCGGGGGCACCACCGCTTATTCGGGCGGCGTGCTGTGGGTGCCCGGAAGCCGCCATTCGGCTGGCGTCCAGGCCGCCACCGGGCGAAGCGACAGCATCGAGGCGGCACGCCGCTATCTGCTGGAGGAATGCGGCAACTATATCGAGCGAGACCGGGTGGAGGCCTATCTCGCCACCGCGCCCGAGATGGTCGATTTTCTCGAAGCCGAAACGCACGTGAAATTCTACGGAATGGATTATCCGGATTATCACAGCGAAAGCGCGTATGCCTCCAGCGTCCGCTCGATCGGCACGGTGGATTTCACGGCGCGCGATCTGGGGCCGGAGATCCGCAATCTTCGCAACCAGCTTCCGCAAACGCTGTTTCTCGGCCTCGCGGTCGGCTCCGGCGTGGAGATGATTCAATTCATGCGCGCCGGCCGCTCGATCAAGGCGATGGCGTTCGTCATCGGCAAGATGCTGCGCCATTTCGGCCAGGTCGTCCGCTACGGCGAAGGCCAGCAGGTTGTTCGCGGCCGTGCGCTGGTCGCCCGGCTAACACGGACCCTGCTCGATCTCGATACGCCGATGTGGCGCAATGCCCCCGTGCAGCGCCTGCTGGCCGACGATGCCGGCGTAACGGGCGCGGTCGTTCGCACCGTGCAAGGCGAGATCGCCGTCACGGCCCGGCGCGGGGTGGTTCTGGCGGCCGGCGGCTTTCCACATGATCCGGCACGCCGCGCGGCAACCTTCCCGGCTTCGGTCGCCATCTCCGATCACCGCACGCCCGCCTGCTCGGGCAATAGCGGTGACGGGACGCGGATGGCCGAGGACGTAGGGGCCGCGTTCAACGACAAGGTGGCGAACGCCGCGGCATGGATGCCCTGCTCCGTCATTCCCGGGCGCGGGGGCGAGAACGGCGTATGGCCGCACCTCGTCGATCGACAAAAGCCCGGCTTCATCAGCGTGCTGAAGAACGGCCGCCGTTATACCGACGAGAGTGCCGCCTATCACGACATGGTGCCCGCGATGATCGCCGCCTGCGAGCAGGCGGGCTACGGCGAGGCAAGCGCCTGGCTGATCGGCGATGCGCGCGGGGTGAAACGCTGGGGCATCGGCGCGGTGCGCCCCTTCCCCGTGCCGCACGGCCAGCATCTCCGCTCCGGCTATCTGCTCAAGGCGGCGAGCCTGCGGGATCTTGCCCAAACGGCCGGGATCGACGCAGACGCCCTTGAGGCGACCGTCAGCCGGTTCAACGCGCACGCCCGCAACGGCACCGATCCCGATTTCAATCGCGGCGGCCGCGCCTACGATCTTTATCAGGGCGAGGCGGGACACGCGCCCAATCCCTGTCTCGGCCCCTTGGAAAATGGGCCTTTCCATGCCGTGAAAATCTACGCCAGCGAAATCGGAACCTATGCCGGGCTCAAGACGGACGTCTCCGCGCGCGTGCTCGATAAGGACGGAGCACCGGTGCGGGGCCTCTACGCTGTCGGCAACGATCAGGCGAGCGTGTTCGCCGGTTCCTATCCCGGCGCGGGCGCCACGCTCGGCCCGGCGATGACATTTGGCTATATCGCCGGTCGGCATCTTGCCGCCCGAACCTGATTGCGCAACAGAAGGAGCTGCATCTTGGACCTTGAAGCCCGCATCGCCCGCCTTGAGGCGGAATCGCAGATCCGTCAGCTGATCGCGCGCTACTGCTTCACCATCGATGATCGGCTGCGCCCGCAAATCGCCGCGCTGTTCGCCGAGGATGCGGTGGTCCGCTCGGCGGACAATGTGATGAACGCGACCGGCGTGGATGCGATCATGGCCCAATATGAGGGCCGCTTCAAAGCCCTCGGCGCGGGCGCGCACTATATGCATGACGTGCAGATCGATTTCGTGGGCGACGGCACGCAGGAGGCGCGCGGTCGCGTGTCGGGCCATGCGGAACTTGAACGCAACGGGCAGATGATGGTGTGCGGCCTGCGCTATGCCGATACCTATCGCAACACGGCCGCAGGCTGGCGCTTTCAGGAGCGCATTATCAACTTCCTCTATTATGTGCCTGTCGGCGACTATCCGGGCATCCTGATGCACCGCGACCGCAATCGCGCCTACGATACGCCGATGCCCGCCGACTTTCCCGAGGCGCTGCCCGGCTGGGCGACCGCCTGATCAATCCGGCAGCCTGCGTTCCAGGCGATCGACCAGCACCGCGAGCCGGCGCAGCTCGTTCGGCATGTCGGTCGCCGTCCGGGGCCGGGCGCCCTGTAGGAGAAGATCGACGTAGCGCGCCGCCTCCGCCTCCAGGTCGAGGGGGCGGCCGGCGAACAACGTACGCTGTGCGATATGCTCCAACCCGCCGAACAGCATGTCGCGGAACATCGCCGGATCGGTTCCCGACGTGATCTCGCCACTCTCGATCCCGTCGCGGATCGTGTCCATCACGCCGCGCACGAACCGGTTGTTGAGCCGGTGCATCTCCGACCCGCGATAGTCGGCCCAGCGGATCTCGGTCAGGAATACGCGGTGGAGGCGCGGCGTCTGTTCCATCGAGCGGAGATAGCGCGTCGCGATCAGCAGCAGGCGCGGGCGCAATTCGGTCAACGGGGCAAGTTCGGCGACAAGCGTGTCGATGAACGGCTGCGCCCAATCCCGCAGGACCCGGTTCACCAGATCCTGCTTGTTCTGGAAATAATTGTAGACGGTCGCCTCGGATACGCCTGCCGCTTTCGCGATCCGGGCGACGGATACGTCGGCCGCACCTTCCTCCTCGATCAGTTCGCGCGCCTTGGCGAGGATTTCCGGTCCACGCATCTCCTTGCGCCTCCGCCACGCCACGGTACGCGGCGGCGTGGCTGACGCGTCGGGAAGGGCAGCGGCAGGCTTGTCGTCAGCCACTATGGAGTTATCCTTATTAATTGACCGAGGGTGGTCGTCGACTATAGATCGGCTGGAGATGCAGAAACAGACTCCGTCCGCAAAGCTGGCGGCGGCGCGGCCGCCGTCCTTCCCGCTCACCTTGCCGCGGGGCAGCTTTGCGTTGGACGCAGCGATTGACGACCGTTTGCGTCTAAATAGTGGTGCCACGCCACGTAGCGGATCGGCAGCGCATCCGATTTTCGGTTTCGTCGCGGCACTTGGCGGGTCAGGCCTGTCGGTCGCCGAGATACTCGATCGCTGCGGACATTCGATCGACGACGGCCCGGTGCTCGCCGCCTGCGAGATCGATTGGGATCGTACACTGCAAGTGGGGAGCGTTTATCAAGTGGATGGTGAGGTTTCGGCCATGCGACGCAAGCCAAGCCGCCGCTTCGGGGCCGCCGATCATCTGCACCTGTGCTTCACCGTATTGCACGAGGATGAGACGTTCGCACGCGTCCGCCTGCACATGATAATCCCCGCCGCATGAGCCAAACCGCCCCCCTTCCCGGCTGGCATCACCGGGCGGATGCCACAGCGATGATCGCGTGGGTGGAGGCGCTGCGGGACGACAATCCGATCCATCGCGATCCCGCGACTTCCGCCGCACTCGGTTTCGGCCCGCGCACCGTGAATCCCGGGCCGACCAACCTCGCCTACGTGCTGAACATGATCGCGCAGGCATTCCCGGGGGATCATCCCTGCCGCCTCGAAGCCCGGTTCCTCGGCAATGTCCTGGCGGGCGACGACGTGGCCGTCTCGGGCCGTTGCATAGGGGACGGCCAGGTCGAGGCACGGCTGACCGTGCCTGCGCGGGGCGAGACCGTGCTCGACGTCGTGGTCACCGGAGGGCTCGTGATATGAACCAGGGCGCTGGCGCGACCGTCTACGGCCTGATCGCGATGCGCGCGCGGCAACACCCCGACAAGCTCGCGCTCAGCGAGGTGGGGCGAGTCCTTACCTACGGCGCGATGCTGGCCGCGGCCAACCGCATCGCCGCCGATCTGCACGCGCGCGGCATCGTTCGTGGCGATCGCGTCGCCGTGCTGTCAGAGAATTGCATCGCCTACACCCTCGTCCAGATCGCCTGCGCGAAGCTCGGCGCGATCGTCGCCTGTCAGAATTGGCGGCTGGCCGTGCCCGAACTGCGCCATTGCCTCGAGATCGTCGAGCCGCGCCTGCTGATCGTATCGGCCCGTTACGCCGCACTCGGCGCCGAGACCGCCCCTGCCACCCCCCTTCTGGATATGGCTACCCTCGGCGCGGACGGCGAGGCGCCTCATACTGCGCGGGCCGAGGACGGTCTGCTCATCATCTATACCAGCGGCACGACCGGCCATCCAAAGGCCGCTACGATCAGCCATCGCGCGGAGATCGCGCGCATGACGGCGCTGCGCATGGACCTGCGCATCGCGCCGGACGATGGCTATGTCGCATGGGCACCGATGTTCCATATGGGTGGCACCGAGCATCTGCTCGCCGCGCTGATGTCCGGCGCACACGGTACCGTGATCGATGGTTTCGATGCCGACGCGATCTGCGACGCGATCGCGCGCGAGCGGATCGGCTGGCTGATGCTGGTGCCCGCCACGATCGCCCCGCTGATCGAGCGGCTGCGCGCGCGGGGCGTGCGGCCGGCGGGCGTCAGGGCGGTGGGCTGCATGGCCGATCTGGTGCCGCAGGCGCAGGTGGCGGAGATCACGGTGCTGGTGGGCGCGCCCTACCTCAACAGCTTCGGCGCGACCGAAACGGGGATGCCCCCCCTTTCCGGCGGCCTGATCGCGCCGGATGCCGTTGGTGGTTCGCTCGACAAGCAATTGAGTTCGCTGGTCGAGCTTCGCCTGGTCGGCCCGGACGGCATCGACGTGGCGGATGGGGACACCGGGGAGGCTTGGGTGCGTGGCCCGACCCTGTTCAGCGGCTATTGGGGTGCCCCCCAGGCGAATGCGGCCTGTTTTCAGGACGGATGGTTCCGTATGGGTGATCTGTTCCGCCACACCGCCGACGGATATGCCTTCGTCGGGCGCTCCAAATATCTCATCAAATCGGGCGGCGAGAATATCTACCCCGCCGAGATTGAACGCGTGCTGCTCGCCGATCCGCGTATCGTCGATGCGATCGTGGTGCGGCAGGCGGATGCGCGCTGGGGCGAGGTGCCCGTCGCAGTCATCGCGCGGACCGACGAGAGCCTGGACGCGGCCACCGTCCTTGCGCTGTGCCGGACCGAGCTTGCCGCCTACAAATGCCCGAGGGGCGTGCGTTTCGTGGAGCCGGATGCGTTTCCCCGCAGTGCCAGCGGCAAGATCATACGCGAAGCGGTCGAGGTGATGATCGCCTGAGCGAACGGCCCGCCCCCTTGCCTTTAGGTTCCGACAGGGCTGGCGTGCCCCCGCCGCTCCCTCACCCAATCCCGCGCGGCGGGTGAAGCCACCCAGCGCAGCGCATTGCCGACAAGCCGCCGATAGCCCGGATGGGCATAGGTCTGCGGCCCGTCGCCCGGCTGCAGGTAGACGAGCGGGCTGTTTCCAGCCGCTTTCGCCCAGCCGATCACCGGAGAGGGTTCGGGCGGCTGCCAGTCCGTCCGCTCCGCTTCCGGCACGCGGCGCACGGCATGGCAGGCGGAGGTGAAGCACGCTGCAACTGGCACTGGATCGCGCCGGAGCAAGGGGACGATATCGTCCTCGAAAATCTCGTGCAGATACGGCTCGTCCTCGACGATGAACGGCATCTCCACCCCGTCCAGCAGGGGATGCGCCGCCATCGGATGCACCGTATATCGCACGTCCGTGGCATAGCCGGAGCTTGGCCGCGCCCCCCCGCGTACCGTTCTCGTTCGATAGAGGAAGGCCCCGCCCAGCGCCTCGGCATAGCCCGGCCAGCCCGGCCAGCCCGCGATGGCATGGTGCAGCGCGACGATGCCCTTGCCCTCGGCCAACAGCGCCTCGAACCCCTCGACGAGCACAGGCGGCGGCGCGACCGGCTCGGGCCGCCGGTCGATCGGCGCGCGAAAGTCCATGCCGGGCATGTCGTAGAGCAGGATCGCGTCAAAGCCGCGCAGCGCCTCCGGGTTCATGAGCGTGGCGGCAGCGGGGTGATCGACGAAGGTCGGCTCCATCCCTTCGGCGCGCAGCATCGCCTCGAACGGATCGCGGGCGAACGCATGGCCCTTCGTCGCGACGAACACCTCCAGCCGGTCCGCCTTGCGCGTCATTCCGCGCCGCCGATGTAGCCGGGCGCGCGCGCATAATATTCCGCCGGCAGCGGGCAGGCGGAGAGCCCCGCGTCCACCGTGAGCATCTGCCCCGTCACGTTTCGGCCGAGATCGCTGGCCAGATAGGCGAAGGCACCAGCGATCTCCTCCGCCTCGACCACCGTCCGCATCGGGTTGCGTGCCGCAGCCGCCGCGCGCATTGCCGCATCGCTGCCATAGACGGCGATCGTCATCGGCGTCGGCACGTTGCCGGGTGCCACCGCATTCACCCTGATGCCGTGGGCGGCAAGTTCGGCGGCGACCGATCGGGTCAGCCCCACCACCGCATGCTTGGCGGCCGTATAGGCATGCGGTGCCAGCGCGACGAACCCCGCGACGCTTGTGGTGGAGAGGATCACGCCGCCCCGCCCCTGCGCGATCATCGCGCGCGCGGCATGCTTCATGCCGAAGAATACGCTGTCCTGCAGCACAGCGATGGTGCGGGACCAGGAGGTGCCGTCCACCTCCACGATCGGCCCGACCGCGCCGACCTGCCCCGCGTTGTTGATCATCACGTCGATCCGCCCGCCGCGCGCCACGGCCGCGTCGACCAGCGCCGCGACGTCCGCCTCGACGGTCACGTCGGCCGGAACGAACAGCCCGCCCAGTGCCTCGGCCAAGGGGGCGGCACGCGCACCGTTGATGTCGGACAGGACGACGCACGCGCCGTCCGCGGCGAAACGCCGGGCGGTAGCTGCGCCCAGCCCCCCGCCCGCGCCCGTGATAACGACGACTTTCTGCTCCGCCTCGGTCATTCCCTGCTCCTTGGTCCGCGCCCCGCTCAGGGCATGAAATGGCCGCCGTTGATGTCCAGCACTGTGCCGGTGACGTAGCTCGCCGCATCGGATACCAGATAGGCGACGCCGTCCGCGATATCCTCCGGCTGACCCAGCCGGGCGATCGGCAGCTGCGCGAGGAACGGTTCGATCGCGCCGAAATCGTCGCTCTGCGCGGTTTCGATGCGGCCCGGCGCGATGCAGTTGGCGGTGATGCCGAACCGGCCCACCTGCCCTGCCAGCACGCGCGTGAAGCCGATCAGCCCCGCCTTGGTCGCACCGTAATGCGCGCCGGAAAGCTGCGAACGCATCCGCCCGCCCATCGAGGAGAAACTGACGATACGGCCCCAGCCTGCCGCCTTCATCCCTGGCAGCACGGCGCGCGCGCACAGGAACGCGCCGGTCAGGTTGACGTCCAACACGCGTCGCCACTCGCCAAGGTCGATCGTCTCCACCGGTTGCGCGCCGCCGCCGTAGGATGGGCAGATGCCGGCATTGTTGACGAGGATACCGGCCGGCCCGCAACGCCGCGCCACCGCATCGAACGCATCCTCGACCGCCGCGTCATCCGCCACGTCACAGGCGATGCCGATCGCCGTTTCACCGATCTGCGCCGCCGCTGCCGCCGCCGCCGCCCCGTCGAGGTCGAGCAGGGCCACCGTATGGCCGAGCGTTGCCAGCCGGGCCGCCACCGCCCGCCCGATCCCGCGCGCCGCGCCCGTCACCACCGCCACCGTCATTCCGATTCCCCTGTCCGTTGCAGCCAAGCGCGCATGGTCGTGGCGAGATGGCGGGCATGCGCGAACGGGTCGGAAAAGCGCCGGTCCAGCGTATGCGAGCGCACCTCGTTCATCAGCGGCACGCTCGCCGGCAGCGCGCGGACGAAGCTGTCGAGATCGAGCAGACCGGCGCCTATGTCCAGCCGCTCGCCACGAGCTTCCTCCAGCAGCCGTGCGCGATCCGCGTCGGCCGGCGGCGGACCGGCATCGCATAGTTGCGCATAGGGCATCATCTCGTCCGGTACGCCCGCCAGATCGACAGCGCCGCCGCCCGACCGGGCGAGATGCAACGGGTCGAGCAGGATCGGCACGCCGCACCGCCGCGCGATCGACAGCGCCTCGCCCAAAGTGCCGACGCCCGTGAAGCGACCGAATTCCAAGATCGGCGTCGAACCCGATCCCTTCGCATGATCCGCCAGCACGTCGAGCATCGCCATCGTCCGCGCCGCATCGTCCGAAAAGCTGACGGTGATGACGTGCGCCGCGCCGAGATCGGCCGCGATGTCGAGCAGCCGCAGCATCGCCGGTGTCACCTCCGCATGGAGACGGATCACCTCCACATCCTGAAGGATCAGCCCTGTTGCATGCAACGCCGCCCGCACGCGGGCCGTATCGCCCTTGCCCCAGCCGTCCGGATCGATTATTATGCCGACCTGCGCGAAGCCCGCCGCCGCGGCGATCTCGATCGTTTGCCATGGCGCGATGCCCGGCACCGTTTGCGCCGCCAGGCCGATCGGGCGGCTCATGGCATTGCCCCCCGGCCGCCCCGCCTATATGCACGGCCCGACCAAGACGAGCGAGCGCCCCGCCGATGGCCACTACCCTGCCGACGGACAGAAGACGGAGAGCGAGCGCGTCCGAGACGACGCGGATCAAGATCATGCAGGCCGCCGAGCGGCTGTTCGCCGATCGCGGCATCGATGCCGTCGCGCTGCGCGAGATCGCTGCCGCGGCTGGCCAAGGCAACAACACCGCCGTGCAATATCATTTCGGCTCGAAGGAACAGCTCGTCTACGAGATCTTCGACTGGAGGACCAACCTGTTCGAGGAGCAGCGCAAGGCGATGCTTGCCGAGGCGGAGGCCAAGGGCCAGCTGGGCAATGCCAAGGTGCTGCTCCAGATCATGTGCCTGCCGCACCTGAGCATAGCCGACGAGACCGGCGCCCACCCCTATTCCGCATTCCTTGCGCAGTATCTCACCCGCACCCGCGCATCGGGCATCCCGCACCCCTATGACGACCCCGAAGTCCCTGTCCCGGCGCTGCGACGGGTGCGGCGGCTGATCGTCGAGCGGGTGAGCTATGTGCCGGCGGACGTGCTGCGGCTGCGCTTCGGCCTGTGCAAGCTGATGTTCCTGAACATGCTGATGCGCCGCGACAGCGGCTTCCCGCATAGCGACCAGAATATCCCGCTGCCGCTGCTCGTGGAGGATACGCTCGAACAGATGACCGCCGCCCTCACAGCGCCCTATCCCCGCGCGCCAAGCCTGTTTCCGCTGCACGACTGACATTCAGCCGACCAGCCGGCGATAGGCCGGCAGCGCCCTCCAGAGGCAGGCCGCGCCGATGCCGCTCGCGATCATCACCGTGATGCCGAGCGACTGGCCGACCCGCTGCTCGTCCATCAGCACATGATCGGTGATGACGGCGATGATCGTCGGCGCGAGCGCCAGCCCGCTCACGCTGACCGCGAAGACGTAGAAGGCCGAAGCCATGCCGCGCATCCGGTTCGGCGTCGCAAGCTGCAATGCCGAGGAGGCGAGCGCCTGCGGCACGCTATATAGGAATGTGGCGAGCGCGGCGATGGCGAGCGCGGCGTGATAGTCCGACACCACGAGCAAGGCGCCCCCGGTGGGGATCAACAGCAGCGTGCAGGCCAACGGCACGCGCAACAACGCGTCCTTCAACCCACGCGCCGCCAGCCGCGCGGCGATCCAGGGGCCGGTCAGCACCCCGCACGACCCCGCGACAAGCACGAGCACGCCATATTGAATGCCGACCTGCGCGGCGGGCACACCGAACTGCCGCGTCAGCACGGCGGGCATCCAGGCCGGAAAGCCGTAGAGCGCGATCACCATCAGCGCCATTCCGGTATAGAAGGGCAGATAGAAGCCGCGCCGCTCCACGAAGCCGCGCCGCACGTCCGCCAGATCGCGTCCGCGCGCCGAGCCTGTCGTCGCGGTCTCATACCGTTTCGGTTCACGCACGAAGGCGAACAGCATTATCACCAGCAGGCCCGGCAAGCCTACCATCATGAACACCAGCTGCCATGGCGCCAAGCCGTCCAGCAGCGGCACGCCACCCAGGTCCCAGCGCGCCGCGCGATCCAGCAGGATGCCGCCGAAGATCAGGGCCAGCCCGCCCCCCAAATATGGCCCCATCATGAAAATGCTGAAGGCGCGGGGAATGCGGCGTTGCGGGAAGCTGTCCGAGATGATCGACCATGCCGCCGGCGTCAGGCCCGCCTCCGCCCCGCCTACCGCGAAACGGCCCGCGAACAGTTGCCAGAAGCTGCGGGCGAAGCCGCAACAGCTGGTCCCCACGCTCCACAGCGCGACGCAGGTCATCAGGATGTTGCGCCGGTTGCCGACATCCGCCCATCGGCCGAAGACCGGGCTGAGCGCGATATACGACAAAGTAAACGCCAGCCCCTGCAGAAGGCTCATCCGCGTATCGCTCAGGCCGAACTCCGCCTTGATCGGGCCGACCAGCAGGTTCAGCACCTGCCGATCGATGAAGCTGGCGGTGTAGGCCAGCGTCAGCACGAAGATCAGATACCAGGATCGCGCGTCGGCCTCGCGCCCGTCCGCGACCGCCGTCGCCGTGGAGTGCGCCTCGGCGGCGTCTTGGCTCATACGGAGGACCGCGCCATCGCGGCGATGTCGAACTTGCGGACGGGCGTGAAATCCTGTCGGAGCCTGTATTTCTGCACCTTGGTGGCGCTCATCGGCCATTCGCTTACGAACCGCACGTAGCGCGGCACCTTGAAGGTGGCGATCCGGCCAAGGCAGTGTCGCACCACGTCGTGCTCGTCCAGCTGGGCATCGTCGTGCAGTTCGATATAGGCGGCGGCGACCTCCATCAGATGGTCGTCGGGCACGCCCACCACCTGCGCCATGCGGATCGCGGGATGCGTCATCAGATAGCTTTCGAGCTCGACCGCGGCGACATTCTCGCCACCGATCTTGAGCATATCCTTGATCCGCCCGTCATAGATCAGCCGGCCGCCCGGCCCGATCCGCCCGAGATCGCCGGTGCGCAGCCAGCCGTCGGGCGGGATCGCCGCCGCGGTTGCCGCCGGATCCCGGTAATAGCCGGCGAACAGCGCGAAGCCCTTCAGCCGGATCTCGCCCGCCTCGCCCTCGGGGAGCGCCTCGTCTGTCTCAGGGTCGGCGATCATCGCGGCCATGCCGTCGAACAGGCGGCCGCTTGTCGCGCACAGCAGTTCGGGCGGATCGTCGAGATCGCTGTAGCAGGGCACGCCCGTCGCCTCGGTCAGGCCGTAGCTGTTGACCAGCACCGCGCCCGGAAACTGGTCCTGATAGCGGCGGAGAAGATCGGGCGGGCCGACGACGTGGTTGATGCGCAGCGACGCCTGATCCCACCGCGAGAAGTCGGGATGCGTCGCGATCGCCGAGACGATCGTCGGAAAGCCGGCATAGTTGACGGTGATCCGCTCCGTCGCGAACAGCCGCAACGCCGCGCCCGCCTCGAAGTGCGCCATCCCGACGAAGCACGCGCCCGCTGCGCGACACGCCGCCATCGGCAACATCGTTGACATGTGGAACAGCGGCAGCGGATCCCACACCCGATCATCGGGGGTCAGGCGGAACCGCTCGGCCAGCGCCGCACCGGTTTCGCACAGGGAGCGATGCTTCAACATGCACGCCTTGGGATGCGCGGTCGTGCCGGAGCTGAACATCAGCAGGCTGATGTGATCGGGTGTCACCGCCGCCATCGCCGCATCGAGATCCGCCGGATCGATCGCCCGGGCCGCATTCGCAAGCGCCGCCTCTTTCGGCCACGAACCACGGCGATCGTCGCCAAGCTCGATCAGCAGCCGCAGCTTCTGCGCATCTGCGAGCGCAAGCGGCGTTGCCCCGTCCCAGCCTGCCAGTTCCGGATACAGGTTGGCCAGCATCGGGCGGTAATCGGTGAAGCGGTGCGCGTGGCCGCCGACGAACAGGACCGAAATGTCGGCGTGCGGGATCACGAAGCCGAGATCCTCCTCGCGGTAACGCGCGTTCAGCAGCACCGCCGGCGCGCCGATCAGGTTGCACGCGTAGAACAGCAGCACCGCATCCCAGCAGTTGGGCATGAGGATGCCGACATGGTCGCCCGCGCGCACGCCGAGACCGATCAGGCCGGCGGCACGGTGCTTCGCCTCCTCCAGCAACGCCGCATAGGTCGCGCGACGCCCCTCGTAGACGAGCGCGTCGCTCCCGCCGAAAAGCTCGGCGGCACGGGTGAGCGTACCGCCGACAGTCGGGAGACAAGTGCTACCCCCCAGGGTGTCCGTCATTCGTGCGAAGCTCCGTGATGAATGAGATGCTCTATCCGTCGACACGGTAGCATCGTCGCGCCCGGAGCGAGGAGGTGTTCCGCCGCCGGACGCGCCAAGGCCGCTACAGGCGGCGTCAGGGCATGGCGCGGCTGGATCACATCCGCCACGTGATCTGCACCTGCACGGTGCGCGGCAGCGTTCCGAAGCCGACCTGATCGGCGGTGCGCCCGGCGGCGGTGCCGGTGCCAGGCCCGGTGCCGCTGGCATCGGTTTCGCCGGTGACGACGAACTGGTTGGTCAGGTTTTTGCCCAGCAGCGCAAGCTCCCACCGATCGTCCTCGGTGCGCAGGCGCAGCGTGGCGTCGAGGTTGATGTACTTCGGCTGACGCGAAAGCGGCGTGCCGAACGGCGAAGCGAGGTAGCTTGCACTGTACCGCGCATCGACGCCCATGCCGAGACGGAGGCCGGATCCGACCGCCGTCTCGTAAAGCCCGCCAAGCGTCGCCGTCCACAGCGGCGCGGCCGAGGTCGGCAGTCCACGCAGATTCTGGCCGGGGGTGCCGGCGCGGGCGGGCGAGGTCGCCGTCGCTGCGACCGGTGCGACCAGCAGGCCGGGGAAGCAGCCGTTCGCCGGAGTTTGCCCGCCATAGCAAGGGGCGATCGAATTGCCGTAGCGCGCCTTGTTGTAATTGACGGACCCGCTCAGCGTGAAGCCCTGCAAGGCCCGCGGCGCATATTCGAACTCGACCTCGACACCCTTGGTCCGCACGCTGCCCGCATTGACCGAATTATAGGATAGCGCCGCGGAATCCAGGTACGTCACCTGAAGATCGGTGTACTTGTAGGTGTAGACGCCGACGTTGAAGCGCAGCTGGCGATCGAACAGGGTCGTCTTCACGCCGCCCTCGAAGCCCTTGGCCTTTTCAGGATCGAACGTGAAAAAGTCGGGTACGGAGGTATTGATCGTGTAGATCGAGCTATTCGAGAAGCCGCCCGATTTATACGCCGTCTTATAGGCGCCATAAACGGTGACGTCGCGGCTGGGTTTCCACGTCAGCGTGGCCTCGGGTGACCAGTTGGTGAACGTCTGATCGGCGAAGATCGGTGTTCCTGCCACATAGGGGGCGCCGATGAAGCGCGGATTGACGTAGGGCTGGCTGAACGAACTGTCCTTCGTTTCGTGGATATAGCGCACGCCGGCCGAAGCCTCGACCGTCGGCACGACCTTCCAGATCGCCTGCCCGTAGGCGGACAACGTCTCACCCTTCGTTTCAGAGCTTTTGGCATATTGGACATATCGGAAGCCGCTCGGCGCGGCGCTGTTTTCCGCGTTCGAATTGATGACAACCTGATCGAACGAACGCTTCGTATTCTGATAATAGCCACCGAGCAAAACGTTGATCGGCGAATCGAACTTGGTGAGAATACGCAGTTCGGACGAGTAGGCTCGCCAGCGGCTGTCTTCCGCCCCCCAGATATTGACCGTTGGGGAGGACTGATAATCGATATCCGACGTCCAGACGTTCTTGTTCCAGTTATAATTATTCACCGAGGTTATCGACAGATTGTCGAGATTATATTCGAGTGTGCCGGTAGTGCCCCAACTCTTGTAGCGATTGAAATTATAGTCCTCGGCCAGCGCCGTCTCCGCCGCGATGTCCGCCGGCAGATCGTTGGTGTAATGATAGAAGCCCGGCTTGCATGCGCGGCTTGGCGTCGTGCTGCTGAAGCCGTTGGCGCAGCCGTAGACGTTGTAATTCCACGCGCCGCCCAGTGTTTTGTTATAGCCGTAATTGGCCTTGATCGTCGCGGTCAGCGCGTCGGTCGGCTCCCAGCGCAGCGTCGCGCGCGCCAGAAAGTCGCGCTCCTGCGGCCCGCCCGCGCCCGCCGGCGCGACATGCGGGGTATTCGACGCCACCGTCGTCGCGGTCGGCGTGTTACGCGTGTTGTAGATCACGTCGTCCGCACGATTGCTGTAGAGCGTTCCGAAGTCCTTGGAGCCGCGCACCGCGACGCGAAAGCCCAGCCGATCGTTGATCGGGCCGGAGATGAAGGATTCCCCATAGACCTTCTGCGCATTGAATTCGTATCCCACCCGCGCCATCGCCTTCAGGTCCGGCGTGGGATTGGCGGTCGTGATCGAGATGACGCCGGCGGTGGCATTCTTGCCGAAGAACAGCGATTGCGGCCCCTTCAGTATCTCGACGCCCGCGAGGTCGAAGAAGCCTTCGTTGATCGTGCGGCCCTGCCCATAATAGACGCCATCCACGATGACTGCGATCGACTGCTCTGTTCCGATCGACAGCGAGTTCGAACCTACGCCGCGCAAGGTCAGCTGCGCCCCCGATCCGGATACGTTACGCCCGATGACCAGCTGCGGGGTGGCAGCGGAGATGCGCTCCAGGCTGGTCAGATCGCGCCGGTCGATCTCCACGGCGGAGATGGCGGTGACCGAGACGGGTACGTCCTGCGCCGTCTCCGTGCGTCGCCGCGCGGTGACGACGATGTCGCTCAGGCCGCTTTCCGGTTCACGGGCCGTGGCGGCGGGCATCGTCTCGGCGACCGTGGGTGAAGCCGGTCCCGCAGCCGCGGCCGCGGGCCCCGTATCGGGTGGAAGCGTCTGCGCGAGCAGCGGTGCGTTCGGCGAAAGCGCCATCAGTGCCACGCCGGCAAGCAGCGTGGGGCGGCGCGTGGACGATCGGGCGCGAGCGAAAGCGTGCAACGTCAGGATCCCTCCTCATGGCCCGCCTGAGGCGGTGCCCTTCGTGTCTCGGACGAACGAGTCGCCGGCACTGTTCGCACGTTATTTACCGTTCCCGATTTTAAGGCAAGCGACTTTCTTGCGGCGTAGTAAATGTTGTATGTGTGCACGCACACTCGTGCTGTCGGTCCAATTTAACCGACTCCAATCCGGCGTTACGCAATGAACTAGACAATCTTCACATCAAAGAATAAGGCATATGCATCAAGTCAGTGCGCCGCGCAGCGCATCGGCGAAAGGAGACGATATGGCCAGCGCCGCTGCCGATCTTGCCGAGATGAGCCTGCTCGATCCGAAGGTGCAGGACGATCCGTTCGCGATGTACGCGGCGATGCAGGAAGCGCCCGGCATCTACCAAATGCCGGAAACCGGTTTCTTCGTCGTCTCCCGCTATACCGATCTGCGCGCGGTGCTGACCGATCCGGTGACCTTTTCAAACGAGGTCGATCGCGCCGCGTTACAGGGCGCCGAACTGTCGGAAGCGCATCAGCATTATCTCGCCGAGCATGGCTGGCCGCACGTAAACACGCTGCAGCGCACCGATGCGCCGGCTCACTCGCGCTACCGCAAGCTCGTCGATCGCGTATTCACGGTCGCCCGCGTCCGCGAGATGGCTCCGCGAATAGACGCGCTTGCGGAGCAGTTGATCGACCGCTTCGCCGATCGCGGCAGCTGCGATTACGTCAGCGAGTTCGCGATGCAGCTTCCGGGCATGATCCTCGCCGAGGAGATGGGACTCGAAGCGAGCGACGTCGCAACGTTCAAGCGGTGGGCGGATGCGATGCTGGCCCCCGCCTCGCGCCGGATGTCGGCGGAAGAACTGCGCGTGGTCGCGGATGTGGAGCTGGAAGCGCAGCACCACCTTGCCGCGATGTTCGCGGCGTGCCGCAGGCAGCCCCGCCCCGGCATCATTTCCGGCCTCGTCCATGCGCATGGACCGGGCGAGGAGCCGCTGAGCGAGGCGGAGCTGCAAAGCGTGATGAGCCAGCTGATCGGCGGCGGATTTGAATCGACGATGACGGCACTCGGCCACGCCATGCTGCGCATCGCGCGCGAGCCGCACTATCTCGCCGCTCTGCACGATGATGCGGCCGGCATTCGCGGTTTCGTCGAGGAGGTGATCCGCATGCACAGCCCGACGCAGGGATTGCGCCGCCGCGCCACGCGGGACGTCGAGCTTGCCGGCACGTTGATTCCGAAGGATGCGGTCGTGATCGTGCGCTACGGCGCGGCCAATCGCGATGCCGCCAAATTCCCATGCCCGCACCAGTTCGATGCGGAGCGAAAGAACGCCGGGACGCATCTCGCCTTCGGAGCGGGACCGCACTTCTGCGTCGGCGCCGTGCTGGCACGGCAGGAGATCGCCAGCGGCACCCTGGCGATGGTCCGGCGTTTCTCGCGGATCGCGCTTGCACGGCCCCTCGAAAAGCCGATCCACCGCGCCAATTTCCTCACCCTTCCGTTGCGGGAATTGCCGTTGCAGTTGACGCGACGAACCGCCTGAGGGCGAGCGCGGTTGCGATGGCAGGGGCTGAGGGCCGGTACGGTCGAGGCGTTTGGCACCCATACCGATGTGCTTGCCGGCGGCGGCTATGCCGGGCTCGACGAGCTTCAGGCGTCAGGCTACCGTCAGACCTCGCGAGGATTCCCGCCGCAATTACGCTGCGATGATCTCGGCCAGTCGCCTGCCCGACATCCAAGCCGCCTCCACGCGCCCGCCCAGCAGCCAATCCCCGCAGAGGCCAAGCCGGCGCGAACCGTCCCACAAGGCATCCTTCCCAAGCCGGCCCGACTTCGCATAGCGCCAGCGGTGGACGCTGGTGGCGATCGGTTCGGGCAGGGCTTGCCCTGCGACGGTCGCGAACGCCTTGAGCAGGCTCCGCTCCACCGCGTTCGGTTCATCCTCGATATGCGTGGCGGACCAGTCGCCGCTCGCCTGAAGCACCCATGCTTCCGCCCCGGCGCGGCCCGGCTTGGCGGAGTTCCGCACGGCCGAGGCGATGATTCCGGTGTCGACAAGGCGATCTAGCGGGATCGGCAGCCGCGCATGGTAGGCGGCCATTACGGTCCAGCAGGGGTCGGATGGGGTTGCTGACGCTTGTCGTGCCCAGTCAGGCCGGTGCGCTTCCAGAAGCGGCGCGGCCTGCTCGGCTGGAACAGATACGATCGCGCCGTCGAAATATGCCGCATCCATGCCATCGCCGTGCAGGGTCCAGCCTTGTCCATCCTGCTCGAGCCTGTCGATGCGATGCCGCGACCGCACATCGAGGCGGGATGCGAGATCGCGTGCGGGGGCACTCATCGCCGGCGTGCCGACCCAGGCGTCATCGCCTGCCGCCGGCCAGCGCGCCACCTGGCCTGCATCGGCCCAGCGCTCTACCTGTTCGATGAAAGCCGGGTCTCGCGCGGTGAAATATTGCGCGCCATGGTCAAAGCCGGTCTCGCCGAGATCCGTAGCCAGGCGGCGGGTGGACATGCGGCCGCCCGGCCCGCGCGCCTTATCGAAAACGACGACATCGTGGCCTGCCTCCACCAGCAGGGTCGCGCAGGACAAACCCGCTATTCCGGCACCGATGACTCCGATACGCACAGCTTTTCCCTTCCACGACGTTGCACGCGCTTTTGCCCGGACACTGACGTCGTGCGCGGTCGCTTCGCTATACAACGGCTTGGCCGCGGTGGTTGAATCAAGCCGATCGTCTTGATCGCGACAAGCGTCAACAACACCATGCCGGTCCGTCGCTACCCATCGCCCAGGTGAACATGCGTGGCCCACAGGGAAGGCTTGGAGGGCCCCGGAAACGGCGGCGATCGAGATAAGGGACCGGATCTTTATAGCCGGCAAAGCGGGCAGGCACGTTCCCGATTTTCAACCGTTCTCGCTCGCACCACGATATCAGGGAAAAGCGATGACAGATCCGCGCACGAGCCAGCCGACACGCTTTCCGGACGAGCCGCAGCAGCCCCGCCCCGGCCTGACGGAAGACATGCGGACAAAGCCCGATCACGGCGAGATCAGCTACGTCGGTAAGGGCCTGCTTTCAGGCAAGGTCGCACTGATCACCGGCGGCGACTCCGGGATCGGCCGGGCGGTGGCGATCGCCTACGCGCGCGAAGGCGCGGATGTCGCGATCTCCTTCCTGGCGGAGGAACAGGTCGATGCCGAGGAGACCAGCGCGTGGGTTGAAAAGGCAGGTCGCCGCTGCCTGCTTCTCCCGGGCGATATCCGCGACCGCGACCATTGCGTCGCGCTGGTGGACAGCACGGTCGCGGAATTCGGCGGTATCGATATTCTCGTCAACAATGCCGCCGCGCAGACGATGAACGAAGGGCTGGACAGCATCGACGATGACGAGATGCAGGGCGCGTTCGCCGCGAATGTCTTCGCGATGATCCGCCTTGCCAAGGCAGCCGCAAGGCATATGAAGCCGGGGTCGGCGATCGTGAACACCACCAGCGAGCAGGCCAAGATCGCAAGCAAGAGCATGATCGTCTACGCCGCTACCAAGGGGGCAATCTCCAGCCTGACCGTCGGCCTTTCCAATCTGCTCGCCGGCGACGGAATTCGGGTCAACGCCGTGGCGCCCGGTCCTGTCTGGACGCCCATTCAGCCGATCGCAAAATCCTCGGACGAGTTGGAGACGCTGGGGCAGGACACGCCGCTTGGCCGCGCGGGCCAACCGGCCGAACTCGCACCCGCCTATGTGCTGCTCGCCTCGTCCGAAGGCAGCTATATGTCGGGCAACATCGTCGCCGTGACGGGGGGCGTGCCGGTATCGTGAGTCGCTAAGCGATACCGCTTCCCCCGCATCTATCCACGTGCGCTGACGCGGGCATCGGGATGGCGGCGAAGGACGAAATGGCCGAAGGGAAGCTGCGGGCGAAAGAATGTCGTCCACGAGGTTGGGCTTTTCCGAGGTCGGCTCGGTTTCACAAAGGCAATCGTTCCTCTTGATGGATGCGAGAAGCTCGGCAGCATCGAGGTTTAAAGAAGCCCATTTCTAGAAAGGCCATATCTGATCTAAGCGCGAAGACCCGCGAAATGCCTTGGCGGCTCGACCATGAAGTTTGTCATTCCTCGTCTTTTAAGGCTACCCACCTTCGGACACGCGCTTATACAACTTTCACTAATCTCGACTGCCAGGGGCGTGCGGTTTTCTGGGCGGGATCAGTCGGAGGTTGGTAGCCATGCCGACCGCCTCTGCGCTGTCGCAACGAGCGGGCGGATGCGAAATAGCAGAAACCCGACGATCAGCGCGCTTAGACTCAGCGCAATGCAAAAGGCGACGACGCCGTGCCACCCGCCATGCGTCCACGCGATGCCACCCGCCGATCCCAACACGCTCGACCCCATATAGTAGAAGAACAGATACCAGGCGGCCGCCTGCCCCCGCGCGGCACCGCCCCTCCGTCCCACCCAGGCACTGGCGATCGAGTGCGCGCCGAAGAAGCCGACGGTCACCACCGCGATGCCGGCGATCACCATCCAGAGCGGCGCGGCGGCAGTAAGGGCTACGCCCCCGATGAGGAGGGCGATCGGTATCCAGAATATGCGCCGCCGCCCCATTCGGCCCGCCAGCCCACCGAACAAGCTCGAACTGATCGATCCCAGAATATAGAGCAGAAACACCGCACCCACCGCCGCCTGCCCCAAGCCGTAGGGCGGCGCGAGCAGATGGAAACCGGCATAATTATAGATGGTGACGAAAACGCCCATCAGCAGGAAGCTTTCCAGATAGAGCAGCCGCAGTCCCGGATCCCGGAACAGAATGGCCGCTCCGCGCGGCAGGGCAAGCCAGTCCGCGTCGCTCGCCACGAAACGCCGCGACCGTGGGGCCAGGCGCCGGAACGCCTCCGCCATGACAAGCCCCGCCAGTCCGACCGCCGCCAGCGCCCAACGCCAGTTGGCAAACGCTGCGACGAGACTGGCGACCAGCCTTCCGCCCATGCCGCCCAGCGCACTGCCGGCGATATACAAGCCCATCGCCGATCCGACCGATGCGGCGTCGACCTCCTCGGCGACATACGCCATCGCCACTGCGGGAACCCCGGCCAGCGCAAGGCCTGCCAGGAAGCGTAACGCCAGCAGGCCATACCATCCCGGTACCATCACCGCCGCCAGGGTCAGCAATGCCGCCACCATCATCGCCGCGACCATCAACCCGCGTCGCCCAAGCCGATCCGACACCGCGCCCGCCACCAATATGCCGACCGCCAGCGGCCCGGTCGCCATGGATACGGCCAGCGACGCCGCTTCCGCGCTTAACCGGTAATCCTTCGCCAACAGGGGCAGCAGCGGTTGCACCGCGTAGAGCGTCGAGAAGGTCGCGAACCCCGCGAAGAGCATCGCCCACGTCAGGCGACGATAGCCCGGCGTTCCGGCGGCCAGGGCGGCAGACATATTCGTCACGATCATTCCTCGGGTTCGCTCAGCCGCCGATTGTGAGAAAATGCCTAACTTCACTCAGGGGTACCGGGTCCCCGATGCAGCTAAGGAGCACTCCTTATGCATCCGCTGAGGGAAGGTCGCTGCTCCACCCTCGAAGCCCTTGAGCGTCGAGCACGACGCGAGGTGGCGACACGTCGGCTAAATGAACGGAAGGGTGGCCCCACGCTACGCCGCCCCTAGCTGCCAAGCCCCCTCCCGCAGCAGGATCCCTAAGCCAGCCTTCGAAGCCGCTTCTAACACTATGACCGGATATGCGTTCATCTGCCCAGGCGTTTCCACGTCGGGTGCGATTCAATGGCGGCCGGATCGGAATACGTACCTTATAGGTTTCGTATCACATCCGTGGCGAGGCTGGCCAGATGCATGGCGGTGGCGGTCGCGCCCGGCGCCGTATCGATGACGCAGGCGACGTCCGGCAGCGGGGGCAGGATCCCACCGGCTATTGCGTCCGCGCAACCGAGAAAGATGTGCGTACGGCAGGTCAGACCGAGGCCCGCCGCCACGGCGGCGCGCAAGGCCGACAGGTTCGGCGACTCCACGGCGATGCGATGTCGCAGGCCAACCGATTCAAGGCTGGCGATTGCCGCCTCGCGGAAGCGGCATGGCTTTTCCAGCACCGCCAGCGGAATGGTCGGCTGCTCCGCCAAGGCTGCATGGCCATACCAATGCATCGGCGCGGTCTGGATCGCGGCGGGGTTGTCGC
>CAJYJW010000173.1 GCA_913775025.1 uncultured Sphingomonas sp. | reverse complement strand
CACCTCAACAGATGTGCTGTTCGCGGTGCGCGCCACGCTCGACGGGATCGACCTGCGCCGGCAGGGGCAGGTGCCCTACGCCAGCGATACGCTCGTCTCGGTCGTGATGCCGGCCCTCAACCGGCAGGACCTCATTCGCGACGCGATCGATTCGGTGCTGGCACAAAGCCACGGCAATCTGGAGCTGCTGATCTGCGACGACGGCAGCACCGACGATACCGTCAAGATCGTGCGCGCCGTGAAGGACAAGCGCGTCCGCCTGTTCCGCCACACCAAGCGATCGGGCGCGGCGGCGGCGCGCAACACCTGCCTGAAGGCGGCGCAGGGCGCGATGATCGCCTATCTCGATTCCGACAACATCTGGCACCCCCGCTTTCTGGAGATCATGCTGGAGGAGATGGCAGCCTGGTCGGGTAACCCGGTCGCCTACGCCGGCTATTTCGATCTCGTCCAGCAGGCGGACGGCGCGGGCAGAATTGCCAAGGCGGACATCCGGCCCTTTCATCTGGAGGATCAGCTGGAGGCGCCCTTCGTCGATCTGAACTCCCTAGTCCATTCGGCGGTGCTTCTCCGGACGTTCGGCGGCTTCGACGAGCGACTGGCCCGGCGGCAGGACTATGATCTTATCTCCCGCTATTGCTGGTCACGCGAACCGCGATCCGTGCCGGCCGTGCTCAATCTTTATCGCCGGATCGAGGGGATCGATCAGATCACCCGCGTGCAGAAAAACAACGTCGATGCGCCGGCGATCATCAGCGGCAAGGTGCAGTCCTATTATGAGACCGGCCTTAAGGCGGAACTGCCCGAATGGGTGAAGAAGGTCACCGTCGTCTCCTGGGACATGAGCCGCAACCATTTCGCCAAGGCCTATTGCGTCGCCGAGGCGATGAGCCGGCAGGTCGAGGTGGAGCTCGTCTCCTTCCGCTTCTTCGATGAAGCGATCTTCCAGCCGCTGGCCGATGCGAAACCCGCGTTCGAGCGGAAGTATTTCGAGGGCGGCGACTTCCCCGATTTCCTGCCCACCTTTTCCCGCGCGATCGAGGCGATCACCGGCGACATCATCTATGCGGTGAAGCCGAAGCTCACCTCGTTCGGGCTCGGCCTGATGGCGAACTACCACACCGGCAAGCCGCTGATGCTGGAGGCGAACGACCTCGAAACCGTCGTCAATTCGGCCAAGGCGAGCGACGTGCATAGCCGCCACGGGCTGGACAGCGTGTTCGACCGGATGGACGAGGCGCTGGTGCCGCACGCGCAAGTCTGGTCGCAGGTGCTCGATCCGCTGGTGGCGAGACTGCCGGTTACCTACACGCACAACGTCAATCTCAACCGGCACTATGGCAACAAGTGCCTCTACATGCGCAACATCAAGGACGAGACGCTGTTCGACCCGGCGAAATACGATCGGGCGGCCGTGCGGGCGGAACTGGGGCTGAAACCGGACGATCGGGTGATCCTGTTCGGCGGCCTCGTCCGCAAGCACAAGGGCATCTTCGAATTCACCGAGTTGCTCGATCAACTCGATGATCCGCGTTACAAGCTGCTCGTCGTCGGCAGCCGCGACACGCCGGACCTGAAGAAGCTGGCGCAGCAGAAGCATGGCGCGAACGTCATCCTGCTTGGGCCTCAGCCGCCGGAGCGGATGGCGGCGATCAACCTGGCCTCCGACATGGTGCTCCTGTGGCTCGATCCGAACGTGCCCGCCGGCCAGTATCAGAGCCCGTACAAGATGTCGGACGCCTTCGCGATGGGGCCGGCGATCATCGCCTCGCCAACCAGCGACCTCGCCGATTTCGCCCGGCGCGACCTGCTCTGGAACGTGCCGTTCGGCGATCGCGACGCGCTGACCGCCAAGATCCGCGCCATCTTCGCCGATGAGCCGGAGTTGCTCCGCCGGCGGGAACGGGCACGGAAGTTCTTCCTGCGCGAATTCACCTACAATTCGGTGCCTCCCGCCTTCGCGCTGGGCGCGCAGCAATGCGTGCCCGATCAGGTCTATCCGGTCGCCACCGAATTCGCCGAATTCTTCAGCCGCTTCGCGGGCAAGGCGGGCGGGCGGTGAAGATCGTCATCAAGAACCCCGCGCCGATCGGCCCGAACCTGACCAAATGGGGCGACTATCATTTCGGCGGATCGCTGGCCGATGCCCTGCGGGCGGAAGGCGCGGAGGTTATCCAGCATTTCTGGCCGGAATGGGAAAAGACTGAAGGCGAAGATCTCGTCATCGTGCTGCGGGGCAAGCGGCGCTGGCAGCCCCGCGGGCCGGCGCTGTCGATGATGTGGGTGATAAGCCACCCCGCCACCGTGCAGCGTGACGAGGTGGACGCCTATGACGCGGTGCTGCTCGCCTCCGAAACCCATCATGCCATGCTACGCGGGCAGACCCGCACCTGGCTGGATGTGGCGCGGCAGTGCACCGATACGCGCCTGTTCGACGGAAGCGGCCCGGTGGAGGCGCGGCGTGGCATAGCCTTCGTCGCCAACAGCCGGGGCGTGCGGCGGGATATGGTGGAATGGGCGGTACGGTCCGACACGCCGATCTCGATCGTCGGGCGGCACTGGAAGTCGGTCGGCCTGCAGAAGCTCGTTTCGCGCGAATATATCGAGAATGAGGATCTGCCGCGATATTACCGTACCGCGCGCCTGTCGCTGAACGACCATTGGGGCGACATGGCGCACTTCGGCTACATCAACAACCGACTGTTCGATTGCCTCGCCTCCGGCCTGCCCGTCCTCTCCGATACCTTTCCGGAGCTTGAGGCGGTGTTCGGCGATGCCCTGCTTTATGCGCACGACGCCGCCTCCTTCCGCACCGCCATCGATACCTATCGGCTGCGCTACCCGGAAGTGATGGAGAGGACGGCCAGCTGGTGGGCGGCGAACGGCGAAAACTATGGCTTCGCCGCCCGCGCCGCGCAGATCGTCGGCTGGCTGGAGGCCAAGGGCCGCGCGGGCGGTCGTACCGTCGATCCGGCGGCGGCGGCCACCCGCGCATTCGAGGCGGGGGTGCAGGCAGCGATCTGCCAGATACGGGGGCGGCGCGAGGGCGCGGAATTGCAACTGCTTCACCTCTCCCCGCAGGAAACCGGCGTGCGCGTGCTCAGCGGGCGGGAGGACGTCAGCTATCTCTCCGCCGGGTTCGGCCGGGGGCCATGGCACGTCGCGCTCGATACGACGCTGTCGGCATTGCCCGATACGCGCTACGACCTGCTCGTCCTCGATGATACGGAGGCGCTCATGGCGCTGCCGAAGGTCGAGCGTGACGCGATGCTTGGCCATATCGACCGCAAGCTCGGGCCCAAGGGTGCGATGCTGTTCCCCGGTGGGCCGCTGGACGACTGGCCGGAAGGCACCGGCACGTGGCGCATTCTGGACGCCGGGCGACAGCGCGTACGCTTCCGCGTCTGACCTTCCGTCCCGCCCCGCCCCGATGCGGGGTCGATAACAGAAAGCGAGTTGCGTGCCGCCATTAGCCGTCATCACCATGGTCTATAACGAGGCGCAGAAACTGCCGATCTGGCTGCGCCATTATGGCCGGCAGGTGGGCCTCAGGCACTGCTACGTCATCGATCATGGATCGGACGACGGATCCACCGCGCGCATGGGCGGGGCGAGCCGGATCGGTCTGCCCCGTTCCCCGCAGGATAACGAACAGCGGCTCGCGCTCGTCACCGATCTCGCGCGCGGGCTGCTGCGCTATTACCGGCGCGTCGCCTATGTCGATGCCGACGAGCTGCTGGTGGCCGACCCAGCCCGCTACCGCGATCTGGCCGACTATGCCGGGCGGATGACGGCCGATGCCGTCACCTCGATCGGCCTGGAGCTCGTCCATGGGCAGGACGAAGCGCCGCTCGATCCCGAACGCGACATCGGCGAGCAGCGCGGCAGCGCGATCTTCTCCTCCTCGATGTGCAAGACGAACCTCATCGGGACGGTGGTCAACTGGGCGCCCGGCTGGCACGCGCATGACGGCGCGCCGCGTTTCGACGACCTCTACCTGTTCCATCTGCGCCATGCCGATCTGGATCAGGCGCTGCATCGGCTGGCGATCACGCGCGCAATGCCGTGGGCGAGCGAGGCCGCCGGCCGCCACCAGCGTGGCGAGGACGATCTTATGCACGATATCGTCCGCCAGTTCGGCCGGCGCCCCCTTGCCGACGAAGGGGGAATCGTCACCCCCGACGGCCCGATCGCGGCGGATCTCGCGGCGTTCGTGACGGACTCCGTGCCCGGCGCGACAGCTAACCACCCCTGGTCGGTGCCGCTCGCCCGTTACGGCCGGCAGCGCATACCGCTCGAACCCCGCTTTCGCGCCGCCCTGATGCGGCGCTGACGGCGGGGTCCAGCCGATCCGAACTGAAGCGGATCGGGCGTCTTTCCGGATCGGCAGGCAGTGATGGTTCGATATCGCACCGTCATCTATACGGCGCGATATCGCCAGGCCGAGGCGTGGCGACGACCGGCGCATTGGCCGAGCTACCGCCGCGCAAGCCTCGCGCCGGAACGGCGATCTTGACCTATGTCGGCGGCGTAGGCCGTCTACCCACCTTTCCCGTTCAGGCGGCCTCGTCCAGTTCGGCCGCGCGCGCCGGCTTCAACCCAACGAACAGCGTATCGAGCGGATCGTCAAAGCGCGGCAGCCAATCGTCCGCCTGCCCCATGCCGGCTGCGGTGGCCGCCGCATCCCGCGCGAGGGGATCGGCGAGCAGCGCGGTGATCCGGCTGTCTGCCTCGTCCTCCGCCATCGAAACGAACGGCACGCCTGCCAAGGCGGATAGGGTTTCTAAGCGGCGTGCCGCGGCCGCCTCCTGCTCGTCGATCACGATCAGATCGATCGCTTCGTCGCCCGCGATCAGTTCCGCCTCGTCGATCGCGCTCCACGCCCCGCCATAAGCCTCGGTCAGGGCAAGCGCGGACTCGGCAGACCTTCCGCCCGCCACGTGCAAACGCAATGGCCGCGACGCATCGGGCCGATAGCGGGAGCGGCCGCGCCAGGCGCCAGCGTCGATCACCGTATCGAGTTGCCGCGCCGGCAGCCCCCGCGCCGCAAGCATAGCAACGGTCTCCGCATCGGGGCTGAGCACCAGCGTCGCATGACGCAGCACGTCCCATTGCATCGCGGACAATCGCGCGGGCGCGAGATCGCCGATGTCCACCACCAGCGGTACGCGCAGGCGCGGCAGACCGTCGCACGCCGCCGTCAGTTGATGCGCCGCCAGCGCCTGGAGCGACAGCAATGTCGCGTCCCCCCCTGCCTCGGCCACTTCGGCCCAGGCGAAATCGGGGCGTAGCGGCCGATAGATCACGTCGCGCGCGATCGCATTCCGCGTGCGGCGGGAAAGCGTCGCGTGGAGACCGGTCTCCGCATGATCCGCCTGCACCAGCACGATCATCGGCTCCGCATCCGCCGCGCCCGCGAAGGCCAGCCGGCGGCGCAGGATCTCGCGATAGAGCCGGTCGTAATGCGCGGCCATGGCGGGTGTATCGTAGCGATGGCCCGCCCCCATCTGCCAGTCGGCCACCCGCGCCGCGCGTGCGCGCTGGCCGCGCCCGTCCGCCCGGATCGCGCGCAGCGCGTCGAGCAGCGCCTGCGGGCCGGCATCCGGCGGGAACAGCCAGCCCGCCCCGGTCTCGGCGATCCGCTCCCCCACCGCGCCCGTATCGAGCGCCACCACCGGCAGGCCGGCGGCCCACATCTCCGTCAGGGTATGGGAATAGGTTTCCGGCCAGATCGACAGGATCGCGCCGACGTGCGGGCCGATACGGCGCACCGCATCGGCGAATTCCCCGCGCGCATAGCGGCCGTGATGGATGACGCCCGGCCCCGCCGGCACCCGGCCAGGGTCGCCGAGAATATGGAACTCCACCTCATGCGCGCTATCCAGCGCGGCGATGGCGACGATCAGATCCGCACCCTTGGCCGCCGAGATGTTCCCCGGCACCAGCACGCGCAGCTTGTCCGCGCCGTTAGGCAAGGCCGCCAACGTCTCCATGCGCGGGAAATCCCGCGCATGCGGGATCACTCGGAAATCCCGGTCGGCCAGTTGGGGGTAGTTCGCCACCATCGTTTCGCGCGCGCCGGGCGAAGTCGTGACATAGGCGTCGCAGGCGTCGATCATCGCCGCCATCGTCTCCCGCCAGCGATGGACGAAGCGGTGCTTCAGCGGCGGCAGCGACTGCGCGGGCCACAGCTCGGGCTGGCATGTCCCCTCGCCCGCCGTGCAGGTGCCGCCGCAGAAACGCTGCCGCTCGTCGAGCAGCTTGGTCGTGGGGCAGACGGTATAGAAATCGTGGAAGCTGAAGACGGCGGGGATGCCCAGGCGCTTGCACACCTCCGGCAGACCAAGGCCGTGCCAGGCGATATGGCGGATATGCACCAGCTCGAAGCCGTAGCGGATCAGCAGGTCCGCCACCGCGCCGTCATACTCGCCCGATCGATGGACGGCGGCGTGCAGGGGGCGCTCCAGCGCCGTCGTTTCGACAGGCTCCACCCCGTCCGGCGTCCAGCGCGACAATTCCAGGATACGCGAATCGCAGCGCAGTACCCACGGTTCGTAGCGGTCGGCCAGCGCCGCCATCAGATCCGCGTTGGTCTGCGGCGTGCCGCCGCTGGTGGTGGAGATCACGTAGAGGATGCGGGGGCGCGGCGGGGCCGATGCCCGCGCCAGCGCGCGGCGCAGCCGCCAGCGGATCGCCAGCATGTCGGGGTCATTGCGCAACTGCCCGGTCAGCAGGCGATATTCGGGATAACGCGCGTCCACCACCGCGCGCCCGGCGGCGATGTTGCGGCTCTTCTCCGCGCCGAAGCTGGCGGAGCGGCGGTGATGCACGTAGCTGCGATCATCGACGAGGTTGAGCAGGCCACTACGCCACGCCCGCATGCATAGGTCATTCTCCTCGCCATAGCCGCGCGGAAAGGCCGCCTCGTCGAGCGGACCGATGCGGTCGAGCGCGTCCCGGCGGATGTAGAGGCAGAAACCGTTGCCGGTCGGCATCGCCGGCATCAGCGCAAGCGACGACTGGCGCACCAGCCGCGCCATATCTTCCTGGTCGAAGCCGGCGGGCGGGCGGTTGGCGGCATTATGCTCGGGCGCGGAAAAGGCCCCGGCATTGTCCGACAGCGGCGTCACCGTCGCCACGTCCGCCTCGCTATAGGCAGCGATCCGCAGACCCTCCAGCCAACCCGGGGTCACCATCGTATCGGAGTTGAGCAGGACCACGTCGTCCCGCCCGGCAAGCGCGATGCCGTGGTTGCAGGTGGCGGTATAGCCGCGATTGGCCGGCTGCACGACGACCGTCACGTTCGGCAGGCGCGCGGCATCCGCCAGAATCGCATCGAGCGCGGGATCGTCGCTCGCATCGTCGATTAGCAGCAGCCGCGCCGGTATGCGGGTGTTGCGCGTCAAAGCGGCGATGCAGCGCGCCACATCCGGCGCGGCGCGAAAGATCGGCACGACGATGGTGATGGCGGGCGCGTCCGTCGCCGGCAAGGTCTGCAGGATCGTCGCGTGGGATCGCCGGCGCGGCGGCGCGGCGGCAGTCTTCACCGCCTCGCCATCGATAAGGTGGTCGACCAGCCCGGCCCGCACGCCGAGCTTCATTTCCCCGACCTCGCCAGGTGCACGGGTAGGCAGATCCAGCCGAAAGCCGCCGCCCGCCAGCGTAATGCCACGCGCGCGCAGATCGTGCCGGTCGCCGGCGGCAGTCGCGGAATCATAGCGCACGCCATCGATCAGCAGATCGATCGGCACGGCATCTGACGCATGATCGCCGTCCACCGCCCAGCCGATCAGCCGCCCGTCCTGCACCCTTTCCAGCCGCCCGCTCATCCGCGGCGCATGGGCATGGCGGTCCCGCCCGAGCTCGCGGCCCGAGGCCTCGATCGCGATAGGCAGCGTACCTGCCAGGGTGAAATCGGGGTCGATGCCCCGCACCTGCGCGACGACCCAGTCCCAGCCATATCGGAAGCCGAGCGGCGTATCGGCGGGCGCCTCGACACTCAGATCGTTTCGCATCTCGTTCAACGGCAGATCGATCGAGAAGGGGCCGATGCGCAGGCGCGGCGGCGTGCCGAGCAGCCAGCCGGCGGGATCCGCGACCCAGCCGCGCAAGCCCGCCGCATCGATCGAATCGATGTGGCCGCGCGGTTCGGCATCCAGCATTTCCGATGGATCCATGCGCCGCAAAATATGCTCGACCCCGTCGCATGACAGGACGATGGAGAGCGGACCCGTGACCTCCGCCGTCACCGGCATCGTGACGGAAAAGGCCGCGCCGCCCAATGCTGTCAGATCGCCCCGATCCCCCGCGCCCCCGATCGCGGCGTCCGCCACTATCGTCTCGCCCGCACGGACGATGAGGCGCGTGCCGGGCACGAATGCCGCGACCTCCGCCCAACCGTCGAGAGAAAGAAAGCGCGGTCCGCGCCGCAGTGCCTCGCAATAGCCCTGCATGATGGCGCTCAGCCCCGCTCTAGCCGGGCATGGACCGACGGTTTCCGAAGCGGTTTCAGGCAGGTGTCGTCCATATCGTCCGGTATCCGCTGGCGGGCGGAAAGGCCCGCTTTCGAACTAAAATATCAACGGAATAGGTTAATGCATCGCTTAAGAATCGGCTCGGTTTGCCGCGTTGCGCTTGATCGTTTCGTTTTCCTGTAACATTTGCGGCTTTCGGGCCAGCGCCCTGCATCGAGTGAGCGACAGAGACGAAGGATTCCAATGCAGTTCGCGCTGACCGGCCGAAATCATTATCCGGATGTCGCCATCCCCGGCCACAGTTCGCACCTGCAACTGGAACCGGGTGAGCCGCCGGCCGTCCGCATGCCGCCGCTGTTCTTTGCCATAGATCCGCGCGTCGCCGATGCTTCGGGAGAATATGAGCGGCGCTTCGCTGCGGAACATGGCGCCCGGCTGGGGGCCGGCTTCATCGTCACGCTCGCCGGCGGACTGGTGCTGACCGATGGCTTCATCGTCGCCGATCGAGACGGATATCTGCTGTCCGACAGTTTCCGTGCCCACGGCATGCTGGCGCGCTATGGATTTACGGAAGTTTCGCCGCGCCTCCTGAAAGCCGCGCCGCCCGCAAGCGTGGCGCATCGTCCGCGTGCCGCCGTGCTGGGCATCCAGACGAACATGAACTATTTCCACTGGCTGTTCGAGGCGTTGCCGCGCCTGGAACTGCTGCGGGCGACGGGCCTGCTGAACGGCGTGGATGTGCTGGTGCCGGCGATGCGGCCCTGGATGGCGGAGATGGCCGCCCTCGTCGGTGGCGCAACCCTACGATCGGTGGTGCACGAGACCGATCTGACGGAGGTAGATGAGCTAGTGGTGCCCGCGCGCGGCCTCGCCAATATCCAGACCTTCACGCGTCACGCGCTTGCCACCGTGGCCGCCTTGCGGGAGGGCGCGGATGCGCGGCCCGCGGGCGGGCGGCGGCTGTTCATCTCGCGCGAGCGCACGCCGTCGCGGCGGATCGCGGATGAGGCGGCGCTGATGGAGCTGGCCAGCCGCCACGGGTTCGAACAGATCTTTCCGGAACACCTCACGGTCGCCGAACAGATCGCCACCTTCCGGGAGGCGGAGGCGGTCGCGGGGCCACTGGGCGCGGGGCTGGCCAATGCCGCCTTCATGGCGCCGGGCGCCGCGCTGATCGAATTCGCGCCGGAGCAACGGGTGGGCGATTCCACGCTGTTCGCCAACATGGCGCACCATCTGGGGCTCGGCTACGCCGGCATCGTCGGGCCGCTGGTGAATGCCCCGCACCTGCCAGCGGATCGCCGCGACTTCCACGTCGATCTAGATCTGGCGGCGAAAGCCTTCGCGGCGGTGTGAAGGCTGCCGCCGTTACGATTGGGGCCTAGCGGAACAGCCGTCGCAAGGCGGGGTCGGCGACGCGTCCTTCGAAACCGGCATCGGCGCGATCGGCGAACAATTGCCGGTCGGCGGGGGCGACCGCGGCCTTTTCCTTGTCCCAATCCACCTCCACCAGCATGGCGTCGGGGTGGCGGCGCAGACGGCCTTGCTGCATAGCCAGCACGGTCAGCTCCACATCGGCATAATGGCGGCGGTAGGCCGGATGGAAGAGGTCGCCGGCGTAGTTGCCGTCCGCCCACGTCTTCCGCACCAGGCCGAACGCCGCGAGCCGCCCACCCCACTTTCCGTCACTGAACGCCAGCAACCCGCCATCGTCCGTATCGAGCGCGTCGACGCCCGCCGCCAGCCACCCCCGGCCCGCGAATGCATCCTGCGCGACATAGGCGAACCACGGCGCGATCGAGCGACGATAGGCGGCATTGCTGACCGAAATAAAGCCCTGCCGCTTCGCATCCAAGATACCGAGCACGTCGACCGGCATCCCCGCCCGCCCCGCGATCTGCATGGCGGACCGGCGCGCGGCGGCAACGTCGATGCAGGGCATCGCCACCAGCGGCCGATCCTCCCGCCCGACCACCGGCGGCAGCCGGTCCAGCGTGACGAAGTGGATATCGGCGGCGGGCGCATCAGGCAAAGGCGATGCCCTTCGGCGTCACCGCGCGCAGATAGCGTTTCGCCCATTGCTGGCCGTGGCGCTGTTGCAGGTAGAGGCTGCGATAATTGACCCAGCAGGCCGCCATCCATTGCGATCGCTGTTCGCAGGCATTGTCCTTCATCTCGCGCAGCAGGCGCTGGTGCACGTCCAGATCCTCCTCCGGCACCGGCAGCGGTATTTTATGGCTGGTCAGATGCCGGCCCGCCGTGCGCAGGAACAGCGGGAACAGCCGTTCGACAATGAACGGCATGTATGTGCAGCCCTTATGCACGTTGCGATCGTCGGCGGCGGTGCTGTGCAGCGCGGCCTTGTCCGCAGGCGAGAGGTTCGCGTCCGCTCGAAGGATCGCGCCGCGCACGAACGGCAGATAGGCCGCCCAGAAGGCCGGTGTCGCGACGAAATAGTTGGCGCAGGAATAATGCGACGACGCCTCGATCCGATCCACCTCATCCCCCGGCAGCCCGGCCGCGACCAGGAACGCCCGCGACAGCTCGATGAAACGCGGATGCGCCGTTTCCCCCTGCATCCAGAGGTTGTGATAGACGCCTTCATTCTGCGGATGCGGATTGCAGAAGTAGACGTCTCGGCCCGGAGCTTCGGCGATCAGCGCGAACAGTTCGTCGCCATCCAGCCCGGTCTTCTCGGTAAATCGCCAGGAAAGCGCACCCCACAACGCCGCCCCCTGCACGTGGCGAGAGATGGACAGCCGCTCGAACAGGTCGAATTCCAGATATTCGGTGGCGGGGCCGCGATTGTCGAGCGGCACGAAACGCGAATCGCACAGCGAACGCTGCCAATCCTCGTAATAGATCTGGAAGATCTTCGCGGGCATGACCGTCGCCGCCTTGCCCCCGTCTGCATCCGCCATGTTAACCATCCCGTGACCTAAAGTCCGTACGACCGGGGCCAAGAGGCCATCGGTCAAAGGATGTTAACCATGGAAGACGTTAAGGAAATGTCATCGCCGCCGGCCCCAGGCGGTTACATTGGCGCGGTGGACGACGATCGGCAGGGCCGGCTGAGCGGCTGGGCGATCACCCGGGAAGGGGATCCTTGCACCGTGACCCTTACGGTCAACGATCGCGCGTTCACCTGTGAATCGACGCAGCCAAGGCTGGACTTGGCGGCCAAGGGCCAGTCGCGCGGGCAAGGCGGCTGGCGCATCGATATCGGCGATGCGCTGATGCCTGGCGAAAATCGCGTTGAGATACGTCTACCAGACGGGACGCCGCTGGCCGGCAGCCCACGCACCGTGGTGCAGGCCCAGGCCGCGCCCTCCGCCACCCGCTATATCGGCGCGGTCGATACCGCCAACGGATCGCTGCTGTCCGGCTGGGCGCTCACCACCACCGGGGAACCCTGCACGCTGGTGGTGCAGGTGGGGAATGCGCCGGAGATCACGCTCGTCTCGCACGGCACGCGTGCCGATCTGGCGGAAAAGGGCATGTCGAACGGCGGTGGCGGATGGCATCTGTTCCTGGACGGCCATCTCTCGCCCGGCACGAATGCGATCACGATCACGCTGCCCGATGGCGCACCGCTGCCCGGCAGCCCGCTGCGGATCGAGGGGCCGGCCTCCGCCCCGCCGCCCGCCGCGTCGCAACCCATGACGGCTAAGACAACCCAGCCTACGGAAGCCATCGCCGCAAAGGCCGCCGCGCCGCGCCGCCCGGTGGCCGTCGTCACGGAAAAGCCCGCCGAACCGAAGCCCGTCGCCGATGCCGCGCCGACGGTGCGATCTGCCCCCGCTCCCGAGCGCCCTCGCCCGACGATGCCGTCGCTGGCCGAACTGGACGAGCTTTCGCTGGACGACGTGGCACTGGCGGTCGCCAGCGGTCGCGTTCAGGTGGCCGAAGCCGAAGCGCCCGTGCCGGTCCCGCCGGTCGTGCTACCCGCCACCACGACGGCGGGTGCCTCGCCGGTGGAGCCGCGCCGGGGCTGGCTGCGCCGCTTGCTGCGGCGCTGACGGCGAGGGGCCGTCCGCCGGGGCGGCCCCTAAATCATCGTTCCGAGATAGGCGGCACGATCCGCCGCCAGCCGGGGATCGGGATCAAGCGCATAGATGCGGGCGATCTCGCCCCGGTGCCGCCGCAGATCGCCCCGCTCGGCGAACGACGCGCCATGCTGGCGATGGCGGCACAGCGCCTCGCCCACGAACACGGCCCCGTGCCCCGCCATCGCGGCGCGCAGATACAGCAGCCAGTCGAACGCGAAATCCAGCATCGCCAGCGCATCGGCGTGGGCATCGAGAAGATCGAGCAGCACCGCCCGCCGCCACACCACCGAACTGACCGCCAGCACCGGATTGCGCACCCGCATGGCAGAGGCGAGCAGCGTCGCCGCACCGATCGCCCCGCCGCCGGCGATCCCCGCACCGATCACGGACGGCGGATAGCCGAGGTGATCGGCGAGGCGCGCGTCGTCCGCGTCGATCCATTCCACGCCGGTAAAGGCGTAGGCGGCATCCGGCGCGGCCGTCAGCGCCGCGACGCATCGCTCCAGCATGGTCGGCGCGATCCAGTCGTCGCCCTCGGCCAGATGGAGGAATTCGGCATCGCTTTCCGCCGCCACCGCGCGCCACGTCTCGAACAGACGGCCGCCGTTTGCCGGCGCATCGCGATAAGCGAAGCCCATGCGCGCGGCGGCGGCGGATGCGGCGGCGGCGCTGCCATCGGTCGAGGCGACATCATGATAGATCACGCGCCGCGCGGGGAGCGTCTGGCAGGCGATGCTGGCGACGCGCGCATCCGCGAACCGGCCGTGATTGTGGCCGATGATCGCCACGTCCACCACAGGCGGCGACAGCATCAACCGCACCAGCGTGCGAACATAGGCCGGCCAATCGAACCGCGCTGCCGCCCACTCCACGCGCGCCTCCGACAGGCCGAGCGACAGGCCGCGCCGCACCGTCTCCAGTAAGGTCGCGGGTTCCTCGTCCTCCGCGATGACGCCGAGACCGGAGTGGCCAGCGATCAGATCGGTAATGCCGCCCCCGCCCGCCAGCGCCGCGACCGGCAGGCCGCACGACCATGCCTCGATCGCGACGGAGGGCAACGGATCCTCCCGCGAGGGCAGGAAGAACAGGTCCGCCGCGCACAGCAGAGTTGCGATCTCCGGGTTATCCGGCAGGTGCAGCAGGTGGCCGGAGGCGATCAACGCTGCCTTGCGGTCCGCCAGCGTTTCAGCGGCATCGGCGTCCCAGTCGCCCTGCCAGACGAACGTCGCGGGCAGGCCGGCGGCACAAGCCGCCTCGGCGGTGGCGACGAAAAGGTCGATCCCCTTGCGGCGATCACCGTAGCCCAGGCCGGCGACGATCGCCCGTCCGTCGTCCTCGCCGATCAATCGTGCGCGGGCGGCGGCGCGATCGAGGCGGGTGATCCGGCGATATTGCCCTTGGGGTTGGAGCGTGACGCGATCCTCCGCCACGCCTGCCGCCGCGATCACGCGTGCGACCGCATCGGTAGAGGCGACGAAGCGCACCCGATCCGCCACGGCGGTGAGCTTGGGCGCGAAACCCAGCGCCGCCGCCATCGCCGGCAGCTCGTGGATCAGCGACAGCACGGCCAGCCCGGCATCGGCGAAGGCCGCCAGCGCCGGTGCGGATGCGCCGCTGTTGACGATCGCGCCCGCGAACCTCTGCCGTCGCAGTTCCGCCGCCACCGTCGCGACGGGGTGGCCGGCATCGCAGACGATCGTCGGCGCGACGGCGCGGTAGTCGTCGAGCAGGCCATCGTAGCCGGCATCACCGCGCAGCAGCACGAAGCGCACCGTCGCTCCCATATCGCTGACGAGCGTGCGGCCAAGGTGCAGCAGCAGCCGCTGCGCACCGGCTGGAAAGGCATCGTGGCCGACCAGCACGATGCGCAGGCCCCCACGATCCTCCTCCGGATGCATCACCGCCTGCACGGTGTTGAGATAGGCGTAGCCGAAATGCCGGTCCGGTTCGAGATAGGCCCCCTCGCCCCACTCGTTCCACGCATTGATGCAGACGATCGGATCATTGCCTGCGGCCTCCGCCGCCTCCACCAGCGGCTCGAGCCATTGGCGAAACAGCGCGGGCGTGGAGCCGTGGATCACCGAGGACGCGCCCTGCCGCCGGCTGTCATTATCCCAGGATGGGAAGCAGGCGCGCACCAGCGGATAGGCAGCGGGCGTTTTCAGATCGTCCAATGCAGCCGCGACGAAGCGATCATAGTCCCACACCTTCAGGTCCGGGTTCGCGCCGAAGGGCCGGGCGGGCTGCGCCAGCGGCAATTGGCGGCTGTGCTTGTGCGGTGGAAACTCCATCGCGCCGTCGAGGCCGTAGGGGCGGGGGTCGAGATCCTCGAAGGTCTGCGCCAACCAGATCACCGGATCCTCGCCGCGCTCGGCGCAGGCCGCACGGAACGCCGCGATCCACGCCACCGGATCGGGCAGATGCGCCACGCGATAGATCACGAACAGCGGCCGCCCGCCGATGCGGCGATAGCGCGGATCGGCGGCGTAACGCACCAGATCGTCGGCCACCTCGTCGGGCAGGCTATCCGGATAGTGTTGCTCCAGCAGGATCTCGCTTTCCGATCCGTCCCACCGGCGCGACCAGGTTTCGTTCGCCCAGATCAAGAAGAAGCGCGCATCGAGCGAAGGATCGGCCAGAAAGCGATCGAGCGGGCGCTCCAGCAGGCGCTGGTGGCCGAAATGATAATAATAGAAAGCGAAGCCGGCGAGCCCAGCCTGTTTCGCCAGCGCCACCTGCCGGGGCATGACGCGAGGATCCTCCAGATCGTAGAAGCCCAGCGCCGCCGGCACGCGGGGCTGATAATGGCCGGAGAATCGCGGGCTGCCGCGCACCACATTGTGCCATTCGGTGAAGCCTTCGCCCCACCACGCATCATTTTCGGCCACGCGATGATATTGGGTGAGGTAGAAGGCATAGACCTCGCACTTGCGCTTCGCCGCGGCGGGCGGCGCGGCGTGGCCTTCGTATAGCGGCGAGGGCCGGTGGTTGGCGCGCACCTCCGCCTGCATCAGATCCACCGCCTGCGCCCGCTCACCGCCCGTATCACCGCCGAGCAGACGCCAGCGCAGCATCAGCGCGCGAAACGCCTCGGCATTGTCGCCGGACAGATGATAGCGCTCACGAAGCGCGAACCAGTTGAACTGCGGCGAGGGCAATCGGCCCTCCGCGCAGCCGGCATGGATCCAGTGATAATACGGATCGACCCCGGCCTCGGCCACGTCCGGATTCTGCGCCGCGTACCAGCCGGCATCAAAGAAGCGGTTGGGGTCGATCGGTCGCCCCGCCTCCGCCGCGCGCATGTAGCCGACGAGCGCGGGCTCCGCCCGCCGCCCGACCGCCTGCCGTACATGCGCGGGATCGAGCCCGATCATCGGCTGATAGCCCTCACCGTCCCCCACCGTCAGATAATGTGCCAGCAGGCAGCCCCCTTCGGGTGGGCGGCGCAGCTGGCTCGCGTACCAGGCGGGGTCGAAGAAGGGTGAGGGCGCGCGCCCCTCCCCCTCGCCGCGCGTGATGTAGTGGGCGAGCGCATCCTCCTCGCCCGCCACATCGGGGTTGGCGCGCGTATAGAAATCCCCGTCGAAGGTGCGGGTGGCGCGGATCAGGCGGTGGAATTTGCGCTGGAGCGGGGTCATGGACATCGCCGGGGACGGAGGAACGGTCATGATCGCGCGATCAGGCCAGCGATCTGGCGGGCAAGCGTCGGGTTGCGGCCGCGCGTGCGGGCGTGGGACAACAGATGGCGCTGCGCGAACAGCGGCCCGCCGGATAGCGGCCCGATCACCTTCACGCCCATGCGATACGCCTCCACCGCCGTCAGCCCGGCGGCATAGGGCGCGGTGTTGACGATTGCGGCATGCCGCGCAACCGCCGTAAGATAGGCGTCATGCCCTTCCGGCGTCACCACCGCCTCCACGGTCACGCCCATCCGCGCAAGCAATGCGCGCACCCGATCGAGCGTACGAGCATGGGCATAGCGCCGGTCGATCAACGTGACGCGATCGACGCCGGCGGGCCAGCCGGCCACCATCGCCTCCACCAGCTTCACCGGATTGCCGACCAGCGCGACGCCCGATTTCGCGACGTCGCGATAGCGTTCGATCCCGGCGGGTGGCGTATAGTCGCAATAGCCGCGATCGATCTCGATCAGCGGTTCGGCATAAAGAGCGCGGGAGGCGGCGGGGGACTGCCATTTGTCGCCGATCCAGCCGTCGAACGTGTCGAGCCCGGTGGTCGCCGATTGCCCACCCACCCACGTATAGGCGCGCGCCGCCGGCCGGGTAGAAAGCGCGGAGAGGCCGATCACGTCGCTCCACCCGCCGAGATCGAAGATCACGTCCAGCTCGGCGGCCGCCAGCCGATCGGCCAGCGGGCCGGCGGCAAGATGCGCGACATCGTGCCATTCACGCGCGATCGCGCGGAACTGCCCGGTCGCCTGATCCTCGCGCGTGCCACGCTGGAACATCACCAGATCGTGCCCACCCGCCAGCGCCGCCCACGTCGAGAAAGTGAGGTAGTAGACTGGCGAAGCGGACAGTAATGGCGAGATCACCCCGACACGCCGCCGCCCCTCCCGTGGGATACGCGACTGTCCCTCCGCGCGTTTCAGATGCGCCGTGGCGAAGGCGCGCAGGCGGCGGCTGAGCTCGGCGGGGGGGATCGCGCCGGTATAGAGTGCGGCCATCAGCTGGGTCAGCTCGGCGTCCGCCGCATGATCCGGCTGGCCCGCGACGCGGCGGGCGAGCGCGGCGGCGGCGGCGGCATCGCCGAAGACGTTGAGTTCGAGGTCAGCCCGCGCCAACAGCGCGTTGGCGTTGCCCGCATCCCGGGCCAGAATGGCGGACCAATGCCCTTCCGCCGCACCCACGTCGCCGCCCGCGCGGGCGACGCGGGCGAGCAGCGCGCGCGCCTGCCACAACGCCGGATCTATCGCCACTGCGCGGGCGGCCGCCTCTGCCGCCTCGGGCCGCGATCCGCCCGCGTAGCGCACCAGCGCGAGGTTCTGCCAGATCGTGGCATCGGCGGGGCGCAGGGCGGCGGCCTCGGCGAACAGGGTGGCGGCGCCAGCCCAGTCGCCCGCATCGCGCAGCACCTGGGCCTGCGCCAGCAGCGGCGCGACCGCCATCTCCTCCCGCCGGTAGGCGAACGTCATCGCCTAGGATCCCAGCAGGAATTGTTGCGTCGTATCGAGCGCGGTGGTGGGCGGGATGCCGGCGAGCAGTTGCAGGTTCAGATAGTTGATCGCCAGCGTGGTGGCCGCCTGCACATAGGCGTTCTTCACCTCGAACAGGGTCTGGATGGCGTTCACCACATCCACGTTGGTGCGCACGCCGCCCTCATAGCTGCGGCTGTTCGCCTCGACCGACAGTTCCGCCGCCTCGATCGCCTTGGCGTTGATGACGAGCGCCTGCCGCCCGCCGTCCACCAGCGCATAGAGCCGCTCCAGCTCGGTGCGGGCACGCTCCTCCACCTGCCGCCGCTCCTCCACCGAACGGCGCACCGTGGCCCGCGCGGCCCCCACCTGGAACAGCGAGGCGGCGTTCAGCGGGGCGGAGATCGACAGGCCGACATAGCTGTCCGTCAGGTCGCCGCGCTTGGTGTAGGTGGCGCTGGCCCCCACCACCGGCAGCGCGGAGCCCCAGATCCGCCGCGCCTCAAGCTGATTGATCCGCTCCGTCTGCCGCGCGGCCTGCAACTGCGGGTTCGCCCCCTGCTGACGTTCGAGATAGCCGTCGAGCGGATCGAGAACGACCTGGCCGAACTGGTCCGGCAGGCGGAACGCCCCCTCCTCCACCGGCCGCCCGATGATCGACCGCAGCCGGGTGGAGGCGGCGATCAGATCGCTTTTCAGCAGGATGCGGTTGGCAAGCGACTGTTCGTAGCGCACCGCAATATCGCGCGCGTCGGTCACGGTGCCCTGACCTGACTGATAGAGGCGGGTCGAGCGTTCGGACTGGGTGCGGAAGGCGTCGATACGGGCGTCGTTCAGCTTGATCGCCTCGCTCGCCTTGATGATGTCGGCCACCGCCGTCATCGTCCGCGTCGCCAGATCCTGCGTCCGCACGTCGAGGGTGGCGTCGGCATAGGCGCGGCGCGGCCCCCGCTGCTTCAGCGTGGCGAGCCCCGCGACGCTGATGATCGGCTGGGTCACGGTGGCGACATGGCGCGCGCCGCCCTCCGTCGGGATGTTATTATAGCTGTAGCTCGCCTGCGGCAGGTAGGCGGTGATCGTCTGCCCCGCCGTCTCGCGGTTCACATCGCGCTCGGCTGCCGCGGCACGATATGTGGGGTCGTTCGCCCGCCCCAGATCGAAGGCGTTGACCAGATCGAGCTCCCCCGGCCTCGGAATGCGCGTGCGGCCCGGAGACGGCGGCCCTTGCACGTGCGCACGCGGCGGGACGGGAACGGTGGCCTCGGGCGTATCGCCGAGCGGTGCCTGCGGCGTCGGCATCCGTTCCGCCAACGGATCGGGGGTGCGGATCGGCTGCTGCGGGATGGAGGGGATGCCGGAATTGGGCAGCGGGAAACTCTCGTACCGCCCGCCCAGCGTCGGCTGCGGCAACGCGGGGCTGGAAGGCATGCGCGGGACTGAGACGGCGGGCGGCGTGCTGGACGACGGAACGCCAGACACGCCCGAGCCGAAGCCCCCGCCCTGCCCCGCCGCCGCGCTGCTCGGCACCGGCGGCGCGCTGATCCCGTCGGTCTGCGCGGCGATCGCGGAGGAAAACATGGTTAATGCGGCGACCGCAGCGACGGCGGGCGCGGAACGGCGATATCGCATCGGTCTCAGTCCTTGAACGCGCGCGCGAACTTGTCGGCCAGCGGCTTCAGCAGCCAGCTCATGAAGGTGCGCTCGCCGCGCTTGGCGATCACGTCGGCGGGCATGCCGGCGCGCAGCTGATGATCGCCGAGCTTGCGCATCGCCTCCGGCCCGATCTCCACCTGCGCGAGGTAATAATCCTCATTCTCGCGCACTTCCTCGCCGGGCTTCGCCTTCAGCTTGTCCACGCCGACCGATTTCACGCGACCCTCGACGACGGGCGTGATCGTGGCGTTGAACGAGGTGAAGCGCACGTCGGCGGGCATCCCGACCCGGACCTTGTCGATCGCGACGGGCGGCACCTTGGCCTCGACGATCAGCGCGCCGTTGGACGGCACCACCTCCATCAGCACCTCGCCGCCGTTGATGACACCGCCTTCGGTGAAGACCTTGAGGTTGACGATCGTGCCCGACACAGGCGCGCGGATTTCGCTGAGCGACTGGTTGAAGCGCGCGGCCGACAGCTTGGTCGCCACCGCTTCGCGATTCTTCTGCAGCTCGGTCAGCTCCTTGGCCACCTCGCCCTGGAACTGCGACTGGGTTTCCGCCATCTGCGCGCGGATCTTGCCGACATCGGATTGCGCGGTCTGGAGCGCGGCTTCCTGATCCACCTTGTTGCGCAGCGTGGTGTTGACCTGCGCCTTGGGCACGAAGCCCTCGTTGGCGAGCGTGCGGACGTTATCCAGCTCCTCGGACAACGTGCCGAGCTGCACGCGATGAGAGGCGACCGCGCCCGACAATCCCTGTATCTGGGCGCTCAGGCCGCGCGCCTGCTCGCTATAGACGCGGCGGCGGGTGTCGAACAGGCGCTGCTGGAGCATCTTCGCCTCCGCCACCTGCGCCGGCGATTCCTTGGCAAGCTGGACGAGTTCCGGATCCCACACGATGCCGTGGCCCATCAGTTCGGCCTTGGCGCGGGATTCGCTCACCAGCGTATTGATATATTCCTGGCGCAGATTGGTGAGCGTCGCCTCGGTCTCCAGCGGATTGATGCGCAGCAGCACCTGCCCCTGCCGCACGGTCTCACCCTCGCTGACGTAGACCTTCTGTACGACGCCGCCGGTCGGATGCTGCACCGCCTTGCGATAGCCTGCGACCGTCACGGTGCCCGCCATGTTCGCGCCGGCATCGAGCGGGGCGGTGACGGACCAGATGAAGAAGGCCCCCACCGCCGTCACGATCAGCCAGGTGCCCCGCCTGCGGACGGTCGATTCCTCCACTGCCACCGGTTCCAGTCCGCGCTCACGCAGCTTGGCGGGGTCATAGGGGTTCCAGCCGCGCTTCAGCTTGGCGGTGAAGCCGGTCGCGCCGGTCGTTCCGATCGAGGTCGCCATGTCCTGCCTGTCCTTCAGCCGCGCGCCGCGAGCGCCACCGGCGCGATCGCGCTGACGGGGGCTACCGGGGGTTTGGGTGTCGTCGTCTCCGCCGGGGCCGTCCGCAGATCGCGGACGGCGGCGATCATCTCGGCGGCGGGGCCGAAGCCCACCTGCCGCCCCTGCCGCAGCACCAGCAACTGATCCACGACGCTGATGAGGCGTGGGCGGTGCGTGGTGATGACGAAGCTGGTGCCGCGCGCCTTCTGCGCCGTGATTGCCTTCAGAAGCGCGGTCTCGCCCACCTCGTCCAGGTTCGCATTGGGCTCGTCCATCACGACATAGGCCGGGTCGCCATAGAAAGCGCGCGCGATGGCGACGCGCTGGCGCTGCCCGCCCGAAAGCTGGAACCCGCTCTTGCCGAGATAGGTGTCGTAGCCATCGGGAAAGGCGAGGATCGTCTCGTGCATATCGACCAGCCTGGCCGCCGCGATCACCCGCTCGCTATCGACCGGCCCCAGCCGTGCGATATTCTCGGCAACGGTGCCGTCGGGCAGACGAATGTCCTGCGGCACGAAGCCGATATGCGGGCCGACCTCGTCATGGTTCCATTCGGACAGCTCCACGCCGTCGAGCCTGACGGACCCCTTGGCGGGCTTCCACACGCCGATCAGGAGGCGGGTGAGCGAGGTCTTGCCAGACCCCGAGGGACCGATGATCGCGACCGCCTCGCCCGGCCGCACGGCAAAGCTGACATCGCTGACGACGGCCTTCGTCGCCCCCGGCGGGGCGGCGGCGGCGGCGGTCACGTCCAGCCGGCCGGTGGGCGCCGGCAGCGTCATGCGGTCGGCGTTCTGCGCCTCCTCGGCCAGCAGGATATTGAGGCGATCATAGGCGGTGCGCGCATTCACGATCTGCCCCCAGTTGCTCATCAACCGCTGGATCGGGGAGACGGAGCGCGAGATCAGCATCGAGGCGGCGATCACCATGCCGCCCGTGATCTCCCCGTTGATCGCCAGCCACGCGCCAAGCGCGATCTGGAGCGAGGGAAGCGATTTCTGGAGGAATTTGCTGACACCGCCGGTGATGCCGCTCGCCTCGCTGGCGTTGACCGACATCTGGAGGAACATGCGATGCCTGTCATGCCAGCGCCGGCGCACGGCGGGCAGCATGCCGAGCGCGAGCGTGGCATCGGCCTGCGCCAGACTGTCCGATGCGACTCGCTGGGATTCGGCATTCTCGTCGTTGGCGGCCTTCAGGATCGGCGAGGAGAGTTTCTGCGTGAACCAGGCCGACAGCGTCATCAGCACCACCGCCACCGCGATGAAGGCGGCAAGCAGCGGGTGGAACAGCGCGCCGACGATGATGAACACGATGGCGAACGGCGCGCTCATCAGCGCAAGCATCGGCTCGCCGGTCATGAACTGGCGAAAGGCAACGACATCGCCCATCAGTTGCTGCACGTTGACGTTGCGGCGGCCGACCGAGCGACGGAACGAGGCGTCGAACACGTCGGCCGCCAGATCCCAGTCGGTGCGCAGCGAGATGCGGATCAGCAGCCGCGTGCGCATCCACTCCAAAGCGGACCAGAACAGGTAAACGCCGACGATCAGCAACGTCAGCGAGACGAGCGTCACGCCGCTTCGCGTGCTGATGACGCGATCGTAGGCGCTCATCATGTACAGCATCGGCGCGACCGCCAGACATTCGGTGATCGCGGTGAAAAAGAACACGAGATAAAAGGAATGCCGGCAGGCCTTCAGCAGCTTGGCGACCGGCTTCGCGGCCAGCTTGCCGGTTCGCCCGGCAGCATCGTCCGCCTGTGTTTTCGTGGACATCGAGCACGCCTTTGAGTGAGCTTCCGCGTGCCTCGCTTTTGGTCCATAATGGTTAAAACGCAGTTACCCCGGCAGAAACCGTTAACGCCTGACGCAGCAGCGCCACCCCGGACGAAGCCGGGATGGCGCTACCTTGCGATACAGTCAGCCTACCGCGATCAGCGGTCCTGCAGATGGTGGTAGAGCGCATCGTCCTGACCGATGACCTTCACCTCCAGCCCCGCATCGCCGAAGGCCGGCGGGGTGTCGCCCGAAGCATCCGCCAGCACGTCGATCTCGGTGAAGCCGATCGCCTTCAACTGCTCGACCGCACCATCGACCTCGGCCAGCGCATGCGCCGCCTCGGCATCGATCACCAGCGCGACCTTTTCGGCCCCGTGGAAGATCGGATCCGGCCCGTCCTGGCCATGCTCCAGCGAGCGGAACAGCGCCTGGATATCGGTCTTGCCCTCGTTGGCGAGGCCGAGATCGATATAGACCGGCGCACCGCCCTGGCCAGCGAGGCGAACCTCGTCGATGCCCATGTCGGCGATATCCTTCAGCGTCGTCAGCAGCTTGTCCGATGTCGCCTCCGTGCCGTCGATCACCAGCGTGTCGGCGGTGTAGGCGCGCAGCAGGCCGGATTCCGCCAGCGCATGGTGCGCGCCGTCGGCGATCTTGTAGACGCCACCCGTTCCGTCATCGTCCGGTCCTTCGTATCCGGCGCGGAGTTCCGCCACCAGATCCGCTTCGGTATGCGGTGCCGCCGCCTCGATCGACATCGGCGCCACCGTCTGGAAGTCGGCATAGGCAAAGTCGATGCCGGTCGCCTTGGTGATCGCCGCCAGCTCGTCCGCCTGCTCGGTGGTAAGCGTCGCCAGATCCTGGTTGGTGACGATATGGTCGATGCCAGCCTCACGCAGCGCGCCGGCCAGCCGGGCCAGTTCGCCAAGTTCGCCCGCATCCACCCGCAGCGTCACGTCGAGGTCCGCGTCCTTGATGATCGCGTCGAACTGGGGGAGGTCGCTTGCGCTCAGCCCCGTCAGGTCGCCCGCATCCACCGTCAGGGCGGAGATGCCCGCCGCAACCGTGATCGCATCCACTTTCAGATCGTGCAGCCCGCGCAGCGAGGTGGACATTTCAGTCCCCTGCGCCTCGACGGTGACGTAATCGGCATCGGCGAAGTGCAACCCCGCCGCGATCAGGCTGGCCGCCTGACCGTCGTCGATCGAAGCGACGTTGTCGATCATGTCGATCGTATCGACATGCGCGCTCGCCAGCGTCCCCGCCTCTTGCACGACGCTGGCGAGTTCGCCGGCCGCCAGATGCACCACCACCTCGTTGGCGATCGAGAAGTTCAGCCCCCCGTCGGCCACGTCCAGCGCCTGCTGGTAGGAGACGCCGAGTTCGCCGTTGCCCGCGACACCGATATGATCGATGCCCGAGGTCGCCAGCGCCGGGGCAAGCAGCCCGAGATCGAGGCCACGATCCAGCGTACCCGCATCGATCTGCAACGTCACGTCGAGCGCCGCATTCGTCTGGTGGACCGTGAAGGACGGCAGATCCGCCGCCGACACCGTCTCCAGCCCGCCGCCCGCCATGATCGTCAGCGCGGTAACGCCGGTCGCGACCTTCACCGCATCGACATGCAGCGACTGGAGCGACTTTAGCGAGGTCGACATCTCCGTGCCCTCGACGGAGACGGTCACGTCGTCCGCCTCCACGAAGTCCACGCCCGCACCGATCAGCGCCTGGGCCTGCGCCTCGTTGATCGAGACCGGGCCGTCCGCATCGAGGTGATCGACGTGCAGCGCGGAGAGCAGCCCCGGGGTCGTCGCCAGATCGCCCACCTGCGCCACACTCAGGTCGAGCGTGATGTCGGCGGCCTGGGCGAAATCCAGCCCGGCGGTGGCGAGCGCCTGCGCCTGCGGCAGATCGAGCGAGAGACCCGCGCCATTGACGCCCAGGTGATCGATCCCCGCCTCGCGCAGCTCGGTCGCGAGCCCGGCGAGATCGAGCGTCGGGCTCAGCGTGCCGCCGTCCACCGTCAGCGTCACGTCGAGCGAGGCATCGCTCTGCAACGCGGTGAACGAGGGCAGGCCCTCAGCCGATACGATCTCCAGCGAGCCGCCGGCCATCAGCGACAGCGCGGTGATGCCGGGCGCGACCTTGATCGCATCGACATGCAGCGACTGGAGCGCCTTCAGCGAGGTGGACATGGTCGTCCCCTCGGCGGTGACGGTGACGTCGTCCGCCTCGACGAAATCGACGCTCGCCCCGACCAGCGCCTGCGCCTGCGCATCGCTGATCGTTACCGGGCCGCTGGCATCGATATGGTCGATGTTCAGCCGCTCCAGCATCGCCGGATCAAGCGTGGCGACCTGCGCCGCATCGACATCGAGGGTGATGTCGGCCTGCGACGCGAAGTCCAGCCCTGCGACAGACAACGCCTGCGCCTGCGCCACATCGAGCGTAAGGGCGCCCGTGCCGTTGACGCCGACATGATCGATGCCCGCCGCGCGCAATTCGCCCGCGAGTCCGGCCAGATCCAGCGCCGGATCGAGCGTGCCGCCGTCCACGTTCAGCGTCACATCCAGCGCCGCGTCGCTCTGCGCGACGTTGAAGCGCGGCAGATCGTCGCCGGTTATGCTGGCGAGCGAGCCGCCCGCCTCCACCGCCAGCACCGCCACGCCGGCGCGCACCGCGATCGTATCGACGTGCAGCGACTGGAGCGACTTGAGGCTGGTGTCGAGGGTGGTGCCCTCAACGGTCAGCGTGATGTCGTCCGCTTCAGCGAAGTCGATGCCGGCCGCGATCAGCGCCTCGGCCTGCGTGTGGTTCAACGAAGCGACATCGCCCGCTACGTCAAGGGTGGTGATCCCCGCCGCCGCAAGCGCGCCGGCCTGATCGGCCGCGAACCCGAGCTGATCCGCCGCGACCGGCAGGATCGGGCCGTCGAGCCCCGCCGTTACGGTCGAGGTAGCGAAGCCGCCGTTACCGTCGCTGACGGTATATTCGAAACGCGCTTCCCCGAAGAAACCGGCGTCCGGCGTGAAGACCAGCCGCCCTTCCGCATCGAGCGAGACGGTGCCGTTGGCGACGGCGACCGGCTGGTCGGCCGTGATCGCCGTACCGTTGATCGCCGTAACCCGCAGCGCATCGCCGTCCACATCGCGATCGTTCAGCCGCACATCGACCACGCCGCCGACGCCAAGGCCGAACCGCACGAGATCCGGCGTGGCGACGGGAGCGTCGTTCACGGCATTCACCGTGATGTCCGCCGAGCCGTCCGTCTGGTTCCCGGCGGCGTCAGCCACCGTGTAGGCGAAGCTCGGATTGCCGTGGAAGTCGGCGTTCGGCTGGAAGGTCAGCCGCCCGTCATCGCCCAGCGTCAGCGTGCCGCCATTGATCGCGATCGTGCCGCCGATAGCGATCGACAGGCCGTTGATCTTCACCACCGTCAGCGCGCCGCCCTCGGGATCGGCGTCGTTCGTCCGCACGTCGAAGGTCAGCGCCTTGTCCTCGTCGGTAACGAGGCTGTCGTGCGCGGTGACGGGGGGCAGATCCGCGCCGGGCTGCAAAAGTTTGCCGAACGTGTCGACCAGATCGGCGGGCGAGGTCGCCGCCGCGATCGCCTGGTTGATCGCCGCCGCCTTCAGCGCGATCGCTTCCGCCGCCGCCGGATCCGCACCCGCCGAGACGAGCAGCGAGCCGAGCAGCGCCACATCGCCGAGATCGATCGGGGCGCCACGCAGCGCCAGCTGAGCCAGCTGCTCGCCGATCGCGGTGGAGCTGATCCCCGCCTCGTTCGCCTGGATCAGCAACGAGGCGATCTGCGTCGCCACCTTCTGAACCGCGAAGGCGAGCGTCGGATCGGCGTCCGCCGAAAGGAAGTCGAACGCGGTCAGGTCCAGCCCCTCGGGCAGGCCGAAGGCGCGCAGCGTCTGCGCCATCGCGGTCGTCAGATCGACCCCGCTTTCGACCAGCTCGGCCAGCAGCGTCGTCAGCGGCGTCACCGCCGTCGAGCCGGCCGGCGCCTTCAAGGCGATGAGGTTGGGCAGGCCGGTATCGGTGTTGATACCCCCCAGCGCGATCATCGTGCCGCGCGGCTCGCCGACCAGCACGAAGCGGCCGTTGGCGTCCGTCGTCGCGACGACCTCGCCTTCATCGTAAGTACCGTTGCCGTTCGCATCGAAGAAGATGCGCGCACCCGCGACATAACCGTCGATCACGGTGCCGGTGGTGACCTGCGCCACGGTGATCGCCAGCGTATCCGTATCGGTCGCCTGGCCGTCGCTCGTCACGATCGTCAGCGTCTCGGCGCCCGCGAAGCCCGGCGCACCGGTGTAGGTGATCGCCGCCAGCGTGGCATTCACCTGCGCCAGCGTGCCGGTCAGCGTGATCGTGCCCGTGCCGTTGTTCGAGACGACGGCGCCGTTCGCCACCACGGCGGCGGACAGCGTCCCGTTCGTGACGGACAGGCGGGTGGTGAAGGTCGCGCCGTCCCCATCGACATCGGAGACGGACAGGCCCGGGATCACCGCGGACGCCCCCTGCGCGATCGGCGCGATGCTGGCGGGAAGCGCGTTGACCGGCGCATCATTCACGGCGGTGACGGTGCCGTTGACGGTGGCCGTGCTGGTGCCGCCCTTGCCGTCCGACACGGTGTAGGTGAAGCTCGGCGTGCCGTTGAAATTGGCGGTCGGCGTGAAGACGAGGTTGCCAGCCGCGTTCAGGCTGACGACGCCGCCCGTGACGGCAACCGGCGTCGTGGTGGTGATCGCGGTGCCGTTCACCTGCGTGACGGTGAGGGTATCGCCGTCAACGTCGCTGTCATTGGCGCGCACGTTGATTTCGACCGGAGCATCCTCCGCGGTCGTGAAGCTATCGTTCGCCGCCACCGGCGCATCATTCACGGCGGTGACGGTCAGGTTCACGGTCGCGGTCGCGGTGCCGCCCTGTCCGTCCGAGATGGTGTAGGTAAAGCTCGGCGTGCCGTTGAAGTTGGCGCTGGGCGTGAACGTCAGCCGCCCGTCCGCGCCGAGGCTGATGGTGCCGCCGGTGATCGCGACCGGACTGGTCGTGGTGATCGCGGTGCCGTTGATCTGGGTGACGGCAAGCGTGCCGCCGTCGCGATCGCTGTCGTTGGTCCGCACGTCGAAGGTGACGGGGGCATCCTCGTTCGTCGTCACCGCGTCATTCGTGGCGACGGGTGCCACATTGGGGGCGGAGCCGCCACCGCCGCCACCGCCGCCGGCCGCAGCGGCAATGCCGCCGCCCACCAGCGCCAGGCCGCCAAGCAGATAGAGCGGCGAGAAGCCGTGGCCGCCGTCATGATCCCCAGCGACATCGCGGGCGCCGGCTTCCTCGGCGTGATGCGCGCCGGCATCGCCATGGGCATCGGCGGATGCGATCTTCGATTCGCCCTTGGCGGCGACCTTAATCTTCTCGCGGAACGCCGTCTCCAGCTTGCGGATCGCGCCAGCGGCATCGGTATCGAGCATCTGCGGGAAGCTCGCATCGAGGCCGAGCGCCGCAAGCGTCTTGGCATCGAGCAGCTGCTTCAGCTCATCGATCGACATGGTGCGGATCGCGTCGGGATCCACCCCCTGCAGTGATTCAGGAAGCGGCCCGGGCGGCGGCACGGGATCGGACCCGCCGGCCGCCGGCATCGCCTCGGCATGCGCCGCATTGGCCTGGAGGAGGGAGGCGGCGAGGAGGCCGACCGCCAATTCGACGATATTGCCGCGCAACTTGAAGAATCGCCGACGCGGAAGCCGTATCGCAGCAGTTTTCACACAAATTCCCCTGACAAGCTGCATGTGGTCCGGGGTCTCGCCATGCCGCGTGTCCGGACGAGATGGTCCGGATACGGCGTGACGATCGGCCGGACCGGCACGAGGCGCGATCCCATGAAGATTTGGTCCGGGGAGCGTACGAGCTGCCTGCCCCCCTCGCCTGCCATTAGGGATATCGGGGAAAGGTTAAATCCTTGTCACGATTGGTTTTACTTTATACTAACCTTACCGTTTCGTTTACCATGTTCGCGGTATCGCATACGGGTATGCCTCAGCTTTGACCCGATCCCTTTTGCGAAAAGGAGTGGCGACGGTGCGGAGGTACGTCCTGTGAGGTTCAGGCCGGCGTTTTCGCTCAGCCTAACCGGGATGCGTGCCACTTCAGATGATCGGCCATGAAGGTCGAGATGAAGTAATAGCTGTGGTCGTAGCCCGGCTGCATCCGTAACGTCAGGTCGATGCCGGCCTTGGCGCACGCATCCGCAAGAAGATCCGGGCGGAGCTGCTTGGCGAGAAAATCGTCCGCCTCGCCCTGATCGATCAGCAGAGCGGGCACGCGCGCGCCATCCTCGATCAGCGCGACCGCATCATGACGGCGCCAGGCCGCCCGGTCCTCGCCGAGATATCCCGCCAAAGCCTTCCAGCCCCACGGCACCTGGCCTGGCGCGACGATCGGCGCGAAGGCGGATACCGCCTTGTACCGCTGGGGAAAGGTCAATCCGATCGTCAACGCGCCATGCCCGCCCATCGAATGGCCCATGATCGATTGACGATCCGTATCGGCAGGAAACCGCGCCGCCACCAAGGCGGGCAGTTCCTCGGTCACATAGGTCCACATGCGGTAATTGGCCGCATAAGGCGATTCGGTCGCATTCACATAGAAACCGGCCCCGAGCCCGAAATCGATCGCGCCTGCCGGATCGTCCGCCACGCCATCGCCGCGTGGCGACGTATCGGGTGCCACGAAGATGAGACCATGTTCGGCGCAGGCGCGGCGATACTCGCCCTTCTCCGTCACGTTGGCGTGGGTGCAGGTAAGGCCGGAGAGATACCACACCACCGGCAGCCGCGCGCCCGCCTCATGGGGCGGCACGAATACCGAAAAGGTCATGTCGGTTCCGGTCGCCGTCGAGGCATGGCGATAAACGCCCTGCATGCCGCCATGCGCGCGATTGGCGGAAACAGTCTCCATCAACCCGAAACCTTATGGAAGGCGCACAGCTTGTTGCCGGCCGGATCGCGCAGATAGGCGAGATACACCACGCGCCCCCCGGTCGCCTGCCGGATGCCCGGCGGACCCTCGCAAGACGTGCCGCCATGAGCGAGGCCCGCCGCATGCCAGGCGTCGGCGACCTCAGGCGAAGGCGCCAGGAAGCCCAGCGTATGGCCGTTACCCGCCGCCGCCGGCCCGCCGTCCACAGGCCGGGTGATGAGCAGCCGCCCCCCGTCATGCTGATAGACCAGACGGCCACGCTCATCCTCCACGCCGGCGGGCACCCCCAGCGTGCCGAGCACCGCATCGTAGAATACCCGCGTGGCGGCGGGATCGTTCATTCCGAGCACGACATGACTGAACATCAGTAGAGCACCACGCTGCGGATGCTTGTCCCCTCGTGCATCAGATCGAACCCCTTGTTGATCTCGTCGAGCGTCAGGACATGGGTGATCATCGGATCGATCTCGATCATGCCGTTCATATACCAGTCGACGATCTTGGGTACGTCCGTCCGCCCCTTGGCCCCGCCGAACGCGGTGCCGCGCCAGTTGCGCCCGGTGAC
>CAJYJW010000172.1 GCA_913775025.1 uncultured Sphingomonas sp. | reverse complement strand
GCATCGGGATGCAGCGCGAACGCGGCGGGCAGGCGATTGGCCCAGCCCGCCGAATAGCCGACCTTGTTCGCGCATTGCCGGTTGCCGCCGCGCTGCACGCTGGCGAGCTCGGCCAGCGTCAGTGCCTCGCGCCCGCCCTTGCACGACGGACAGGCGCCGGGTGCGGGTGCGGATTGCAGCGCTTCGTCCGTCGCCGTGCTGCCGGCGGCGATGGTCGGGGCGGGGGCGGCGGCGCTGTACGGCCGGTCGGGCGGGCGCACCGCGTCGCCATTGGCCTGGGACGTCAGCGTCGGATCGACCATGATCTGGTCCTGCAACGCCGCGGTCACCGCCGGATCGGTCGCATTCGCCTGGGTCAGTTGCGCGTCGAGCGTGTCGAGGCCGTTGTCGGGCGCGTTCGCGCCACCGCAACCACCCAGCAGCAACAGGATCGCGAAGGGCAGGGCACGAATCATCGACGGGTGGCTCCAGTGGACGGTCGGCGGCGACCTTATCGATCGCCGATTAAGATTCCCTCGTAGTGCAAAAAACCATTGCTGCCATTGCTCGATGGCGGCCGGGGGGCCATGTCCTGTCCCATGCTGAACATATTCTCGATCCTGATCGGCCTCGTCGCGCTGGTGCTGGCCATCCCCGCGCTGATCCCCGTCATCTCGCTGATGAACTGGATCGTGTTTCCGATCGCGCTGGTCGGCTTCGTCGTCGGGCTGTTGTCATCCAAGACGTCGGGCCGCAACTTGAACATCATCATCCTGATCGTCAGCGGCCTGCGCCTCTTCCTCACCGGCGGCCTGATCTGACGTCGTGAGCGAGGGGGTGGACCGGCAGGGGCTGGCGTTCGGCGTCGGCGCCTATGTCCTGTGGGGCCTGCTGCCCCTGTATTTCCGGGTGCTCGGGCCGATCGACGCGGGCGAGATCGTGGCGCAGCGGGTGCTGTGGTCGGCGCTGCTGGTCGCGGGCATCGTCATCGCCGTGCGGCGCGGGGCGCTGCTGCGTGCCGCCTTCGCCGATCGGCGGGCGCTCGCCAACCTCGTCGCCAGCGCCGCGTTCATCGCGATCAACTGGCTGGTCTATGTCTGGGCGGTGCTGCACGGACAGGTGCTGGCCGCCAGCCTCGCCTATTTCCTCAATCCGCTGCTCAACGTCCTGCTCGGCGTCGTCCTGCTCGGCGAACGCATGAACCGGACGCAGGGACTCGCGGTCGCGCTGGCCGGGGCGGGGGTCGCGCTGTTCGCGTTCGGATCGTCCTGGATCGCGCTGGGCATCAGCCTCAGCCTCGCAATCAGCTTCGCGCTCTACGGCCTGATCCGCAAGACGGTGTCGGTCGGCGCGCTCGAAGGGTTGATGGTCGAGACCACGCTGCTCGCGCCCGTAGCGCTCGGCTATCTGCTGTGGCTCGGCAGCCGCCAGCCGCTGGCGTTCGATATGGGGGCGGGCATGGCCGGCAAGCTGATCTTCGCCGGGGCGGTCACCACCGCGCCGCTGCTCCTCTTCGCCGCCGCCGCGCGCCGGTTGCGCCTCGCGACGATGGGCATGCTGCAGTTCATCGCGCCGTCGCTGCAGTTCCTGCTGGCGATCGCGGTGTTCGGGGAAACGCTGACGCCGACCCGGTTGGCCTGTTTCGGCCTGATCTGGGCCGGCCTCGCCGTCTATGTCATCGGCGGAATGCCGGGGCGGCGCAACACCGCCCCGGCCATCCGCTAGAGCGGGTTGCGACCATATCGAGGCATCGTGACGGAGCCGATTTTTGGTTCAGAGCTAGAAGCGAGAAGTGGAGCGATGCTGCTGCATCGTGACCGACGAGCGCCGCCGCCCTGGGCCAAAATCGGCCCGCCGCAACGCGGTTGCCCTAGCGCGCCCGCCGGCGGCGTCGCGAGGCTCGCAGGTAGCGCCGCTACCTGTTGCATCACGCTCCTTGCCGGACGAACCCGCCAGGGCAATCACGACGCCTCGATATGGTCACAACCCGCTCAGAGCGCGCTCGCCCAGGGTTCGAACGCATCGCGCGCGCGCGACGTGTACATCTTCTTGCGATCGGCCTTCTTCGTGCGGCCGGGGATCGGCGGCATCAGCCCGAAATTGACGTTCATCGGCTGATAGGTCTCGGCCACCGCCGCACCGGTGATGTGGTGCAGCAGCGCGCCCATCGCCGTTTCGACCGGCGGCGGCGCGACGCTGCGCCCGGCCAGTTCGGCGGCGGCGAAACGTCCGGCCAGCAGCCCGACCGCCGCGCTTTCGACATAGCCTTCGCACCCCGTCATTTGCCCGGCAAAGCGCAAATGCGGCCGCGCCTTCAGCCGCAGCGTTGCATCGAGCAATTCGGGTGAGCGGATGAAGGTATTGCGATGCAGCCCGCCCAGCCTTGCGAACTCGGCATTCTCGAGCCCGGGGATGGTGCGGAACAACCGCACCTGTTCGCCATGCTTCAGCTTGGTCTGGAACCCGACGATATTCCACAGCGTGCCCGACGCATTGTCCTGCCGCAACTGCACCACCGCATGCGGCCACCGCCCGGTGCGGGGATCATCCAGCCCTACCGGCTTCATCGGGCCGAAGCGCAGCGTGTCCAGCCCGCGTTCGGCCATCACCTCGATCGGCATGCAGCCTTCGAAATAGGGGACGTTTTCCCATTCGCGAAACTCGGCCTTTTCCGCCGACAGCAGCGCGGCGTGGAAGGCCTCATATTGTTCGCGGTTCATCGCGCAGTTGATGTAATCCTTGCCGTCGCCCTTATTCCAGCGGCTCTGGAACCATGCCTGTTCCATGTCGATCGAGTCGCGGTGGACGATCGGCGCAATCGCATCGAAAAAGGCGAGCGCCTCCGCCCCCGTCGCGCTGCCGATATCGCCGGCTAGGCCGGGCGCAGTCAGCGGCCCCGTCGCGACGATCGTCATGCCGCTGTCGGGCAGGGTGTCGATCCGTTCGCGGACGATGGTGATGTTGGGGTGTGCCAGCAGCGCGGCGGTGACCGCGGCCGAAAAGCCGTCGCGATCGACCGCCAGCGCCGATCCCGCCGGCACCTTGTGCTCGTCACCCTTCGCTATGATGAGCGATCCCAGCGCCCGCATCTCGGCATGCAGCAGGCCGACCGCATTCGATTCGGCGTCATCCGACCGGAAGCTGTTCGAACAGACCAGTTCGGCCAGATCGTCGCCCTGATGCGCGGGCGTGCTGTCGCCGCCGCCACGCATTTCCGACAGGCGGACCTTCGCCCCGGCCTGTGCCAGTTGCCACGCGGCCTCGGACCCGGCGAGCCCGCCGCCGATGATATGAACGTCATACTGCATGTCCGGGCGTCTAGGCCGGTCGAACCAAACCGGCAATGAACGTACGAAACGGACCGCCGATTTATTGGGTTATGCGCTGGTCACATGCGACGAAGGGAAGGCGCATGAAAATCTACACGATCGGATATGAGGCGGTAACCGTGGCGGAATTCGTCGCGGCGTTGCAGGTGGCGGGCGTTCGGCGGGTCATCGACGTACGCGCACTTCCCCTGTCGCGCCGGCCGGGCTTTTCGAAATCGTCGCTCGCGGCCGAACTGGCGAC
>CAJYJW010000171.1 GCA_913775025.1 uncultured Sphingomonas sp. | reverse complement strand
GACTGCTGGTTATATGCCGGTTAGGTTAGACCGATAATGGCGATCGGCAGTCGATCAGGCTTTAGGAGAGTATACGTGCTGTTTCACACCATGGTCGGATCGAACGACATTGAACGGTCCAAGCGCTTTTACGACACGGTGCTTGGCACCTTGGGTGCAGGGGAAGGGACGCGGAACATCGCCGATAGCGGCCATACACGTCTGATCTACAACAATGGCAACGGAACCAATTTCATCGTCAGCCAGCCGATCAACGACGAACCGGCAAGCGTCGCCAATGGCAGCACCGTCGCATTTTCCTGCGACTCCCCCGAGCAGGTGAAGCAGCTTCACGACACCGCCGTCGCCGCTGGCGGAACCTCGATCGAAGCTCCGCCCGGACCGCGCGAAACTGCCTCCATGGGCACCATCGAACTGGCCTATTTTCGTGACCCCGACGGTAACAAACTGTGCGGAATTCATTTTCCTGCCTGATCCGTCCGACACGGGTCCGCTTCTGACCTTAGCGTGTCACGATCATGCGATTTCGCGAATGTCCGTTTCCACCAGAAGCGGACATTCCCATTACACCATCGTTCATGGGAAGGGCGCAGTCTCATACACGCACTTTGGTGATCCTACCCCCACCCGAAACCTTGTCAGTAAATTGGCGACTGTAGTGGCGATCTGGCGCCATTCTTGGTGAGAAGCGTGGCGAGCTTACTTGCAAGATCATGATGCCGAAACGGCTTCTCAAGTCGCGGAAAGCCAGCGTCGATGCCCAGGCTGTCGGAATATCCTGAGACGATCAAAACGGGCAGGTCGGGGCGATCTTGCAAGATCGAATGTGCCAGTTCGACCCCGGTCATGCCCGGCATCAGATGATCGGTCACGAGCACGTCGATATGCGGATGTTCACCAAACGCCTGCAACGCTTCTACTCCGGAGCGCGCTTCAATGACCTCAAAACCGATTTCCGCCAGCATGTCGGCCGTACTGGCCCTGACCACATCCTCATCATCGACGAGCACGGCGATCCCCGTCACCAACGGATCATACGCCTGCGATGATGTGACCGGGGCATGAGCCATCCGGCTGAGTGGTAGCCACAGGCTGATCGTCGTCCCTTCGCCAAGCTCGCTTTCGATCGTCATCGCGCCCCCGAGCTGAAGCGTCAGGCCATGCGCCATCGATAGGCCGAGGCCTGTGCCCTTGCCGATGCCCTTGGTCGAAAAGAACGGTTCGATCGCACGCAGACGTGTCGCCTCGTCCATGCCTTCCCCGTTATCGGAGAGTGCGATCACGACATAGCTCCCTGGCGGTACTTCGGGATGCTGACGACCGGGGCTACGCCGATGCGCCGACAGGCTGAGGCTCCCGCCGCGCGGCATGGCATCGCGTGCGTTCACCGACAGGTTGATGATCGCCATTTCGATCTGATGGGCGTCTGCGTGCGCGAGCGGCAGGTCTTCTCCCACCTCCACATGCAACGGGATCAACGGCCCGATCGTCGTCGCAACAAGGTCGCTGATCCCGCGCACCAGTGCCCCGGTATCGACCGGTTCGGCCTTCAGGGGCTGGCGGCGTGCGAAGGCCAGGAGGCGCTGCACCAGCGTCCTTGCGCGTTCAGCGGATTGCAGGGCACCTTCGATCAGCCGCTGTTCGCGTTCCCCTCCAACCTTGCGGCGTTGGAGAAGATCAAGGCTGCCGAGGATCGGCGTCAACAGGTTGTTGAAGTCATGCGCGACTCCGCCGGTCAGCTGGCCCATCGATTCGAGCTTTTGCGATTGGCGGAGCGCTTCCTGGGCCGCCACCAGCTCGCGGGTCCGTTGCTCGACAAGATGCTCCAGCGTTGCAGCGGAACTGCGCAAGGCATCTTCCATCCGCTTGCGCTCAGTGATGTCGATCGAGAGGCCATCGAGGGTCTGTGACGTTCCGTCGGGGCCAAAGCCGGGCTGGCCCCTGATTTCGATCCAGCGAACCTCGCCCGCCGGCGTCCGCAATCGATACTCGACGTGGTATTCGACACCCTGCGTCAGACTGGCTTCGATCGCAGCGTGGACACGGGCGCTGTCGTCTTCGTGAATCGCTGCATGGAGATCGGCATAGGTGAATGGCAAGTCAGGGTCCCGGCCGAAGTTAACCCGGCACAGCTCGGAGGTTCGCAATTCGCCCGTCGCGACGTCAAAGGACCAGATTCCCATCTTTCCAGCCGACAACATCAGCGCACGCTGACGATCGGCATCACCCGCGACGCGCAGCAGCCGGGCGTTCTCGATTGCGATGCCGGCGAGTGTCGCCAGTCCCTCGAGGCGCCGGATCGTGACAGGATCATGGTCACGGACGTCCGACCAATAGGCACCGAGGGCAGCAACAGGGACCGGCGCTCCGATCGGGGCCAGCATCATGCTGCGGACGAATGTTGGTGCATACGCATCCTGCGGTATGCGTGGGTCGATCCTCGTGTCGGGAACGACTACCGTTTGTCGGTGCTGCATCGCCCATCCCGAGACGCATTCACCGACCGGGAAACGGTTGCCGGACCACAGCTTTCCAACAGCGTCCTCGGCGGCATAGAAGCAATGGTCGTCCTCGCGGATCACCACCGCGATGCCCTCTGCCCCCAAGGCTGCCCGGGCGGTCTGACGCAGAACCTCGACTACCGCGTCCAACGATTTGGCATCAGCGAGCTTGCTGCTCGCATCAATCAGCAGCGTCTCCGTATCCAGCGGGTGCTCGAGCATCGGTGCGGGTGAATGCGGCATCGGCTACTCCTGGCCGCATAGCACAGATCGTGCCCCGAAGGCATTGCGGCTCGCCGACGAAGTCGGCGCTAGACGCATGGCAATCCGAAAAGATCCATCATTCATCTGATGATCTGCAAATTGCCCGGCTGTCAGGTTACGTTCTCTCTGTTGCCGACAGCTTATGAGCCTTGCTCGATTTTCTCCTGCCGCGCCGCGAGTTCACCCCATTTCACGGCAGCTCTGAGATGCATGGCGGTGACATGCTCCAGTGACGAAGCAGCGGCGCTGGCGCGCTCGCGTGTTTCGTTTTCACGGTACATCGATGAGTGGTTCTTGGGCATATCACCCTTCCGAAAGGCCGGGCGGTATGAGCAGCCAGAGCGACAGACATACAAGTGGACCCAGACGGCTACAACGGATCAATACTGTCCCATTTTACCATGGTATTTCGGGATTATGGAAGTAGATCGGTTAGCCGGTTCCACCTGAGACATCAGGAGCCACTTTGGGGTCCGGGTCCTGCGCCTTGCCGGTCGCGGGTGCCACCTTCTGGCTCGGCATAGCGGT
>CAJYJW010000170.1 GCA_913775025.1 uncultured Sphingomonas sp. | reverse complement strand
CCGATCATGCGTTGTCGCTTCGTCCCCATGCCGATGCGCTGGTGGCTGCTGCGGCTGCGCTAAGGCGGTCGGGCAGCGGCGGTCCGGATGCCGTCTCTGGCGTCGTGCGGATCAGCGCTAGCCATGCGGTCGGCGTCATGCATCTGCCGCCGATCCTGGCGGATCTCCGCCGGGCGTATCCCGAGTTGACGATCGAATTGTCGTTGTCCGATCAGCCCGATGATCTGCTCCAACGCCATGCCGACATTGCGGTGCGGATGTTCGAGCCGACTCAGAAAGCTCTGGTCGCCCGCCACGTCGGTGATGTTCGTCTCGGTTTCCACGCACGCCGCGATTATCTCGACCGGCGCGGCGTGCCGAACACATTGGCCGATCTGTCCGGCCACGACCTGATTGGCTTCGACACCGAGACGGATTTCATCCGCGCGGCCATGCGGCACCTTCCGGGAATCGACCGGTCGGCGTTCGCCTTGCGGGTCGACAGCGATGCGGCGCAGTTCGCGGCTATCCAGGCGGGGTTCGGGATCGGCATTTGCCAGACTGTCGTCGCAGAGCGTGATCCGGCGCTTGTGCGGATTTTGGTCGATGCGCTGGATCTGCCGCTGCCTGTATGGATCGTGATGCATGAGGATCTGAAGCGCATCAGGCGATGCCGTGTAGTGTTCGATATGTTGGCGAAGGCCTTTATGCGCTGAGCCCGATCTAACCTTTTGATTCAGTCGTTGGGGTTGGTGAGCCAGGCATGTCGTCGGATCTTTGGTGGAAAGCGGCATGGCCGCTTTGAAGAGACCGGAAGCGGTGAGCTGCCACTTATTCAGCGGAGGTACTCGGCAGCTACTGCGCCTACCCCGTTATCCCGCGAAATCAGGGCCCCATTAAGCTTAGCTTTGTTCATCAACATGCGAGAGCTTAACCGCTCAACCCCTTCCTTCTGAACTCCAATCATGTTCTGCGAGTAGAATTCGGTCTCGCCCTAGTATTTTCTTTTTGCGTCAGTTTCTTGGACTTCTCCTCGGCCTTGCGCGCTTCGGTTCTCGCCTTGACAGTCTTGGCATCGAGCCCGCGGCGCGTCAGATCGATCCCAATTGCTGCAAGATCCTCGACATTAGGATATTGGCTGGCGAGCATCGCCCAATGCTGGCGCAGCGCGGAGAGCAGCGCTTCGAACTCATCGGCGCGCCCGCCAACCGGAATGTCCCAGCTTGTCTTGTTGCCGATATAGACCAGTAGGAAGATGCCCCGGCTCGATCGCGCGTCGCGCAAATAATCACCGCCAAGCTGGATCTCCATGCGCTCGAAGAGGTGCGGACCCGTCCAGTTGTCCGCGACCTTGAGCTCGACCGGAACCGGGGCGTCGAAGCCGGCGCCGCGGAAGCGCAGGTCGGGCCGCTTAGCGTCGGCGAGTTCCTCCTCGGGCGGGATGCTGTACCGGCCCCCCGCCTTGCCGCGCAGCCAGCCTCCAATGAACTTGCGGAACTCGGTTTCCTGATCGGTCGCCTGCAGGAGCGAGGCGATGCTCTCGTCGCTATGCTCAAGTTCCTGCTTCAGATCCTCAAGCCGTTCGACCCCGAAGTACCAGAGCTCGCGATGGTTGGTCGGCGTTGCCACCCGCGCGTCGTTGAACTCCTTCACCTGGCTCGGCTTCCACGGTGCGAAATCGGCGTCGAGCGTCGCCTTGGTCTTGGCGTGAAAGCTCATCCATGGCCGCGACTTGGCGACGGGGTGCGCGCGCTCCATTTCCATGAGCGCGAGATAGGCTTCCTTGCCCGGCGTCTCGCGGATGAAGGAGAAGAGCGCGTTGCGCGCGTCCTGAGCATCATCGCGCAACCCCGGCGAGTAAACGCCTTTGCCGGACCGCTCGATATCCTCTTCCTCCCGGATATACTTGGCCACGAGCAGGTAGAGCGCCTTCATGTGCTCGACGGTGCGATAGGCGAGCCGAGCCCGACCCTCCTGCTGACGGCCGCCACGAAGCGGAGCGCGAGGTTTGTCTGCTTGGCGGGCTTGTCTAGCGCGGCGAGGCGCGCGGCGAGCGCCGGGATCGCGGCGACGGGATCGACCCCAACCCAGGTCGCGTACCAGGTGGGCGAGAAGACCGGATTGTACCTCGCATTCGCCTTGCGGGCGGCAATCTTAGCGAGCTCCGCATCCGCGACTGAGGACGCCTGCTCAATCGACAGCAGATAGCCGAGATTGCGCAGGTTTACAGGGCGGAAGGAAGAGCAGCTTGGCACCCGCCGCTTCGATGGCATCGCGCGCGGCGGGTGCCTTGTGGCTCGACAGGTTGTCCATGATGACGATGTCGCCGGGTGAGAGGCCGGGCACCAGTACCTGGCGAACATAGGCAACGAACGCATCCCGGTTAATCGGGCCATCGAGCACCATCGGCGCCACCATGCCGGTGCGGCGCAGACCGGCGATGAGGGTGGTGGTCTTCCAGTGTCCGTGGGGTACGCTCGAACGCAGCCGCTCGCCGCGCCGACAACGACCGTGGCGACGCGCCATGTTGGTCGACGCCCACGTCTCGTCGATGAAGACCAGGCGTTCGGGATCGAGATCGAGCTGCCCATCGAACCACTCTTCCCGGCGCTTCAGGATGTCGGGGCGGTCCTGCTCGGTGGCGTGCGCGGTCTTTTTTTGCGCGTGGTCCGATGCCGGTCGAAGAACCGCCACAGCGTCCCGATCCCGACCGGCGTGCCGCGCTCGGCGAGCAGCACCTGCAACTCGGCCAGCGTGATGTCGTCCTTCGCTTCGATCGCGTCCAGGATGAAGGTCGCGTGTGCGTCGATCCTGGCTGCCGGCGTGCCGTGCTGAACGACCAACTGCCGCCAGCGGATCGCGCTGGCTGCGCTCACCCCGAACCGCGCCGCCGCGGCCCGGCATGACATCCCGCCATCGATCGCGGCGACTACCCGCTCCCGAAGATCTTGTGACAGCAGTCGCGGCATCCGTGCCGGCCTCCTGACCCGGCTCAAAGCCTGAATCACAAAACCACGCCTGTGTGAATCCTCAACGATTCAGAAGGGCCGGAAACCGCTCTAGCCACCTGGGTGTCGCGCCAGACATCCTGAACAATGAGCTTTTCAAATCGCTCGGCATCGAAGGAACGACCGACCTGAATGATGTCATAGAGGCACGACGAAATTAGACGCGGATCAGGCGGCTGCTGGCATTAGGGAGTGGCCCCGCGGTTTGGGTCCGCGGCGCGAAGAAGGTAATGAGCGATGCCGAGCAACAGACCGAGAGCGACCGGACGCGCGCTGGTGCTGGCCAATGGTGGCGAGGGACACGCCGACGAACTTAATCGCCACCTTGCGCATGCGACATGCCTCGTCTGCATCGTGGCATTCGCCAAGTCGTCCGGGTGGCGTCTCATCGAGAAAGCCGTTGCGGAGCGTGTTGCCAAAGGGCTCAATGCGACGTTCGTCATCGGCCTCGACTTCTACCAGAGCGAGCCGGCGGTGCTAGGCGCGATACTGGGCCTCAGGGCCAAGGCCGTCGGCGCAGGCGGCACCGTCGCGCTCTATATAGGGCGGGAGCGCCGCCGGCACACCCTCCATCCAAAAGTCTACTGGCTCAAGGGATCTCAAGGCCAGACACTGATCATTGGGTCTGCGAACATGACGAGAGGCGGCCTCGCTGACAACCACGAGATGTCGGCTCTGCTTTCCGGCCCGTCGGCGGCGCAGGAGCGCTGGTTACGGCAGTGGATTGACGAGCGCGCCAAGGCGGGCGACATCATCGAGGCGACGCCGAAGCTGATTAAGGGATACGAGAGGCGCCGCGACATCTACCGGACGACGATGAAGTCGGCGGAGACGCGAGCGTTCCGCGCGATGGCGAACGCGGCCGGCGACACGCTCACGCTCGCCGACCTCCTGATCGAGATGCGCGCGGACGACGGCCCCGAGGGCTTCGCGAAGTCACTTCAGCGCCGGCGAAAGGCGGAACCGAAGGCCCGCAAGCAGATAGCTCTCCTGTCCCGCCGCCCGGACCTGACGCGCGGACAGTTCCTCAAGGCCTACGAGGAACTTATCAGCCAGTGGCACTCGAGCGGGCTCGCCCGTGGCAAGAACATCGTCGCCAAGAGGTCCAACCGGTTCCAGGCAGCGCTACGAGCGCTGGTTGCCGAGCCGTCCGACAACCCCGCCGTCCTGTTCGACCTCCTCAAGTTCCACTTCGACGAAATCCCCCGCGCCGGCAGCAACGTGATGACCGAACTGCTGCACACCCGCGACCCCGCCCGGTTTCCGGTGATGAACCGCAACTCGGTGGCAGGCATGGGACTCGCCAACATCGACGGCTATCCGGAGTTGCCCACGAAGAAGGCCGTCCGGGGCGCACTCTATGCCCAATTCGCGGCGGACGCCGAACGCCTGCGGCAGGGGCTCGGCCTGGCTGACCTGAGCGAACTCGATGCGCTCTTCAACTATGCCTATCAGCGAGGTGACGGCGAGGAGGACGAAGATGACGACGAGTAAACGACGCCATGGAAAAGATGGCAGCTTTGAGCTTATGCGAACCTGCTCCGAAACGACCAATGATGAGGCGCTTTGCGGTCGCGTGTGGCTGCGGTGAACGAATGTCCAGTTTCGGGAAGCGCTGACGTACGGCTGAGTGTCTGGTTTTGGGTCATTCTGCTTGTGCGGCGACAAACGCCAGCGGAGCGCCTCATTCGGCGCAACCACCGCGATGAATCATTGCTAGCGTCGGTCAAAATCAGAGGGCGATCCCCGCCGAAGGGGCGGTGTGCAGCCGTTCGATGTCCTGGCGCGGCGGTGCGCCGAACAGGCGGCGATATTCGCGGCTGAACTGCGACGGGCTTTCATAGCCGACCGCGAAGCCCGCCGTGCCCGCCGTAGCGCCGCCGACCAGCATCAGCCGGCGCGCTTCCTGCAGGCGCAACTGCTTTTGATATTCGAGCGGGGTCATGCGCGTGATCGCCTTGAAATGCGCATGGAGCGAGGAGGGGCTCATGCCCGCCTCGGCGGCGACCTCGTCGATGCGGATCGGCGCGTCGAACCGGCGGCGGATCGCGGCGATGGCGCGGCTGATCTGGTTGAGGTGACTACCTGCTGTCACGAGGTGGCGAAGCATCGGTCCGTGCGGCCCCGTGAGCAGCCGGTAGAGGATTTCCCGTTCGATCAGCGGCGCCAGGGCGCGGATCGTGTCCGGCCGGTCGAGCAGTCCGACCAGCCGGCATGCGGCGTCGATCAGGTCGGGGTCGCTGGGATAGACACCTAGAACCGGCAGGTCGGTGTGCGGCACAGCGCCGCCCTCCGCCACCATCAGGTCGGACAGCATCGCGGGATCGAGGTCGATCTTGCAGCAGAGATACGGGCGATCGGGGCTGGCATCGATCACGTGGCCGACCAGCGGGAGGTCGACAGAGACGAGGAGATAATGCGCGGCGTCGTAGACGACGCTATGGTCGCCAATCGAGACGCGCTTCGATCCCTGGGCTATCAGGCAAAGCGATGCCTCGTAGACAGCCGGCGTCGGGGTGCTCGGTTGATCGGCCCGGATCAGTGACACATGCGGCATCGCGGTCGTGTAAATGCCTGATCCGGCGACATGACGATCGATGACGGCAGCAAGTTCGGTGATCCGGTCCATGCCGACCGTCATCCGCCAGCCCGTCGACATGCGCAAGCGGGCAGAGCGGTTTTTGGAGGATCGTGCAAAGCGTTAGGACGATCGCTCTACCGCTGGCCGACGCTGCGGCATCATCTTGCGGGCTGTCACTTCAAGGCAAGGATAGCATCATGACAGCCAGCATCGACAAGGTCGTCCTCATTACCGGCGCCTCGAGCGGGATCGGCGAGGCGACGGCGCGCGAACTGAAAGCGACCGGCGCGCGCCTCTTCATCGGCGCGCGGCGCGGGGATCGTTTGCAGGCACTGGCCGAGGAACTGGGCGAAACCGTCGCGTGGCGAACGCTCGACGTGACGGACGGCACCGACTTCGACGCCTTCGTGGAAGCCGCCGAAGCGCGGTTCGGGCGCGTCGACGTGCTGGTCAACAATGCCGGCGTGATGCCGCTGTCGCCGCTCGCCGCGCTGAAGCGGGACGAGTGGAAACGGATGGTGGACGTCAATATCCACGGTGTCCTCAACGGCATCGCCGCGGTGTTGCCCCGGTTCGTGGCGCAAAAGGGCGGCCATATCGTCAACGTCGCTTCTGTCGCCGCGCACATGGTGATGCCCACCGCTGCGGTATATTGCGGCACCAAGCATGCGGTGCGCGCCATCACCGAGGGGTTGCGGCAGGAGCATGACGAAATCCGGTCGACGCTGATCTCTCCGGGTGTCGTCGCAACCGAACTGGGCCACGACATCACCGATCCGGCAGTGGCCACGGCGCTGACGGGATGGCGGAAGAAGTCGCTGACCCCGGATGCGATCGCGCGGGCGGTTCGCTATGCGCTGGAGCAGCCCGAGGGTGTCGACATCAACGAGGTCATAGTCCGCCCGACCGCGGCGGACATGTAAAGCCATCAGCGTGCCGGCTCTCGCGGTCGGCACGCTGATGCTATCCGTCAGGCCGTCGCACCGCCATCGATGTTGAGCGTCGTGCCGGTAATATAGCTCGCGTCCGGTCCGGCAAGAAATGCGACCGCACCCGCAATCTCCTCGACTTTGCCGTAGCGGCCAAGCGGGATCGCTTGCAGAACCTGCCCGGCGAATTCGCTGTCGGCAGGGTTCATGTCGGTGTCGATCGGCCCGGGCTGCACGGTGTTGACCAGGATGTTGCGCGAGGCGAGATCCTTGGCCCAGCCGCGTGCCAGCGCCGCGACGGCTGCCTTGGTCGCGCTGTAGACCGTGGTCGCGGGGAAGGCCATTTCGCCCGAGATGCTGCCGATCAGGATGATCCGGCCGCCGTCGCGAAGGTGCGGCAGCGCTGCGCGGGTGCCGACGTGCAGGCCCTTTACGTTGACGCCGAACTGGCGGTCGTACGTCTCGTCGGTGTCCTCGGCGACAGTCGAGAATTCCGC
>CAJYJW010000169.1 GCA_913775025.1 uncultured Sphingomonas sp. | reverse complement strand
GCATGCCGAAGAACACCGCCGTGCCCAGCGCCTGCCGCAGCTCCGCCCCCGGCCCGCTGGCGATCACCAGCGGCACCACGCCAAGGATGAAGGCGAAACTGGTCATCAGGATCGGCCGCAACCGCTGCTGCGCGGCATGGACGACGGCATCGACGATTCCCCGCCCCTCCTCCTCATTCTGCCGCGCGAACTCCACGATCAGGATCGCGTTCTTGGCGGCGAGCGCGATCAGCACGATCAGGCCGATCTGGGTCAGGATATTATTGTCCTGCCCCCGCAAGTTCACGCCGATCAGCGCGGCCAGCAGCGTCATCGGGACGATCAGGATGATCGACAGCGGCAGCATCAGGCTTTCGAACTGCGCGGCCAGCACCAGGAAGACGAACAGGGTGGCGGCGGCGAACACGATGATCGCGGCGCTGCCCGCCTGCTTCTGCTGATAGGCGACCTCGGTCCATTCGGTGGTGACGCCCTGCGGCAGATCAGCCGTCAGCCGGTCCATCGCCGCGATCGCTTGGCCGGAGGAATGGCCCGCGGCCGTATCCCCCTCCACCTCGATCGAGGGATAGAGGTTGTAGCGCACGGCCCGATACGGACCGGCGCGATCCTGGAACGTCGCGACCGACCCGATCGGCACCATCGCGCCGGATGCGGAGCGGGTCTTGAGCAGGGCCACGTCGGATGCCTCGTCGCGGAACGGCAGATCGGCCTGCGCGGTCACCCGGTAGGTACGGCCGAGCAGATTGAAGTCGTTGACGTAGGCGGAGCCGAGATAGACCTGTAGCGCCTCGAAAACGCGGGACGGGCTGACGCCCAGCATGTCCGCCTTCGCCCGATCGATATCAGCGTAGAGGCGCGGCGCTGCGGCCTCCCACTTGGTATGGACGAAGAACAGGTTCGGATCCTTGTTGCCCTTGGCGATGATCTCCTGCGCGATCTTGTTCAGTTCAGCATAGCCGCGCGCGGAACGGTCCTGCAGCATCAGCTTGAAGCCGCCGCCCGTGCCGATGCCCCGGATCAGCGGCGGCTTGATGATGAACATACGCGCCGCCTGAACGCCGCCGGCGATCTTCTGCGCCTCGCCCATGATCGAGGCCTCGGTCCAGCCGTGCTTCGCCCGCTCCTCGAACGGCGCGAAGACCAGGAAGGTGGCAGCGGCGTTGGGCGCGTTCGTACCGCTTGGCGCATGGAAGCCGGAGAGCATCACCGCCCCGCGCACACCCGGTATCTTCAGCATCCGCGCCGTCGCCTCACGCATCACCGCATCGGTGCGGGCGAGCGAGGTACCCGGCGGCGCGAAGGTCGCGGCCAGCACATAACCCTGATCCTGCGCGGGCACGAACCCCGGCGGGGTGATCCAGAAAGCGAGGCCGGTCGCGGCGACCAGCGCCGCATATGCCGCCATCATCCTTTTGGGCATGCCGACGAGGCGGCGGGTGGCGCCCGCATACCAGCGGCTCAAGCGATCGAAGCCGCGATTGAACCGATCGCCCCCCGCCCGCGCCAGCCGCTGGACCCGATTGCCGCCCGCCTCGCCATGTTTGCCCCTGAGGAGGAGCGCCGCCAGCGCCGGCGACAGGGTGAGCGACAGCAGCAGCGAGATGATCGTCGCGGTGGAGATGGTGAGCGCGAACTGCTTGTAGAATTGCCCGGTCAGCCCGGTCAGGAACATCGTCGGCACGAACACGGCGCACAGCACCAGCACGATAGCGACAAGCGCGGTGGATACCTCGTCCATCGAGCGGTGCGCCGCCGCGTGCGGATCGAGCCCGTTCTCCAGGTTGCGCTCGACATTCTCGACCACGACGATCGCATCATCGACGACGATGCCGATCGCGAGCACGAGCCCGAACAGCGACAGGTTGTTCAGCGAATAGCCCGCCGCAGCCAACACCGCGAACGTGCCGACCAGCGATACCGGGATCGCCAGCACCGGAATGATCGCCGCCCGCCAGCTTTGCAGGAAGACGAGGATGACGATGACGACCAGCACCACCGCCTCGAACAGGGTGTGCTGCACGGCGGAGACGGATTCGCGGATGAACTCGGTCGGATTGTAGATGACGCGATATTCAAGGCCGGTCGGAAAACGCTTCGACATGGTGTCGATCTCGGCCAGCACCGCGTCTGCGGCGGCGAGCGCGTTGGAGCCGGGGCGCTGGAAGATAGCGATACCGAGCGATTGCTGTCCGGAGAGGTAGGTGTTGACGCCGTAATCCTCCGCGCCAAGCTCCACCCGGGCGACGTCGCGCAGCCGGGTCAGCCGGCCCTCCCCGTCCGTCTTGATGACGATGGCCTCGAACTGCTCGGGCGTGGTCAGCCGCCCCTGCGTCTCGACGTTCAGCTCGAAGGCGGGGGCGGAGGCTTCCGGCGGCCGCCCGATCGCGCCCGCCGCCACCTGCACATTCTGCGATTGCAAGGCGGCGACGATCTCGCCCGCCGTCATGTTACGTGCGGCGGCGCGGCCGGGATCGATCCAGACGCGCATCGCGAAATCACGCGCGCCGAAGATGCGGACCTCGCCCACGCCGTCGATCCGCGCCAGCCGGTCCCGCATCTGCGTGAGCGCGTAATTGGAGATATAGGCGCGATCGAGCACGTTGCCCGGCGAGATCAGGTTGGCGACCAGCAGAAAGTCGGGCGATGTCTTGCGCGTCACCACGCCTTGACGGCGCACCTCCTCCGGCAGGCGTGGCTCGGCCTGGCCGACACGGTTCTGCACCAGCACCTGCGCTTCATCGAGGTTGGTGCCCAGCTTGAAGGTGACTGTGATGACGAGCTTGCCGTCGCCGGTCGACTGGCTGGCCATGTAGAGCATGTTGTCGACGCCGTTGATCTCCTGCTCAAGCGGGGCGGCGACGGTATCGGCGATCGTCTCTGACGACGCGCCGGGGTAGGTCGCGCTTACCGTCACGGTCGGCGGCACGACATCGGGATATTGCGATACCGGCAGCCCGAAGAAGGACAACGCGCCGACGATCGTGATGATGACCGCGATCACGCCGGCGAAGATCGGGCGCTCGATAAAGATATGGCTGAGGCGCATGAAACGGCCTTCCTGATCGACGCCGGCCACTCAAGGCGACGTCGCTGGATCGATGGGGCTTGGGAATGAAGCGGACGCGCTAACCGGCGAACGTCGCCTGAGACGCCGGCGGATCGGCGGAGATCACGCCCGCGTCCGTGGCTGGCTGCGCCACGATGCGACCGATGACCGGCTTCACCGTCGCGCCGGGCTGGGCGAACTGCACACCGCTTATGACGACACGATCCTGTTTGCCGATGCCGCCGCGAATAACGCGCAGGCCATCGACCAGAGGGCCGATCGTCACGGGTTTCGCGACGACCTTGTCCCCCGCGCCGACGACATACACCGTCTTGCGCGCGATATCGGTGGAGACGGCCGCGTCGGGCACCAACAACGCCGGCGCGGACCTGCCCGACCCGAGCCGCATATTGCCGAACAGGCCGGGGGTGAGGAAATAGTTTGGATTCGCTACCGTCGCGCGGCCCCGGATCGTGCCCGATCCCCGATCGATCGCATTATCCGTGAAGTCGACGCGCCCGCGCCAGCGATAGGCGGGTTCGTCCTGCAGGCGAATCTCCACCTCCGCCCCCTGCCGGCCGGCGCGCTGCTGCTTCAGATAAAGCGCTTCCGAGCCGTCGAACTCGAAATAGATCGGGTCGAGCGCATTCACCGTCGTCAGAACCGTGCCCGCGCCGCTCCCCTCGCCGGAGACGAGGTTGCCTACATCCACCCGGCGATCCGAGATGCGCCCGGTAACGGGGGAGCGGACGCGGGTGAACTCGACATCCAGCCGGCGCGCATCGGCCTGCGCCCGGGCGGCCGCCAGCGCCGCCACCGACGACTGCACGCGCGCCCGTAGCGAATCGACTTCCTCCCGGCTGACCGCCTCGTCCGCGATCAGCCGTTCCGCGCGGGCGACATCGGCGCGCGCCAGCGCCAGCGCGGTCGCGGCGCTTTGGGTGCGGGCCTGCGCCTCGCGATAGGCGGCGGCGAACGGGCGGGGATCGATGGTGAACAGCAACTGGCCCTTGCGGACGATATCCCCGTCGTGAAAATGGATCGCATCGAGCGCGCCGGACACGCGCGGGCGGATCTCCACCGATTGGCTGGCGCGGAACCGACCCGTGTAATCGTCCCACTCCGCCACATTCCGTATGAGCGGCGTGCTGACCGTCACCTGCGCGGGCGGCGGTGGCGGCGGCGCATCACCGCCCGCCCCGATCGTCCGCCACGCGCCTAACAGCGCCACCCCGGCCACGGGCAACGCCCACCACAGCGCCCGCTTATGCGGCCGCGAAGGTTCGGGCATGACGGCGCCCGTGGCGGCGCGACCGCCGCTATCTTCCGGTAGGTACATAGATCGACTCCCGTGATCGTCTCGATCAGGCATTCCCGCCCGATCGCGACCGCCCGGCCAGCCAGCCGGTCAGCCCGCGCACCTGGCCCGCCGTGTATCCGGCGGCGACCAGCGCCTCGACATCCTCTTGCCCCAGCGAAGCGCGATGGTACCGCACCTTCGACGCGAACCGCCGCAGCGCCTCCAGCCGTGGATCGGCGAGCGGCCCCGCCGCGGCCATCCCGAACAACCAGTCCGCCACCCGTGTCAGGCGGCTTTCCGGTCGCCGTTCGCGCATCGCGTCGCTTCGCTCGCCGAGCGCGATGACCCGCAATTCCAGCGGGGAAAAGCGAAGCGCCTCATGCGCGTCGACAGCTTCGCCAGCCGCAAGCGCCTCGGCGGAAAGATAAGCCATGATGTTGCTCCCTGCCGCCGATGTAACTGACCGGTACGTTCTTGAACCCTACGTACCGATCAGTTACATACGCTGTCAACCCGCTAAGGAGTCCCTCTTCCGGTGACGACTATCAAGCCGACCCCCGCGCCTTGCGGCGGCAAGCCGAATGCCGCCATGCGCGTTTTCGAGGCGGCGCGGGATCTGTTCTACAACCGTGGTATCCGCGCCGTCGGCGTCGATGAGATCGTCGCCCAGGCCGGCGTGACGAAGCCGAGCCTATATCGGGCCTACCCGTCGAAAGACGCGCTGGTGGCCGCGTGCCTTACCGAGAGCGCCAAGGACGGGCGCGCCGCGCTGGAGGCCGTATTGGCCGAGGCAGGCGATTGTCCGGAGGCTCAGCTACGCGCGGTCGTGCGCTTGTACGGCCGCAAGATGCTGGATCCCGGATTTCGCGGTTGCGCGATGAGCAATACGGCGGTGGAGTTCCCCGAGCCCGGTCATCCCGGACGTGTCGTGCTGGAGGAATGCAAGGCCGATCTTCGCGGCAGGCTGCTTTGCGTCGCGCGGCGCATGACGACGCGCGATCCGGAAGGTCTCGCCGATGGCCTGATCCTGCTGATCGAGGGGGCCATGGCCAGCCACCATATCTTCGGCAGCCAGGGGCCAAGCGCCGCTTTGATCGCGGCGGGCGACCGCCTGATCAGTGCCCACCTCCCCGCCGGCGCGGCCGCCCCATAGACGAAGCGGCCTGATAGACCGGCATGGTGGGCCCGGCAGGACTCGAACCCGCAACCTAGCCGTTATGAGCGGCCAGCTCTAACCGTTGAGCTACAGGCCCGCCATGCCGGCCCGCGATAGCGGAGGGTGTGGGGGCGTGGCAAGCGGTGGTCAGCGCGATACCTCCATAGAGCCATGCGCCGAAGCGGCCGGCAGACGGAGAACGAGATGGTGCGGCTGGATTTCCAGGCCACCCCCTGCCGCCATCGCCAGCTTGCGAACGAGCCGCAGCGTAAAGCCAAGCCCCAAGGGGGGCGCATCGCCCTCATGCGCGTCGGACACAAAGCCGGTGGCAAAGATCTCGGCCTCTGTCCTGCCTTGCAGCGCTACGGGGCGGGTGAGGGACAGGATCAGGAATGCCCCTGCCAGAGACAGGTCCGCGGCAAGCGTCTCCCCCATCTGGCAGAGGCCAATGACGGCCGTCGTCAATCGCGTGAACAAACGCTCCATATCCCCGACTTCGACCAGAGTCCTTTCTGCCTCGGCCGAAATCTGGAGGCGCATCGATACGCCACGCGCCGCCGCCGCCGCTTGCTGACCATCCCACATCTGGGACAGGAAAATTGCAGGCGACACCGGTAGATGCGACGTCCCGGACAGGTCGGGCCTCGTCGCGAGGTCCAGGTCGTCGATCATGTCGAGCAGGTGCCGCCCTTGCTCGACGATCGCCCCAGCCTGCGCACGATATCGTGCAGCGGCAGGCCCAAGCACCTGCCCCTCCACCATTTCGCCGAAGCCGATGATGGCGTTGAGCGGGGTGCGGAGCTCATGAACGAGTTGTCGCAGCCCGTCGTTCGTCAGCCCTGTTTCGAATAACCCCATGGCATATGGCGCTTCCACGTCGGGCTGGCGATTGCCGATACCGCGATAGCCGATGAAGCGGCCATTCGCAGCGTCGAAGGCCGGCACGCCCGAGATCAACCACGGGGCGGCGCCCATCGCACCCGCCGAAAGCGTCAGCATCGCATCGCGAAAGCTTGCGCGGCGGCGGAACGCATCGGCGACACGGCTTTCGACCCCATCGGAAGCGGAATGCCTCGCCCGCGCGATCGAGAGACCGGCCAACGCGATGCGCGGCGCCCCCTCCACCCGGTCTATCGTACCGCCTGCATCGGTCTCGAAACGAAATGTCTCGATCGGCGGGGGTGGTGCCGGCGTTTCCCGTTGGTAGGCGGCAATCCGCGCAAGCAGATCGGGGATCGATATGGTCTGGCCATCGGCAGGCTCGCCCGACGTTTCGTCGAAAGTTGCCGCTTCCGCCGGTAGCGGTCCGCTACTGTCGCGCCATTCGATTGCCTCGGGTTCATCCTCGAACATGACGACGGGCTCGGCTTCGATCACTGCGCGTGTCGAGTCGGCAGCCTGATCTGGCTCATCATCCGGAGTAATGTCCGGGCTTTGATGATCGACTATTATCGAATCCATCATCCGTGCTGGTACAGGCTCCGTCGTTTGACCGGCCTTGGCTTCATCCGTCGGGGGGGCAGGCAGAGCGAAATCACCGCTGCCCAGTCGGGCAAGCGCGACGCGCACCCCATTCGGCAGATCCTCACGCCGCCATAGAATAGCCTTTGCCGTTACGGACAGCCGGGGCAGCAGGGACAACCACTCCGCCTCGTCCAGCATGACACCGCCGAGAGCGGCTCGCGCCACGGCCGGCACATCATCGACCGCGATGGCAACGACTGCCGGATGGACACGCCGGCCGAGGCAAGCCGCGACCGCCGCGACTCGTACCGACACGGGCACCTGCCCCTGCAATTCCCGCAACCTGGCCGGCAGGCCGATCGGCAAAGGCTCGGTACGCCCTGCCGGTGCCTGCGCCAATACGTCGATGATCTGGCGCCACAGAATCGCGCGCGCCCGCGCATCGCCATGCGCGAACGCCAAAATCGTCGCCAGCCGGTCGTCGAAGCGCAAATGCCCGCCCCACAGAAAGGTTAAGCAAAGCTTATCACCGGGCGAGGGAATGTGAACGGCGGAGCGAAAGGCCGTTTGTCCCGGCGCGACACATCAACGGCGACCCAGCTCTGCGGGTGCGTACGTTTATTGCCATAGGTCGAAACTAAATTATATGAGGCAATACGAGGACGAAAGGAAACGTCATTGCCACCGCCTGCGCTTGATCCAATCGATCGGACAATCCTCGCCGCCCTGCAAGATGAGGGACGCATCACGAATGTCGAACTGGCGCGGCGGTCCGGCCTGACCGCCCCGCCCTGCCTGCGTCGGGTTCGCACGCTGGAGGAAAGCGGGGTGATCGAGGGCTATCACGCCCGGCTCAACCCCAGGGCGCTCGGCTACGGGATCACGGTCTTCGCGCTCGTCAGCCTGAGGAGCCAGGCGGAAGCAGACCTGCGCACCTTCGAGCAGCATGTCGCCGACCTGCCCGAAGTGCGCGAATGTCACATGCTGAACGGAGAGATTGACTTCATCCTGAAGATCGTCGCCCATGATCTGCAGGCGTTTCAAGCGTTTCTCACGTCGAGGCTTACCACCGCCCCGCACGTCGCCAGCGTCAAGACATCGCTTACGATCCGCACGTCGAAGGACGAAGCCGGGGTTCCGGTAGATATGGGCTGACGCAAAAAAGGGGCGGCAGGACTTCCCCGCCGCCCCTTATTGAAACCGCGCCGCGATCAGGCGGTGGCGGGATTGTCCAGATAGATCATCCAGTAGCGCGCGAGCCCCGCGCGCGGGCCAGTGATCTTGGCAAAGGCCGCTTTGGCCTCGTCCTTGCGGCCGGCGCGCGCCAGCGCCGTACCCAGACGGGTGTTCACCACGTTGGGATCGACGCCGCCCTTCTGAAGCGCGACGTTGTACAGGTCGATCGCGTTCGAATAGTCGCCATAGCCGAGATAGCTGTCGGCGGTGGCGGCGGCGGACTTGCCGGTCGCGGCGGCGCGCGCCGCCTTCGAGGCGGAGGCGAGATCAGCCTTGTCGGCAGCTACGCGGCTGTTCGACTGGTCGGCCATCATCTTGAAGTTACCGCCCGGCGTCAGCTTCACCATGCCGGAGGCGACGCCCTCGTCGATGACGCTCTTTCCCTCACCAGGATACTTCAGATACACCGCCTCGGCATACTCATAGTAATCCCGCTCGCCCTTCAGGCCCTTGGCCGTACGGAGCAGGCGCAGCATGTCGATATCGGTATCCGCATCCAGCTTGTGCAGTTCGCGATAGGTGATGATCGCATCGCGCCAGTTAGTCGGCGTCGGATAATCGACCAGCCAGGCCTGCGTCATCTTCTCGGTCTGGTCGGGCAGCTTGGCACCATAGGCGATCGCGATACCGCGCTGATACCATTCCTGCGGCACCTTCTGCCCGGCCGCCTTCTGCTTGTCGATCCCGGTCTGGAGCAGCGCAAGCGCCTCGGCGGGCTTACCCGCGCGGGCTTTGGCATCGACGAGGAGGGCATAGACGTCCGGATCGGTCGATCCTGCCTTCAACGCCTGATCTAGCGCCTGCTCGGCCTTCGCCATGTTCTTCGCCTGATAGGCGATCTTGCCCTGCGCGGCGTAGAGTTGCGGCAGCATCGTGGCGTCCGCGCCGCCGCTCGCGACCATGCCGTCGATCGCCTGCGCGATCGCCGCCTGATCGTTCGACTTCTGCGCGGCGGCGTACAGCAGCTGCGAGGATACGAACTTGTCGTCCGGCGTGGTGGAAGCGGCGAGTGCGGCCTGCGCCGCCGCCGTCGCGCCTGCGACATCGCCGGCGGCAAGCTTGGTCTGCGAGGCGGCGGCGTTTTCGCGCACGGCCTTGCTCAGATTGTAGTTCTTGGGCTTCGGCGCCTTCTCGGCCTTGTCCTTGGCGATCGCCGGCGTCGCGCCGATCATGGCGAAGCCACCCAGGCCAAGCGCCACACCCAGCGCCATCGTCGAAACGAACTTCATTCCTTCAGCCTCCTCCTGGCGGTATGCCGCCCACGGCCCCGGATACGCCCCCGCGAGGGGACAGACAAGCCGCGAGCCATTCCGTGCCATTTGCCCTGCCCGGCCTGAACGCCGATTGAACCTGCTTCGATCCCGCCGCCCGAAGGTCCAAGTCCCGCTTTTCGTGCCGTCGCACGGCTGCTAGGCGGCGTCATGCTCGCGCTCATCTCGCCCGCCAAGTCTCTGGATTACGAGACCCCGCTCCCTCCGCTGGATGTGGAGAAGCCCCGCTTCGCGGAGGAGGCGGCGACGCTGGCGGCGGGCGCGGCGAAACTCGGCCCAAAAAAGCTCAGCGCGCTGATGCATATATCGGACAAGCTCGCCACGCTGAACGCCGCCCGGTTCCGAGAGTATGCGGATGCCGCCGAACGGCCGGCGATCCATGCCTTCGCCGGCGACGTCTATGTCGGCTTCGAGGTGAAGACGCTGGACGCCCCGGCGATCGCCTTCGCGCAGGATCATCTGCGCATTCTCTCCGGCCTGTACGGCCTGCTTCGCCCACTTGACGCGATCCGCCCCTACCGGCTGGAAATGGGGACGAAATGGGCGCCGGGGCGCAAGCCCGATCTCTATCATTGGTGGGGCGATCGCGTCAGCCGCCTTCTGGCGGACGATCTGGCGGAGAGCGGATCGAACGTGATCGTCAATCTCGCCAGCCAGGAATATTATAAGGTCATCGATCAGGCGCCCCCGGCGGGCGCGCGCATCGTAACGGTCGATTTTCGCGAGGAAGGGCCGAAGGGCCTGCGGTTCAACAGTTTCGCCGCGAAGCGCGCGCGGGGCATGATGGCGCGCTGGATGTGCGAGCATCGCATCGCCCGTGCCGATGATCTGCGCGGATTCGACAGCGACGGTTATCGGTTCGTCCGCGAGGGATCCGAGGACACGCTCTGGCGCTTCGTGCGGGGCTAGCGCCGCACGGTGAAGCCGGTGAACAGCATCCGCAGATAGTCGTCCGATACGCCGCGCACGTCGCCGCGCACCTGATCCAGGAACGCGCCCGTATCGTCCATCCGGGGCACGCGATATGCCATCGACCAGATCCCGAATTCCCGGTCGCTGATCTCCTCCTGGCTCAGCAGCCGCAGGGCATAGTGGCGCGGGTCGTTATGGATGCGGCCGTAGCAGGCCGCCGTCGCCTCCTCCGGCCCCTCGATCGCCTGGAGGAAGCGCTCGCCGTCGTAGAGCAGCAGGCCGGTGATCCCGGCCGCGGCGTTCCGCCCACGCGAGACATCGAGGATCGCGGCGGTGTCACCGTAGCTTCCGGGTGCGCTTGCGCGACTCATGTAGCATATGCGTAGCATTGCCTCCCGTAACCGAAACGCCCCATGCCAACATGATGGATCGCTGCCGCATTGGGGGATCCTGCCGCCATAGCGGCACGACCGCCGACGGCCGGCGGATGCGATATGGCAGCGCCGTGAAACCGGCGTTTTTGGTGGCAATTCGATGACGGGGGTACTAACCCCGAAACGTTCCCACAACAGCCGGATATGTGATTTTGGCCAGCGTCCCGCCGTCCGTCGACAACGCCGATATTTCCCCCATCTCGATCGTCGACGAGATGAAGTCGTCCTATCTCGACTATGCCATGTCGGTGATCGTGGCGCGCGCGCTGCCCGACGTGCGTGACGGATTGAAGCCGGTGCACCGGCGCATCCTGTTCGCCGCGCAGGAGGGCGGGTTCATCCCCGGCCGGCCGTATCGCAAATGCGCCAAGATCGTCGGCGACGTGATGGGTAACTACCACCCGCACGGCGACAGCTCCATCTACATGGCGCTCGCCCGGCTTGCGCAGGACTGGGCGATGCGCGTGCCGCTGATGGACGGCCAGGGCAATTTCGGATCGATGGACCCGGATATGCCCGCCTCGATGCGCTACACCGAGGCGCGGCTGACGAAAGTCGCGATGACGCTGCTCGACGATATCGACAAGGACACCGTCGACTTCGGCCCTAACTACGATGGCTCGCGCGAGGAGCCGCTGGTGCTGCCGGCGCGCTTCCCCAATCTGCTGGTGAATGGTGCCGGCGGCATCGCCGTCGGTATGGCGACCAACATCCCGCCGCACAACCTTGGCGAGGTCATCGCCGGCTGCAAGGCCTACATCGAGAACGGCGCGATCGATAACGACGCGCTGATGGAGATCATCCCCGGGCCGGACTTTCCGACCGGCGCGCTGATCCTCGGCAAGGGCGGCGCGCGTAACGCCTATCACACGGGCAAGGGCTCGATCATCATGCGCTCCCGCCATGAGATCGAGGAAGGGCGTGGAGACCGCCGCTCGATCGTGCTGACCGAGATTCCCTATCAGGTCGGCAAATCGGGCCTGGTGGAAAGCATCGCCGATGCCGCCAAGGACAAAAGGATCGAGGGCGTCACCGACATCCGCGACGAATCCAACCGTCTCGGCGTCCGCATCGTCATCGATCTACGTCGCGACGCGACGCCGGAGGTGGTGCTGAACCAGCTGTGGCGGCACACGCAGGCGCAGACGAGCTTCCCCGCCAACATGCTCGCCATCCGTGGCGGGCGGCCGGAAACGCTGTCGCTGCGCGACATCATCGAGGCGTTCGTCCGCTTCCGCGAGGAGGTCATCACCCGGCGCAGCAAATATGAGCTGCTGAAGGCGCGCGAGCGGGCCCACATATTGCTCGGCCTCGTCGTCGCCGTCACCAACCTTGATGAGGTGGTGCGGATCATCCGCGGCTCCGCCAACCCGGCCGAGGCACGCGCGACGCTATCCGCCAGGGAATGGCCGATCGGCGACATCGCGCAATATATCGCGCTGGTCGAGGCCGTCGAACATGCGGTGGATGGCGATACCTATCGCCTGTCCGACATTCAGGTCCGCGCGATCCTCGACCTGCGTTTGCACCGCCTGACCGGCCTCGGCCGCGACGAGATCGGCGACGAGCTGAAGGTGCTGGCCGGTTCGATCGGCGAACTCCTCGCCATTCTCGGCGACCGGGCGAAGCTGTACGCCGTGATGGTCGAGGAATTCGATGCGATCAGCGCCGAATATGCCACGCCCCGCCGCACCACGATCGCCCCCGCCGGCGACAGCATCGACGACGAGGACCTGATCGAGCGGGAGGACATGGTCGTCACGGTCACGCTCGGCGGCTATATCAAGCGTACCCCGCTAGAGGCGTTCCGCGCGCAGAAGCGCGGCGGCAAGGGCCGCAGCGGCATGGGCACCAAGGATGAGGATGCGGTGACGGAGCTGTTCGTCACCTCCACGCACAATCCGGTGCTGTTCTTTTCCACCCACGGCAAGGTCTATCGCAAGAAGGTGTGGCGCCTGCCCGAAGGCGCGCCGCAGGCGCGTGGCCGCCCGATGGTAAATCTGCTCCCGCTCGCCCCCGGCGAGACGATCAGCACCGTGCTGCCGCTGCCCGAGGATGAGGCGACCTGGGGGCAGCTTCACATCATGTTCGCCACCGCCAAGGGCTCGGTGCGGCGCAATTCGATGGACGCGTTCGCCAACGTGCCCACCGCCGGCAAGTTCGCGATGCGGTTCGACGAAGGATCGGACGATCGACTGATCGGCGTTTCGCTGCTGAGCGAACAGGACGACGTGTTGCTCGCGACCAAATGCGGCAAGGCGATCCGCTTCGCCGCGACGGACGTGCGTGAATTCCAGAGCCGTACGGCCGCCGGCGTTCGCGGCATCACCCTATCGGGGGAGGATGAGGTGATCTCGCTCTCGATCCTGCGCGCGTTCGTCGCCACCTCCGAGGAGCGCGATGCCTATCTGCGCGCCGCCCCCTGGAAGGAGGGCGAGCGCGAGACGACACTGGAGGCGGGCCGCCTCGCCGAGTTCGTCGCGGAGGAGGAGTTCATCCTCACCGTTTGCGCCAATGGCTATGGCAAGCGCAGCTCCGCCTATGAATATCGCCGCACCGGGCGCGGCGGGCAGGGCATCACCAATATCGACAATCTCAAGCGCAATGGCCCCGTCGTCGCCAGCTTCCCCGCGCACAATGGCGAGCAGCTGATGCTTGTGACCGATCAGGCCAAGCTAATCCGCATGACGGTGGGCGATACCCGCGTGATAGGCCGCAATTCGGCCGGCGTGCGCCTGTTCAACGTGGCGGACGGCGAGCATGTCGTCGGCGCGGCCCGCATCTCCGAGAGCGAGGAGGAGGCGGAGGCCGATCTGCGCGACGACCTGTCCCCGGAACTCGCGCCGAGCGACGATGCCGACACCAGCGACGATCTGGCCGACGGCGGCGAGGGCGACGGGGCGGCATGACCCCTGCCACCGTCGCCTTCAAGATCCTCACCGCCGAGCAGTGGGCGCGCTTCGAGGCGGAGGGTATTTTCGCAGGCGCGCCGGTGGATGTGGCGGACGGCTACATCCACCTTTCCGCCGAGGATCAGGTAAGCGGCACGCTCGCCAAGCATTTCGCCGGACAGACCGGCCTAGTCCTCGCGATGATCGATCTTGACGCGCTGGGCGATGCGGTGCGGTGGGAGGTCTCACGCGGCGGCGCCTTATTCCCGCACATCTATGGCACGCTGCCGTTGGCGGCGGTGCGGGAACGCCGCGCTATTCCGGATGAGCGCTGACACCGGGCACGAGAGCCGCACCATCCTGCGCCGTTCGTCCCCTCATGCCACTTCGGGATAGAGATCGATCACCTCGGCTTGCGGCGCGATCCGGCGCAGCAGCAGCGTCCGATGGCAACCGGCAGGATCCCGTTCGAAACATAACAATGCGCTCGGTTTCTCCGCTGCCAGATCCAGCAGGATCGCGGCCTGCGCCATGGCCTCGGGCAGTTCGAGCTGGCCATCATATACCCGTTCAAGCTTAGCATGATCGTGCTTGCGTGCCGCCTCCCGTCCCTCCGGCGGGGTGCCGAGCGCCTTCAGCCCGACATAGTCGATCCCCGCCTCTCGCAGTCCGTTCGCCAGCACGTTTTTCGAAAAGCCGGGACGGCGCGAGAGCGGCACCGCCCGCACGTCAATCAGCCGTTCGACGCCCGCCGCCGCCAGCGCCGCAACCAGCTCCGACTGGGTCGCGCCCTCATATCCGATGGTGAAGATCCGCATCCCGCCTAGATAGGAAGACCGAACGGCGGTATCGACCCGGCATGACGCATCAGATTCACATCGTCGGCGGCGGCCTCGCCGGGTCGGAGGCTGCCTGGCAACTGGCCGAGGCGGGCATCACCGTCCGCCTTTCCGAAATGCGCGGGGTGGAGGGCACGCCCGCGCACAAGACCGACGATCTCGCCGAACTCGTCTGCTCGAACAGCTTCCGATCGGACGATCCGGACCGCAACGCGGTGGGGCTGCTGCACGCCGAGATGCGCTCGCTCGGATCGCTGATCCTGCGCGAGGCCGACAGGCATCGCGTGCCCGCCGGCTCGGCGCTGGCGGTGGACCGCGACGGCTTTTCCGCCGCCATTACCGCCGCGATCGAGGCGCATCCGAATATCACCCTGGCGCGCGAACGGGTGGACGCACTACCTGACGGCCCCGCCATCCTCGCCACGGGGCCGCTCACCGCCGCCCCCCTCGCCGCCGCGATCGCGGGAGAGACAGGGGAGGAGGCGCTCGCCTTCTTCGATGCGCTGGCGCCGATCGTTCATTTCGACACGATCGACATGGATGTCGCCTGGTATCAGTCGCGTTGGAACAAGGGCGACGGCAAGGATTACATCAATTGCGCGCTCTCCAAGGAGCAGTATCACGCCTTCGTGGCCGGGCTGATCGACGGCGAGAAGACCGCCTTCAAGGAATGGGAGGCGAATACCCCCTATTTCGACGGCTGCATGCCGATCGAGGTGATGGCCGAGCGCGGGCCGGAGACGCTGCGCTTCGGCCCGATGAAGGGCGTCGGGCTGGACGATCCCCGCACCGGGCGCTGGCCCTATGCGGTGGTGCAACTGCGGCAGGACAATGCGCTCGGCACGCTCTGGAACATCGTCGGTTTCCAGACGAAGCTGAAGCATGCCGAGCAGGTCCGCCTGTTCCGCACGATCCCCGGCCTGGAAAATGCGGAGTTCGCACGGCTGGGCGGCCTGCATCGCAACACCTTCCTCAACGCGCCGCGTCTGCTGGACGGCGAATTGCGGCTACGCTCACGCCCCAACATCCGCTTCGCTGGGCA